>DASUUX010000079.1:0-7562 GCA_036373855.1 Nitrososphaera sp.
TGATTAGCGAAGCAGAGAGCGGTACATCACAAGGTCAACACGTGGAGATAAAGTGTGATTTCGGCATGTCCTTGGAAGATATGCGATGCCATTACGGTCCGTTACCTCAATCGGGACAGTAGTAATAATAGCTTTAAAAAATGGCGAAGAGCAACATTAAGAATCCTTTAATTTTTTCTCTTGTCTTGTAAATGACTACGAGCCAGCTAATTGGGATTTTGGCAATTTGTCCGACAACTACCGAAACAAGCTCAATTCAATACCGTAGTTTACTAGATTGACAAATATGGACCGGGTGGGAGTTGAACCCACGACCTGTGGTTTCGAAGACCTCTCATCATTGTTGGAATAGAAGCTGCTGCTGCAGCAATAGTTGGAGGTTTGCTATCCTTTTCTTCAGACTGAAAAAATCATTCCAAAAACAAAAAATACTTGGTGCCGTTTGATCGTTAGCAGGCAAGTATTACTGCATTAGCGCAATTTTTGCTCTCTTGCTTGCTTCTCCAAAGCGTCTCTTAGCATCGCCAAATGCCTTTCCCGATCTTGCTTTATGGTTTTCCATGTTCTTTCAAGTTCAGAATTATTGTCCTTACGGGCGTCGTCTATGTATGTGTCAATAGCAGAATACAGAAACCTTGCCTCTTTGCCAAGTGCTATCAGGATGTTGTAGGTAGAGTTCTCTAGTTTGGTAGTTTCGTCCTTTGTTGAAGACATTGTATTTGTTAAGGCACAAAAGGGGCTAAAAGGGTTACAGACTAATTCCTAAAACAAGCTCAATTGATTGTTGAACTCAAAATAGATGAGGTAAAGCTATAATAGAGATATCTCATAATGCTTCCTGCAAAGTTTGCCTGGTACGCAGGTCACCTTATAATTTGAAATAAAGCTCAATTGGCATTGCTGCTGAATTTGTCCGACAACTTCCTAAAACAACCTCAAAATAATGCCGTATTTTACTAGATTAGAAGAAATGGACCGGGTGGGAGTTGAAGCCACGACCTCAGCCATTCAGCATGTAGAGTATTCTCTCACCCACTGTATATCTTCTAGATGAATACTTTCCAAAATTGCTGACTTCAATTTCTCTCAATTCCTATTAAAGCAAGATGAGCTTTACAGGATCGCAATAATCATCAGTACTTGTATCGATTAGTATATACTGATGGCAACTGCAGCTAATAGAACACAGAATGATATACTGGTGAAGATAGACCTTTACAATTGCTTGGTTTAACAAGTTTTTGAGGTAATTCCAAAAGATACACGCTAGAGAATATTTACTACTTGACGATTATGGATTCATTATCTCGTACAAGTGGCTAAATGATCTTATATCTTAATGCGTAGAGGTTCTTATTGTAGTTAGTCGGCTGTATCAGATGATATAATAAACATAACTATACACCCACAGCAATGAACACGAGATATGCAACGGCGTTTGCGGCAATTGCAATACTCCTTGTAGCTGTAACCTTAACAGTTACTACCTCTGGAGTATTTGCTCAGACGGAAGATGCTGAAGACCAAGATGAACCTGGGGAGGACATTCTCGAAACAGAAGATGACTCAGAATCTGCAGAAGAAGGAGAAGAGGAAATTGAATATACATCATCATTTAGAACCGAAAACTGCACATTCAGTGCCACAGGCAGTAACCCATACTTCATACTTGAGCCTAACTACCGACAAGTGCTGGTAGCAAATGAAAGTGGGGCAGAAGTTGAGCTGATAATAACCGTTTTAAATGAAACGAGGGAAGTAAATGGCACAGAAACTAGAGTAGTTGAGGAAAGAGAAACAGAGAATGGCGAGCTGGTAGAAGTATCGAGGAACTTCTTTGCCATTTGTGACGAGACAAACAGTGTATTTTACTTTGGCGAAGAAGTTGACGACTATGAGAATGGCGCAATAGTAGGTCATGCAGGCGCATGGCTTGCTGGTGAGGGTGAAAACAAGGCTGGCATGTTCATGCCCGGTACAGTCCTATTGGGTGCTAGATACTACCAGGAGATAGCGCCGGACATTGCAGTAGATAGAGCAGAGATAATTGAGACAGATGGAGAGCTAGTAGTTCCTGCAGGCAGCTTTGATGACGTGCTGGTTGTAGTAGAGTCTAATCCACTTGAGCCAGGCGTAGAAGAGTTGAACTATTATGCAGCAGGGGTAGGTGTCTTGCAAGACGAAGACGAGAAACTAGTAGAGTACGGATTCACCGACGGGCAATAAGGCTGTAAGGACAGTGATGCAGCCGCCACCTCTTCTTTTTGGCATTTTCTTCTTATTTCATGTTCAAAAGTGCTCAACTGTGAAGGAACTTATTGAGAACCGTGATGCTCTCGCCACCATAGCGGCACCAGCACCCGAAATATTATTCAAATACATAATTTGCTAGTGCATCATTAGAATGTCAATGCAAGATTTCACTATGAGTACAATAAGAAGTCTTATGTGGCAACCACTTAGGTCCATTCATTCTAGTACTACTACTTTCTAACAATAGCTATAAAGAACAAGACAAGAATAGCCAGAGTAATCCCAAAAAAGATGATGTCACTATATGCGGTATCGAAGCCTTCAACTGCATCTTCCAGGTAGTCAAAGAACATCTGTATTGCAAATAATCCAAATGCTACTGCAGCATAAAGTGTCCTCTTAAGGGCAGTTTTCTTATAGGCAGAAATCGAGAGTCCGAGCAGTAGGAGTGAAAACGCTGCTATTGCTATCTTGATTGCCTGCGTTATAGGTTCGTAGGGCTCGACTTCCACCTCTTCTATTCCTATTGATTCATCTTCACCTATTCCTTCAGATGTTGTTTGATTCTCATCATCTTCTTCGTCAGGGTCATTTTCGCCAACATCAATTCTGTTCTCCACCTGTCGTATGAGCCAAGACAGTAGGAAAAACCAAATAGGCATAGATAGCAAATCTGTCATGATTGTTCTTCTTCTCCTTGAGATAAGGACAAAAATATCTCAGCCAGTCTGTTGCTCCACCTATTCCATATACTAGGATAGTAATTCTTTAACAATGCAACAATATGCTTAGAATCTCCATGCAATTTATATCGCTTGAACCTGCCCTCCTTAATTTCATCAATGATCCCATAATCCAGTAGCCGCCTGATCTGCCAGCTCACAGATGGTGATGAGATCCCAATGTGCTTACTGATTTCACTTTGTGATGGATACTTCTGCTCAATAATAAACATGAGCATATCTCGTGCAGTTTCATTGCTTAGAACTTCTAGTAGTTGCTTTTCATTTTCTTCAAATGCTCCTACCAAAAAGTAGTGCCTGTGCAAGCCCTGCTTTTGAGAAGTTATCCTGCCTGCCTTCTCCAATCTGTCAAGATGGTATTGAACTGTACCCATTGCTAGATCAAGCTCCTTCTTGATTTTTCTGAGGTGACAACCAGGGTTTTCCTCAATAAATCTATGAATTTGGTCTGTCGTATTGTCTTCGGGCTGTCGTGAGCCTTCATATGCCAACCGACCGACACGCTCCTATTCTTTATAGATTGATAGATATTATCCCTATCGCAGAAGCAAGAAGGAGCACTTACCAGCAACTCTCCCTTTTCTGTATCATTATCTCATCTTAACCCATTTTGGTACAAGTACCTAACTGAGTTTCAATTTCTTTACACAAAAAGTATTTCGGAATTCACTCTGGGATGCCCTAACTTATTGCCTGAACCACAAAGTGATGAGAAGTGTATCGTCGGAGTCGGCATTGTCTCTCTCCACGTAATTGTTAAGGGATCCTAAGCTTTAGCTGTTGTGCAGCCATCTTCTAGTTGGGTAGACTAGCAGAATGATAGGTGTGGAGATGTGGGCAGTGCGACCAATCTGTACTGCAGCAGAGTTTTGTCGACACAGTTTTTTGGGTTGCCGACAGAAGGGGGTGATTATCGACAGAAAGCTGCACATTTTACAAGTTTTGTCGACAAAAGTGTCGACAGGCAGGAGGATACGGCATTGGCATTGCTAGGCTTTTTGTCGGACAATAATCGGAAACAAGCTCAATTCAATGCCATATTTTACTGGATTGATAAAAATGGACCGGGTGGGATTTGAACCCACGACCTCAGCTCTAATGTTTTATGAAGAATAACTGGCGAATTACCTCTTTCTCTAACTCACACAGGGTCGCCGAGGACGACTATCCTCCTCCTGTGCCGTCACCTGGTGGTGATGACGGCTCTTCTTCTGTTGATGATGGTGTTCCTCCTTCTTCTCCTCCTTCTTCGTCTCCTGTGTCGTCAGATGGTGGTATTTCTTCTCCTCCATCTGGTACTGTTGGTGATGGCACTCCTGGTTCCTCTAATGGTTCTCCAGTTTCTTCTCCTCCTTCTCGTGACGATGTTTCTCCTCCTCTGCCTTCTCCTGCAACTGTTGCATTGTCTAAAACTCCTTCTCCTAGTAGTTCTTGCGGTCGTGCTCTGATAGTGATTTGTACAGTGTCAGATGATAATGGAGTATAATCAGGATAGCAGCTGGCGGTAACAGCGAAAGTGTACGTGCCAGGGACTACAAAAGACAGATTGAAGCTTTTTTTGCTTTCGTAGGGAGCTCCGAAACGAGTCCATTCCCAGCTACAATACTCATCTGGTGGACCACCTACTTTGTTTGCATCAAACCTAATAGTGTCTCCTGGAAATCCTTGTGTTGCGCTTGTAATAATTTCGACTGTAAAAGGTGGTAGTTCTTCTACAGTGATTTGTACACTGTCAGATGCAGTCTGATTCTTGCTGTCAGTGACAGTAAGAGAAACTCCGCTTGTGCCAGGTCTATTAATCGTGACTATTTTGCAACGGTCGGACGGATCGGAAGGACAAGGGATTGCCTGTGAAATACCCATATACTCCCACAGATAAGTGTAAGGCTCTGTACCACCTGTTACATTTGATTTAAGCTCAAACCAATCAAATATAAATCCACTCGTTCCATTTGGAATAATTTCTGCAATAAAAGATGGTTCAGTTACTCCTCCAGTATCATTCTGGGCAGGAGTTGTAACGTTGTTTATGATGTTAATTACTTGGTCAATGTTTGTTATCTGAGTATTTTGTATGGTGGAAAACTGTGAGATCACATTGTTTATCGCTTGCTGCTCTTGAGGGCTTAACACCCTTGTATCAGCATTATTTAAGTCAGATGCGCAAATAACACCTACTGCAGCTGGAAATCTTCTGTTTTGCTGATCCTCATTCCCTACTACTGCCATCCATGCCATAAAGCCTTGAGGTAAAGCTATTGCATAAGACTCCAAAACTTCTAATTCAAATCCGCCCAAAATCTCTTGTCCAGAATCTGCAAACTCTCCAGGAAAACAATATGCTATAAGTACAGCAATCGAATTAGCATTAATCCAGACAGGTTCTGACCATCTTGGAGTAAATACAACTCCACTTACCTGTTTTTGTGTTTCATTTAAGTTTGCAGTTGTAGCAGCTATTACGTTTTGTAGACGATTTTGCTCCTCTTGCTCCTCTGGTGTTAGAGGTGGTGTTGCTGTTGTTATTGATAATGATGGTGATGATGATGTAAGTGGCAGTGGTGGGGGTGATGTAGTCGTTGTGGTCGTCGTCTGTTGTTGTTGCTGAGCCATTGCTAATGATGGAATGAGAAACCCTGCAAACAAAATTACCGCAAGAAAGAGGGCGATGATTGAACCTATCAACATAAGTAGATTGGCTGATGCTTGCAGATAAGCTTATCCTTAAGCGGCATTGTAGTTCTATTGCACAGGTCTTCTTAAGAAGAAAAATGGTAAACTGTGAAGCTCAAGACGAAATGGGAAATATAGCATCAGGCTCATTTACAGTCACAGTACAAGATACTATACAGCTTCTGATGTTGTTCGTTCTTTTCTTCTTCTTCTTTTCTTGGCTGCCAATTTAGACCACCACCAGTCCTCATTTTGTTAAAGGTGTTTAGTTTTTAACCATTTCTTTGGAAGCTCTACTATAACTTGACTAGAGAGATCTTCTTAGAGAGTAGTAATCTAAAGTTAGAGATAGAAGATATGATTTATTATCAATTCTTTAGTGGTAATTAGATACTTGCATCAAAAAAGCCAAGGCTTCCCTTTAGAGGGATTGGCTTATCAAGCCTTTTGGCATCGGAGAGTAGGAATCCGTACTTAGCATCCGAGTAGTTACCAGCTGCAAAGTGTTTGCTTTGGTCAGTGATAAACTTCTTCCTCCTCTTCTTCTTTCTTTGACATCAACACCCGCTTCACAGGCAAAGCAGAACTGCGTACTACCATCGCAAGTGTCTCATCAAGAACTCTGAGGTCTGCTGCCTCTAGTTCGCAGATTAGGTTCCATGCTTTTAGCTGGTCTTTGTAAGGAGCCTTTGGGTTGCGAGCGATGTTTGATAAGATTTCTTGTTTATGGCTTTCCAAGCGGTCTCTTGCGATGTTCCAAGAGGTAAGTCTTTCTTCTTCTCCACTTAAGCCTTTTAACATTTCATTATCTCGGGCATAGAGATCCTTGACATAACGCTCTATTGTCTTTAGGGGGATGTTAATTCGTTCACTTATCTGCCTGTTAGAAAGTCCTTGTTCTACGATTAGTCTTCTTATTTGTTTTTGAGCTATATCCCGCCGAGGTTTGTGATAACGACCTTCTCCTCCATTTCTTCTTCTTCCATGAATACCCTCAATTTGCGCCACTTCCAATTGTTTTAGGAGCTCATTAGCTTTAAGGTTTCTTCTTCTTCTCTTCTGTGTGACCTTCTTGGAGATGCGGTGGTGATGATGATGTGGGTGTGGGCGTAGGCTGCTGCTGCCAGGCTTTGAAAATAACAATAACAGAGGCAAAAGTGGGTGTTTCACTATTACTATTACTACCTCGCTTCCTTTGTTGCTGTCCTTTAGACTGTTCTTCGACTTTGACAAATCTGAGTCTTTTATCTAGGAATCTAACTCTAACACCTTCCCTAAAATCATGTTTTGCATTATCCCACACAAAATCTTGAAACCATTTCACCTCAGTCGTAGACCTAAGTAGCATGACTACTGCATTGTCTGTGCGTTTGTTGTATTCATATGCGGCTTTTGTCCATGCATAGACAGGAAAATCAGGATCTGAATAAGGCGGGTTGATAAAAACAGGTCCTTTCCACTTGGAAGAGTCAAGACCGTTTTGGTTCTTGGTGATGTAGACTTTACAACCTAATCTGTTTGTAGGTTCTGCAGCAGGGTCGGTTACGAAGTGAAATTCACTATCAAGCTCTTCGTATAGTTCTAAAGGTGTATACCATTCGCTAGTTTGGTTGGTATGTTTATCGTAAAAATTTGTATCCATATATTCATTACACTCCTCCTCTTTCTCCTGTAGCCATGGTAGGCTTGTATTTCCCTGGCTGTATCTCTACAAGTTTACCATCCTGTAGCCATTTGTTTATCAGCTCCTTTGTACTGTCTTCAGTCCAATGTTCATTTGGCAACGTCATAAGCCAGAAAGCCAGATCTAAATGTGTGAAATATCCCCTGTTGGTTGTTCCTTGGGGCTCTAGCATGGCTTTGTGGGTAATTTCTTCTATAGAATAGCTCTGC
>DASUUX010000080.1:0-3141 GCA_036373855.1 Nitrososphaera sp.
ATTTGTGTAAGTGCTCTCTTGGGTTCAATTGGCAGTCTGGCGTACTATGCTCCTTCTCAATACAATTTAGAGCATAAAATACCTCCAGCTACAACAATTGCTCAAGGAGGAGAGTTGGTAGATAGTCCTTCCAATGTTACAGCAAATCCCGTTCAGATAACAAGGAATAATAACAGCTTAACTTTGGAGGATTTGTTCATAGAAACTCAGCAATCGGCAGTTCAGGTCAGTGGTACATTAAGTGAGGATAACCCTTTTTTTGGAGCTAGCCTTGGATCGGGATTCGTTTACGATAATATTGGCCATATTGTCACAAACTATCATGTTGTTGCAGGAAGTAATCCTGATGACATAAGCATAACGTTTATCGATGGAACGGTTTATAGAGCGAGGATAGTAGGTACAGACCAGTATAGCGATCTTGCCGTACTGCGTGTGCAGGATGATATTCCTACAGACAAGTTAATACCTTTGCCACTTGGAAACTCTTCTGGATTGCTAGTGGGTCAAGATGTAGTGGCAATTGGTAATCCGTTTGGGCTATCTGGCTCCATGACAGAAGGAATCGTCAGCGGTCTCAACAGACTGATTCCTGTTTATCAAGATCCATTTTCTAATGTTGCAGCACCTGCCTTTTCTATTCCAGATGTAATTCAAACCGATGCAGCGATCAACCCTGGCAATTCAGGCGGACCACTTTTGAATATGCAAGGCGAAGTGATTGGCATCAATTCTGCTATCTTTTCTACTACAGGCGGTTTTGCAGGAGTAGGATTTGCAATTCCTTCAAATACAATAGCCAAGATAGTCCCTGTGTTAATAGAAAGAGGCACCTTTGAGCATCCCTGGCTAGGAGTCTCTGGAATAGACATGACACCAGAAATAGCAGAGGCAATAGGTCTTGGGGAGCCAAGGGGATTTTTAGTTATAGACGTAGCACTAGGCGGTCCTGCTGACAGCGCAGGAGTACAAGGAGGTGGTGGTACTCCGGCACAACTTGGCGGAAGGGAGATTCCACTAGGAGGAGATGTTATTTTGGCAATAGATGACAGGGATGTAAGAAAAATAGACGACGTGCTCGGATACCTGCAGCAGGCTACAGAAGTTGGGGAAACAGTAACACTTACTGTATGGAGAGACGGACAGATAATTGAAATTGACGTAACACTTGGAGCAAGACCAAGCTTGCAAGAGTCACCGTAAAATAGTCTAATAATAACGGTTCACACACCATATGCATGAAAAAAAGAAATGTATATTTTCTGATTCCAGCAGGCTTGGCTTTAATTGGATCTGGTTAAACTTGAATCAGATCATATGCTGTATGAATCGGTAGGCGTTAATGTAGCTGAACCGGTGACGTATTGTATATCTGGATCCTCATCTAACATTTTGCCTAATTCCTCCATTGACATTCTTATTGCTTTGAATTTTAGCGTTTTTTCCTCTTCTACTTTGGACATACGTTGATATTTTTGATAGATCCATTCTTTCTTTTGATTAATATCTAAATCTGCGGGATATACTACCCGAAACACCACGCTACCTTCCCAATCAGGATACCTCGTTTGATAATATAAGATATCAAGAAGAAGGCTCTGATCTACTTTGGGCATGAGAAGCTGAGCCTCCTTAAGGAAGTTCTGATAATCCTGTTTTATCCTAACAGCAGCAGAAAGGGTCGAAGGAGTTACTCCCGACTTTGCTGTATCTGCAAGACGACTGTCATGGCTCATGCTTTTCTTTGAATCTATATGTCTTTTAACAGTTGCACCAAATTGTTTCCTATTATATTATATGGTCTCTCTGCCATGATTACTAATCCCGGTGCTGTTCTTGTTGTTTGACTTATGCAAACTTGTAATGATGCTCTACAAAGTCGCCGTCTTCTTTCAAACGAACAACTCCCAGTTCATCAAAATCTACAATAGATGACTTGGGGATGAGATATTTGTTTGGCGTTATTGGACCGAATGTGGCAATAATTCTTTCCGCTTGAACTGACTCGACAACTCCAATGTCTTTACCATCTCTGGTGAAGACTGGTTTGTTTACGATTTTCTGCCAATCATCAATTTTTTGTTCAATTGGAGAGGACATATATCCAGAATTGTATGCACTGTATACGATTTAATTGTTCCAAGTTTCATTCAAAGTTTTTCGAGACTTTAGATAACTACAGTAATAGTAGATATTTTCTTATTATCGATAGCATTCTGAGCCCAATGCACATGCATAAACTAGAAGGAGAATCAAACGAATTGCATCTGAAGGAAAGCCAATTTACGAATATGCAGGAACGATCAAGCTTCCTCTTTTAACTGCTCACGAGAGCTTATTTTTCTATAGCAGCTTATGCAAAGGATTGCGTTGTTGTAGCGATAGATTTTCTTATTTGGATTGAATAATGAGAGCTTTGAAAGTTCCACAGAGCAATTATCACAACTCTTCTTCATAGGTAATACATATACTCTTCAAGTTATTTAAAAGAGATAGATATTTGATCCGGTATTGATGATACATAATATAAGAAGTACAGAATTGACGGCCATCGCTGCCTGATAAGTTTATTGATTGATTGATAATCTATCTGATATTCTTATAATGCATAATCTGCATTTCTAGATAGATAGAAATGGCAACAGAGTACAGTAATAGACCCTCTTCTCACAATAATTCTTTGTCAGAATCGTCCTCGCCATCGCCTTCTTCAATGTCATTTACTCCTACGACACTGCAAACAATTCCAGTTGTTGAAGAGAAGCCTTCTATATCAAAAGAATCGGTTGCAAGTAATACGGTCATAGAAAAGAGATGGGTCACAAAGACTGAGCTGGTCAGAGTTCCTGTGACATATGAAGAGATTTATGTTAATGGCAAGCCAATGAGCAGCGGAGGGGGAATTCTATCCGATCTCAAAAAAGCATTATCTGGAAAAAATGATAATAGAAATGAATCCAAAGATGTTGAGCCCAAAGGCGAATTTGTACCTGTAAGCTCAACAGCTCTGGAAAAAGTAATCCCCGTGTATGGCGAGCAGATAGTAATAACTAAGAAAATGGCAAAGTTAAATGATCTTGTGATTCGAAAAAGAAGAATAGTTGAAAATAAGAAAATCAAAGTGAACGTTACAAAAGAAAG
>DASUUX010000081.1:0-2911 GCA_036373855.1 Nitrososphaera sp.
GATATACGAGATTGACTGTGGCAACTTTCAAGAAAACCTGCAGCGCGTGCGGCAAACTATCAACTGCGAGAATACATCCCACATTGAAAACTGCATAGCCTATTTTTACATCTGCAGGCTTGCAAAGCAGAATCACCTAAATGTAGTCTTGAGCGCGAATGGATGCGACGAGCTATTCTGCGGCTATGATAGATACCGTAGCGCCTATCATCGTGGGGGAGAGGCAGAGATAAGCACGTTAATGGACAACAACTTAGCTAATGAGTTTGCTCTTATAGGGGAAATCAAAATAGTGGCAGCTCAATTAGGTGTACAAGTCCGACAACCATTTCTATCTCCGAGGTTCATTCAATTTGTCAAGACTATTCCTATCGACCAAAAGATCAAAGGACCTAATGACATGATAAGGAAGCACATTCTGCGTCAGACAGCACTTGCGCTAGGTGTGCCCGAAGAATCAGCAATGAAGCCCAAGAAGGCACTTCAGTACGGGTCGTCTATTCATAAATGCTTCAAGAAAATAGAAAGAAGAAGAGTATTGTAGCACCTAGTTTCTTACAGGGTATTGCCCTAGAAATTCAAATGCTGATGTATGTTCATGTTTTTATCGTTGCAGTTGATAGTGCAAGGATCTCTTTTGCGCATTTGAATCCTTCCGCAAAGGAGCATCTAATATCTTGCCAGCAAGAAAAGCCTGTCATCCACAACTATCTAGTGAATTAATATAATCAATAAAATCAATATTGCACCTAGACATAGAAATATAAGTTAATACTATCTTGTCCACTGAAAAGGACTCTAGTGCAGACATTGTTTCCCTGTTTTGGTCCTGCAATAATGAGGATCAAGTACACTGTTATCCACAAAAGGCTACAAGGATACCTATGAAGAACCCTACATGCTACTTAGCAGCTAAAGCCTTAGCACATCCATTAACTTTTATACGGTACTTCCCATCGTCAAATGAGGCTCGACAGAAGATCCTTTTACAAGGATTTCCTTTAACTCTTGGTTGTCAAGCAATGTCTCGATAAGCTTCTGCTGCTCTTCCTTTGGAAGTTCATTAGAGGTTTCAAGTGAGTCGATCGCCTTGAGCTTCCAATAGTTGTTAAGTGCATTCGCTATTGTAAGCTGAGATTCATAAACAATTTTGCCAAAGGTGGTGAGAATATACTTGCCATTCTTTCGCCTTACGAGGCCAGCTCTTGTCATCCTCGCAAGCCTAGAATAATACTGCTTACGGGTAAGCTTAGTCTTGTTTTTGAGGTTCTTACTGTCAATCATTTCCAGGGCAACAGTTGCAAACAAATCCAGTGACTTATCGTCAGCAATGGTTCTTAGAACCGATGATACTGATCCTTGCGATCTAACCAAAACTCCGCACTCAAATATGAAACCTATTAAACCGCCTAATATAGCTTCTTTTTCTGCTGGATGTATATATTGAGAAATAGTCTCCCTTTCAGGAGAATATTCTTACCCTCTGTAAAAGGCGGATATCTCACACATTTCTGTTGTATACGCAAGCAAATCATAAATGCAAGTTAGATCCGACTACAATGCCTGCTTGTAGTACTATATAAAGGGGGAACCATTTCTTGTGTTGCTCACGCATTAATTTCATACTTTCAAATACTTTCCATATGCTTGTCATTCTAAATACTGCGAGCGATGCCACAATAGTTACTGCAATAGGAGTCATCATGCTTATGGTATCGTGCCCAAGAAATGTCCCATAAAGCATCCAAGATATTACTGGCATGCTCCCTAATAGGAGAATTAACATCTTGATGGTTTTTTCGCCGCCCAACACAATTGGAATCGTGCGTCTGCCTGCTGCCCTGTCTCCTTTAGTATCACCCAAATCGTTGATTATTGAGCCAACAAATATCATGATACCGGATATTGCCATTATGTGGATTGGTCCAACTGGGTTGTTGATTGCAAGCTCTATGCCATAGCTCGAGCTGATGCCAAGCATTATACACAGCATATAAAATAATGAGATAGCGATATTCTTGAGCAAGAACCTATTCATAAGAGCGATTTTTTTAGGCATAGAGTATAGTATCCCAATGAGTATCATCGGCACTACAAATATTGTACTAGCAAGGTTGAGTGTAACTATCAATGTCAACATTCCTACAGCTGCTCCATTTGTCAGTATGATGAAACTCAACGCCTGTTTTTTAGAAACCAAGCCGGAGGATATGGGCCTGTTCTTCGAATTGGCTTTGTCAAGGTCCACATCAACAAGGTCATTCAAAATAAACATGCCTACTGTAATCATTAACGTGATAAAAGGCAGAGGTATAGTTCTTTGGATTAGTAGTTGGATTTCTGCCTCTGAACCCATTACACCTAGAATGCCAGGGATGCAAAATAGACCTGCTGCAGTTGCAATAGAATAAAGTAATCCATGCTTCTTGCGAGAGTTAAAGAGTATTAGCTGGGAGCGGAAAAAAGAAGATTGAGCTCTTGCCTTGGTATATTGTTGTACGTCTTGGCGTTCATGTCCAGTTAAGATGGTTGCCACAGCTCAATATGAACATCCCACTTTCTTTAAAGTACAGTTTCCAAATTTGGGAAGTATTTAGAATCGCCACTGGTAAATGACAAATTCCTCCCTACTACCTCTGCCCTCGGGCTTCCTATAGCTAAGTCTACTCCACAATAGAAACTATACCCAGTAAAATACCTTTGAGGGCGTTTGGATATCATGATTTATAAACATATCCTTTAGAGGCAGTAGTTTTATCTTAAACCAAGGAAAATATCGGGTTCCCATTCCTGGGAATTTGCCAAAAGTTATATACCTCACACGTCTACTCGAAGAGAATGCACGAGCATCCTTGTAGTCTAGAGCATGTTTTTGCTCCTTTATCAGATAGACATTCATTAAACATCATAA
>DASUUX010000082.1:0-7974 GCA_036373855.1 Nitrososphaera sp.
TTGACGACTACTGATTCTACCCAGGGTGAAGAAAGGAATGCTACTGCTGTCACCGCGTCGCTTGGAAATCCATTTTTTGTAGAGCAAGGCAGAATTATAGGACAAAGAGTACTTGCTGTTACCCCCCAGCCCCAATTAGAATTCAGTTTCATGGCTAATGCTAGTATCAACAATGGTGGTGATGGTGATGCTGTAATAAATGCAATAAACACTGGGACAAGCGTAAGCACACTCAATGCTGATGGAACATTTCGTGGTGAAGGGCAGGGTATACTAAGGACACAGGGTGGTGACGTGGCAACTTGGACCAATCAGGTGGCAGGGAACATCACCCCCCAGGGAACCATAATAACCCGCGGTGTAGGATTCTGGAGCACACCTTCAACAACGGGTGAACTAGCTTTTATGAACGGCATGATAACTGTCTTTGAAGTTCAGAT
Source organism: Nitrososphaera sp. (assembly GCA_036373855.1). Lineage (GTDB taxonomy): Archaea > Thermoproteota > Nitrososphaeria > Nitrososphaerales > Nitrososphaeraceae > Nitrososphaera. Next base: position 441 of record DASUUX010000082.1, read on the forward strand.
AGATAGAGAAGGAAATCTATCAGCCAGAGAATGGGAGTGGGGATGATAGGACAAAAAGCAAGTATGACTAATATCTCTGGAACCTTGAGGCTTGGTGCAATAACATCCTGATCCAATGCATAATCTTTTTTGATAAAAAAGCAGTATTGATGTTATGTTAAAGCCAATTGAAATGGATGAGAATGTGACTCTTGCTGCACAATTAGAAGAACAGAAGAATGGGCGCTCTGTAATCTTGATTAACAAATTCAATGTCAAACCAGAAGATGTAGACCAATTGCTCAATGCTTGGACAGCAGATGCAGGCCTCTACCTAAAGCAGAAGCCAGGGTTATCTCCACACAGCTTCATCGGGGCATTAGAGGAAGTCGCGTGTTTATCAATTACGCTATATGGGAGTCTGTAAGGCACTTTAAGCAGGCGACCAGCGATCCTGCATTTAGGTCGGAGCTTGCACGTTATCCAGACAGTACCGTGGCGTCGCCCCATATCTTTAGAAAAGTTGCAGTGCCTGGAATCTGTGTGGACTGAATTAAGGCAACCAAATGAGGCTTGAAAGCACATGAATGGCTAGGGGCATGCAAAAAGAAAAATAGTGAACCGAGCGGGATTTGAGCGGTAAGTTTTCTTTCCATAGCTGCTGCCCGTTTAGAAAAGGCTGGCTGCGGTCGTGGGTTCAACCCCAACCCAGTCCATTTCTTTACTCTGGTTAACTACGGCATTAAATTGAGTATTAATCGACTTTTAGTGAAAATGAATCAATTAAGCAAAATCTTAGTGTTGAGGAATAGGACAGAAGGATCCGCAAAAAGAATACGAGCTTTGGATGGAAAAGTTTGATTTAGAAAAAGCAGAATACGAGGATAAGATAAGAGAATTCAAACACTGGTAACTTAAAGGGAGTCAGTACACTTTCCATTTGTAAAATATTGCTTCTCTCCCACAAAGTTACCAAGACTCTACATCCTACAAGCAATATAGTTATAGTAGGCAATATCAAGTGAAAAAGTATATACCAACCTCACTTACAAACACGATTCATGGCAAAAATGATCAGCTGCCCCTGCGGTTGGACACTCATATCTCCCCTGGGAGATGAGGACATAAAGAAGCACGCAATGATACATGCTAAGGATTGTCATCCTGGGCTGACCACGACGCAAGACGAAGTCGTAAAGATGATTAAGACTGTCTAGTGTCTAACAGAGTATGGAAGATTTTTGTTGTCATGATGTCGAATAGCATCTGTTAATTAGTAGGATCTCACCTGGATTTTGATGATGATGATGATGATGCTATTTTTTGTTCTATTAGGCGGTCCATCCAATTTTGTCTTTTCGGTTCAATGGTTTCCTTGAATATGAAAAGAGAACATGATCTTACGCCTTCAAGTTTAAGCGTGTTTACGTATGCTTCTTCGGGCTCTGCAAGAGTAAAGGCAAAAAAATTCGCCACCAAGACTCCCGCCGCCAAGGTACGTACTGACCAAAGCTTTTCTGCGTAAATTTCACTTAGCCGCTTGATAACTTCGTACTGCTTTGTTTCATCAACTGACATTTCCAATTCATAAAATATCAGTCCTTGTTGCTTCTGACTATTTATTATTGCTCGAACTAGCAGCATGCCTGAACCTAAGAGTTTTTTAATCCTATATTCGACCATCCTCGGCGTTATTGACAACGACTCAGAGAGCTCTTTGACGCCTGATAGAGCATCATATCTAAGCTCTTGAATAATTTGCCAGTCTAATCTATCTGCAACCGATACAGGTCCTTTTATTATGCGGCTTCCTAGAATCCACTTATACAATTCGAATCTATTTGCTAGTCCAGAAGCCACCTGATCTATTTCCTCAGAGGAAGTGCCGGAGATGCTAACGGACACTACCTGCCCTAAATAGTCAATTGCCTCCACAATAAATGGAAGTTCCTGAACGTACTGTATGACTCGGTGCTTTGTGGTAATGTTTAGGGCTTCGAATCTATAGGTATTCATATTTTTGAGTTGAAAAAGTGCCAGACTGGGCATCGCCTGATAGTACTTGATAAATCCGTCATCCTCCATCTTCTTTACTCTTACTCGAACTGTCTTCTCATCTAATCCAAGCTTCCTTCCGATAGCTAATGGGCTAACTCGCCTATCTGTGAACGAATCATAATCTATACCCTTGAATGCTATTTCGCAGAAGATCCTTACATCTTTGGCATCCAAGCAATTACTCTACTCAAGCTTCCCTAGCTGGGGAGCCTCAAATAAGGTTAGCTACGAATGATCCAACTATGCCAAAGTTTGTATGCTACATCTGCTAGCTAATTTGTGTAGAATACGGGTATAGACTTCCCGTCCTTAATTTATCATCCATGCAATATATATCGTATACCATGATACAAGAAAGAATGTCATCAGAAGTGATTAAAATGGAAAAACAAGAAGAGAAACAAGAAATACAACAACAGCAGTCATCGGCAGCAGCCGTCGAACGTCACTACACCCGCTCCAATTTGGAAAACACGATCCTTACTGCACTCAAAAATGCTGGAAAGAATGTCGATCAGTTAACAGTTGATGATCTTGCTCCAATAGACGAATTTCATACTCGGGGAAGAGAGGCGACCGCAAATCTTGCTTCCCTTCTTATTAATAATCTGCAGCCAAATTTCCACGTGCTGGATGTTGGATCTGGGATTGGTGGTCCGTCTCGCTACCTTGCATCAAAATTTGGATGCCGCGTGACAGGACTAGATCTCGTAGATGAGTACTGCCGTGTAGCTGATTCTCTTGCCAAGAGCGTCAAGCTAGACAAATTGCTCACTTATCGCCAAGGTGACGCTACTCAAATGCCGTTTGAAGATGCGACATTTGATGTCGTATGGACACAACACGCTTCAATGAATATCGCTGACAAGAAAAGGCTTTACTCAGAAATGCACCGGGTTCTGAAGCCTGGCGGAAAGCTTGCTATCTATGACGTCTTTAAAGGCAACAGCAGTAGTGACATGGATGGTTCTTCTTCTTCTATCCATTTTCCTGTGCCTTGGGCTCCTGATCCTTCGATCAGCCATCTGATCTTGAGAGAAGAAGCACGCAAATTGCTAAAGGAGGTTGTCGGATTCAAAGAAGTCGCATGGGAGGACAAGACAGAGTCCGTCATTGATTGGATCAAACAGATGATAAAGCGTGCGCAGACAAGCGGTCCGCCTCAAATAGGTCTTCACGTTCTGGTTGGTCCACAATGGTCAGACCTGGTCAAGAACTTGCTTAGGAACCTCGAAGAAGGGCGCATCACGGTTGCACAGGGCATATTTGAGCGAAGCTAGCTACTGTTTGCGCATCCCCCTCACTTTTTTGACATCGCTGAATGAACCAGAACGGTTCTTTATCTAATGCAATTAGTAGATTGGGGCGGCATGGGGTTTGAACAAGCTTTTTCTCTTGATAGTTGGCATTGCTGCGGTCGTGGGTTCAACTCCCACCCAGTCCACTTTTACGACCTGCGTCCCTTGATATACTCCTCTATCCCTGAGAAGTCGATCACTATGCATGGTTCATCTCCAACAACCAAAGTATTATGACCGGGCGGAACTATAGCAACGTCTCCTGGTCCGCTATCCACTACAGTTCCATCATCCATTATAGTTCTTGCTCTTCCTGAGAGGATTAGCGAGGTATGTGGAACTTGGCAGCTATCAGTCTTTTCTTGAGGTTTGACATATTTTTCCCAGCTCCATCCCGGTTCAAGCGTCACCCTGGCAATGCTGAAGCCTCCAAGATTTACAAGCTCGATTTTTTCTTTTTCAGACGTAATGAGTTCGTCAGGTGAATTGAGGCTTTTCTTTTGTAATTTTGATACCATTTGGCTTGAGATACACATATTGGTCTAATATAGCAATTTGAGAAGTCACCTAAGATGTTGCACTTTAAGAACAAATTAGAGATAAATCGCCCTATTGCTGATGTATTTTCGTTTATATCTAATTTTGAAAATATGCCCAAATGGAACTACTTTGTGTTAGAGGTAAGAAAGCTTTCTGAAGGCTCCATAGGCTTGAACACGACCTTTAGACAGGTCCGTAAGACAGACACCCAAGAATACAAGATAACAGAATTTGAACCTAATCGTAAAGTGACAGTTGAGACGATGCCTCCTTATTCAAAACTGGTAATGAGGTTTACTCTTGAACAAGAAAACAACCATACACTTCTCACTGATGAATGGGAATTGGATACTGGCAAGCCCGCATTCGTAGAGCGACTTGCTGGCAGAAATGTAAAATCTGCAGTAGCACAAAACTTGCAAAAACTAAAGCAGTTACTTGAAATAGGTAGTGTAACCTTACAGGATGGTAGAACTGTTGTCGCTTAGTTGGTTGTAGCAATAGAGCATATGACGATGAGCTCATGTCGCGCCGAAAGAGTAGTCCCGGCGTTTGGTAGTTCCAGTGTGTAGTGTAGAGTTTCCTTTGCTACCCTGTTGAGCCACCAAGAGCAAGCCGTACTAGCAGGTACATGTATCGCTCCAATCTACTGCATCAGCAGCTGAATGGTGTCGAGCATCTGACTGATCTTCTACTATTTCCTTTGAAGGAGCAGTCCCAAGAACTACAGAGAATGGAATGGATCCCTCATTCTGCCTTGAACTTAGATATTTTCCTATGAACTCCTAGTACAAACTAAGAATTTGATTTTACACAGGAACATTACTAAGCTCTGGCAGAGATATTGTAATGTTACTGCTCCAGAGTATTTGCAGCGATCCTCTACATGTTATTGTACGGTTGTTTTCTTGGATTCTTTTATTGCATGGTAATGCAGTGCTGTAACTGCGACCGACAATTTTTTGTAAAGATATAGAAATATTATCCCCTTTGAAGCCATCAGAATTCATTTTTGTCACGAGTAGTGCTTGAAGCCGTTGTTGTAGTCGTCGCTGCTCCTTTTGGAGCGGGCAACTTTGTAGTATCAAATTCTCTAAAGTTAGCAGGCATGAACACTTTATCAAAAGTGCTTACAATATTTGGACTGGAAAAGAACCCAATAACCTTGGCTGTATTTGTACCTATATTTCTGAAATTGTGACGCTCCATGACTGGTACGACTCCAAGCTCTCCCCTAGATAGGCTATCTTTCTCGTTGCCTACAGTCGCCTCAATTGTACCCTCTACCACATACACTATCTCTTCTGCGCTATCTGTATGAGCGCCAAGCTCTTTACCTGGTTCAAGTTCAAAATACACCACTGCACCACTCTTTGTACCTGCTGCGCTAAAGAGAGCAAAATTTCCTGTAACTTTACGATTAGGATCATCGTCAGCACCATGATTTGTCATCTTGTCTAATTTGTCTAAATTGACCTTTAACATGAGCTATAAATGGTATATACACATAGTAGTTTTAAAGAATGCATATAATACTTATTGAAGAACGGTCCACCCAAACACAAGAAAAGTGCCCTTGATAAATAGCCTACTTATTGATTCTTTTCTGGAACAAATAATACCATTTTTTGGGCATTTCCAAATACAATGCAACATTGACCAAAGTACACAGAGAGGATTTGAACGGTTAGATTTCTCTTTCTATGGCTTTGTCGTCAAAATAAGAAGTATAAAATACTGAGAAACCTTCATTGCTGAGGTAGTCGTGGCTTCAAATCCCACCGAACCCGCGTTATTTGCATAGGAGATGTTTGCTATGCAACCAATGAATGTTGTTGTTTTAACAAATAGCAAAAGTAGCAAAAGTGATTTAGTGGCCAAAAATATCGGGTCTATTCTTATTTATTTCCTTTAAGTTATGAGGTGCTTCCTTTTGTTGCATTTAGAATTAACTGAGCAATCTCAGAGGGATGGGACACAGGTGACGCATGGCTAGAGTTAAGAGAGATAGTGGTACCATTCATCCGCTGTGCGAATTGGCGTTCGATATCAGGAGGAATAATCCGGTCGGTCTCAGATACCTGATACCAGGTCGGAAGTTGCTTCCAAGCCGGAGGGCCAGATGGTTCAGTAACAATTGATTCATTAATTGGCTTTTGCACAACGGCCAAGATATCAGCTTCAGTAGAATTAACGTCTTGAGCAAACGCTTGAGAGAATATCTCTGGGTTTAAGTACGCGAAGCGTCTGCTATCGAAGATCAAAAATCCTGGGGGCAGCTTTGCCGGATCGATGAAATTCGAGATAGATTCACCCTCATCAGGTGCAATGCCAGCAACATAAACTAGGCCCATAACATTCGAATTATTATAACCAGCGTTTGTAATCACGAATCCGCCATAGGAGTGTCCTACAAGAATGGTTGGTGGACCAACTAGATCAATTGCACGCTTTACTGTAGCGACATCATCTGCCAGAGAATGAAGAGGAAGTTGCACTACAATAACTCTGTGTCCTTCGTTCTTTAGAATAGGGATCACTTTGCTCCATATATAGCCATCACTCCATGCACCATGTACTAAAATGATATTCGTAGTAGTGTTTGTTGTCATTTCCACAAACCTTGTAAGTTCATTTTTTAAAAAGTTGTCAGCCGTTCTTCTGTCTCAGTATTCCGGATTCTACTCATAGACGATACTAGTTGGAATAATCTTTTTTCTTATATGTAATAATTCTCTTCAGTTCTGTGAAGGGTAAGAACAAGTAAAAATAGCAACAATGATTTGTTCTGATAATTTACAAACAGCAGAGACCTTCTGCATTTGTTCTGGTTGTTCGCTATACTTACTTCGGCAATAAGAACATGTTCGCGGAATACTATTGCTGCGGCCCACCACCATATATGGGCATTCTGTCAGTTTTGTAAAGTCGCGGTCTGCTAAAGATGTTTCGCATGAATTGACCGTTCTTGTATAACACTCTATGACAATACTATTTAGCGCTAGCTTCGTTCTAAGAAAAAGATATGAGCTATAGAACCAGAACTGAAATCATAAGTAGCATCCTAGAGACTGCAAATCGAGGCAATGGTGCTACAAAGACCAAGATAAAGTACGGCGCATTTCTTAGCCATTCTCAGATGGAAGAATATCTAACGATTCTAACAGATAATGGCTTGATAAGTTATGACTTAGACAGACGAACATTCAAGACCACTGATAAAGGTCATAGGTTACTTCAAGTCTACAATGAGCTTGATACTTTAATGACAGAAGAACGAGCAGGATTGAAGCAAGAGCAGCAACAGCAACAACAACAAATAAGGTTGTAGAGGATGGAACTGTAGTTGAGAGCGGACCTGGAGATATTGTGGTATAGTAACCCTGTTGGACTTCACTTCTTATTTGAGGATAGTTCACAAATGATCTTAATCGCATCAAGACAATAGATATCTTTTAAAGCGTCAGCAATCGAACCTGCTTACATGCAGGAATCTAATCCCACCGAACCCGCACCAAAAACAATCTATAACTAATACGTATAAGTGCAAAATAACTGCATGTGAATCTTTCATCTTATATGCCATCCTGATCCATTGAGTCCAAATCTTGAAGGTTTTTCTGCCGGATTCCCCGGCCCATTAGGAAAATGTTCAAAAA
>DASUUX010000083.1:0-3429 GCA_036373855.1 Nitrososphaera sp.
GAACCGTCAGATACTCTTTCAGTTGGTCATGGCTAAGAAATACCTTGTACATTAACTTGGTCTTTGTAATACCGCCGCCATTTGCTGTATCTAGAATCTGGCTGATTATCTCAGTTCTGCTTCTGTATCCCATGCCTTTTAGCACAATTGACTATGATATAATAAATAAATAACCTTATGAGGGACTTTTATGAAGCCTCTTCATTCAAATGAAGATTGATTATAGATCTATTGTGATGATCCTTTTTATTATTTAGGATCCAGTTGGCACACAGCAGGGTGACAGCGACGGGATGGAAAATGAAGAAAAGTATTAGCAGGACGAACTTTGTTCGCTTGGCATAGAATGCAAAAGAATGAGCTCAATGATAAGGAGGAATTAGAAGCACTTGCCACTTCTATAAAGTAAGTTTATTTTCAGGATTACAAGACTGCGTATAATGAGCGCCATAGAGAAATTATTGACAAAAAATCACACTTTATGATCTGGGACAGAGAGACAGTCGAATAGTATGCATGAGTGTTTGCTATGCGAATTCATACACACTGTTATTGGTGCCATGCTTGATATTGGTATGTGTTTGTCAAAGCTACTTACACTCTTGTTTTCGCTACGCGTGTCACTATCCTGGCATTTTCTTCAGCAAATCTTGCTTCAATTGGGTAAACTCTGCCTCAGAAATGATGCTCTGTTCTTTTAATGTAGCTAACTTGGTCAATTCATCAGCTATTGATATTTGCTGGTTAACAATGGTGGTAGGAGACTGTGCTGCTGCTTTCTTGGCTCCATCTATCCCTTCCCTGATAATTGTAAAAAGCCCTTCTCCCTTATCTTTTGGCAAAGCGTCAATTTGCCCATCTTCTCCTCGTCCCCAAGAGATCAGTCCACTATACTTGCTAACTCGGCTCATTTCACTCAGCACTGGAGCCCTGATTAGAATTGTAGATGAAAAAACACCTTTTTCTAGTTTGACACTGGTCATCTTGTAGTATGGAATATCGTCGATATTTTCACGCATTCCCAGCATTGTAGGATTTCTGATTATTACACGCTTGTCAGTTGCAAAAACTATGTTAGGTGTAGCCAATGCAGAGCCGCCTGGTTTCATTCTAGATTGTTTGGCAACAAACCTGACTTTTTCATCTTGATCAAGCCTGTTGGCAATTTTACGAATTTCCTCTAGTTCATCTTGGTCAATTATATCCGTGACAAAATGCACTACGGATTCGTCTTTTTTTCCAAAGCGATAAGGCAGGTAACTTAGGAAGTAAAGTAGAATATAACCTAGTTTTCTAGAATCATGGATCTCGGAACCAAAGCCCGTGTCTATTGTCTTGATTCATTGTATCTTCCTGCGAGCAAGTCTTCTTGCATTGTAAGAGATGCTATTACCTAAAGCTTTAGCAATCTCCAAAGTCTCTTTGTCGATAAACGAGATGTATTCCTTCTTGGTTTGACGGAAAAAGATCTGGGTACCTAAAGTACTCCCAATCCATCCTTTCAGGATTGTATTACACAGTAAATGATTCAGTGTTCTTGATCGGGCGAACACAAGCAAGAGACTCAGCCGGTCGCAATCCTATTCGATAATCAAACTTTTTGTAGTTGCATAAGCTAGAGGTAGCTTTCGAAACAGTTCTCCGACGTACTGAGCCATTACATCAAAGTTCATGCCATCGTTAAAGAATCGCTCAAAGCTCTATGAAGATTCATTACCTCGACTACTTCTTCTGCTTCCACATCCTCTACTGATAGTTGTGGGGGAATGTGGTCTATCTTCGTGATTTCGTAGCAGAGCAGTGTCTGCACAACAGATAATGGTCTTCTCATCTACTATGTCTTGCTATTTTTATTCGCAACAGATTTCCAATCCGCCCTAATAGCTGGTTTTCCCTTTAGTCTTTGAATGTAATTATATGCAGATAGTGCTGCAATAGCTCCCTGACCTGCAGAAATTATAGCTTGTTTGTAGGGTACGTCTGTAACGTCACCTGCTGCAAATATCCCTTTAGCAGAAGTAGCGCAATATTTGTCAACAATTATTTCTTTGCTGCCATTTAATTTAACTAGATCTTTGACAATGTCTGTCCTTGCAACATATCCCATTTCCACAAATATTCCGTCGACATCCAACTTTGATTCAGATTTGGTTTTGATATCATAGAGAGTTAGAGATTCAACTTTTGAATTACCATTAATCGCTTTCACAATAGAAGTGGAAATGAAAGAAATCTTATTGTTATTATCTTTATTTTGTAATAAGTCAATCGTCTCTTCTGAACCTACTGGTTTGTCCGTCCTATGTATAATGTAGAGTTGTGATGTTAGCTCCTTGAGATACAATGCTGCTTCCAAAGCTGGATCACCAGCACCAACAATTGCAACTTTTTTGTTTTTGAAAAAAGGACCGTCACAAACAGCACAATATGAAACTCCTCTACCATTTAACTCCTTTTCACCTTTCACATTCAAGTCTCTTGGAGTCTTGCCAAATGCAAGAATCAGGGCATAACCAGAATATTGCCTTTCGTTGTTGTTTGTTTTTATTATAAAGCCACCTTCCTCGTGATCTGTTATGGAGAGTACCTCCTCATATGCAAATTCAGCTCCAAAATTTCTTGCTTGCTGTTCAAACTTTTGCATAAGTTCAAAACCGCCTATGTGTTCAAAAGGAGGATAGTTTTCTATGGCGTTTGTAAGAAGTGCTTGTCCTCCAATATCTTTTGTAATTACTAAAGTCTTGAGACCTTGACGGGTAGCATACATAGCAGCAGTCAATCCTGCTGATGCTCCACCAACAACTAGTACATCATATAACAATTGTAATCAATTATCTATTGCCGAATCATGCCATTAAATCTTCTTGTTCCTCTTCCTCTTTCTTTTCTGATCTTTCCATTGTCGTGTGACATGGTATTTGATTTCGTCTCGTCTCATCTTTCCAGAGTAATCAATTCAGGCATTTCGACCCCCAAGAAGTGAGTAGTCCAGATAACAAATATGCGCTGTCAGATTCACTTAAGATACTAAATATATCAAGGGTTTCTGTAGAAAAGGCTAATGTACGGAAAAAGCAAGAGAAGGGCGGATAAAATATAGTCAAAAATTAACCCACAAAGTATAGAAAAAGCATAAAACTAAAAAGTAGAAAAAAGGGTCGGGCTAGTTCGGGCTAGTTCCTTTTCTATTCTGTGCTGAACGAGTGTCCACATGAGCAGCTCTTCGTCACATTGGGATTGCCGATCTTAAAACCTGAGCCCATCAGGCTCTCGATGTAGTCAATGTTTGCGTCTTTAAGATACGTCTGGCTGTAGCTGTCAAGCAACAGCTTTACTCCGTTCTGCTCAATGATCCTATCATCCTCGTCAGGCTTTTCTTCAAACCCCATTCCATATGAAAGGCCTGCACATCCTCCGCCTGAGACGTAG
>DASUUX010000084.1:0-52705 GCA_036373855.1 Nitrososphaera sp.
TAGTCTCGTTAGGTAACATTACTCTTATGTTATATTTAATGAGTAGCATCGGTGGGGCGGTGTATTTAAAAGCAACTTGATCTGGAACAATGGCTCAGTTTTAGACATAAACACTGGCATATTGGGGTACACAGATTGACATAAACGGTTTTAATGATGTGCTAGTGAATTGAAGGGAAAGCTAAAATCTGATAGTATATATTGGAATTCTATAGACTGACCGTCAGACGTCTGAAATGTTATATTTGCAATTAGTCTTTATTCTTAATCTTGTAGAGGTATGAAACCCAAATGATAATAGCATTTATGGGTAACGATGGAAGTGGAAAAACAACACTATCGAGGCAGATTCACAAGTTCTTCACTGACATAGGCTTTGAAACTGCATATAAACACGAATATGAATATGCCACTCTTAGCTTTCTCTTTAAGCTTGTGGGAGGGAAAAAAGTAGAAAAATATCGAAATGAAATGCTGGTTCAAAAGAAGAGATCGGCCACTAATACTCTTTGGCCTATCCTAGTATGGTTTGATCTATTGCTCCAATATCTCTACTATAGCATTTTCAAGAGGAGAACCATTGTTCTTCTCGATAGATATCCATACGATCAGTATCTTAGCTTTAAATACCTAGGCATTCTTACAAAGTTTACTAAATGGTTATACCTTCATTTCCCAAAAGCAGACATGAATTTGATATTGACAGTTAGCCCAGAGGTTGCCTATGAGAGAAAAAAGTCCACCCATGGTTACTCTGTTCATTTCTATGAAAAGCAAACAAAGGAGTATCTGAACTTAGCTCGGATTCTTAAAATTTCAGTTATTGACACGAACGATGATATACGATGTACAGTTAACAGGGTTATTACGATGTTCTTGCATAGCTCACGAGTTTCGAACCGAATACTCAAAAAGGCGAATCAGAACAGAGTGATTTTTCAAAGCTTCAAAGAATATGAATTAGTAAACAAAAATGATAGAATAGAGCAGGCAATATGGAAGGATTATGAGTACAGACTCGAATTGTTCAGGAGAAGCATGCATTATATAAACAGAATTACTGAAGGAAGTGGCGTTAGCAATTATGTACTAATTAAGACAATAGATGATTCTGACTTTATAGGTAATGACATTGATGTACTAGTATCACCTTCTGATTTTGAAAGAGTACTATCTGAACTCACGCGAAATTTTGACACCTATGACATTGAAGAAATAGAATATGATCAAGCCAAAAGTGTCGGGAAAATGGATGTCTTTCCAAAAAGAGGGTTAAAGTTAGACATTCACTCGTACATCGGCTGGGGAAACATGGTATTTTTTGAATTTAAGGACCTATTCCAGTTTATAGAAAATGGAAAGCTCTTTGGAATGAATTGTAAAGTACTCAATAGCCAAATTAACAGTTTTGTCATTGCAACGCATGGATTCGAAAAAGGATATCTAACCTTAGATGAGTACAAGTTTATTCAGAAGAATTTTGATAAGCACTCTCTTTACGCCGAATTTCCACACCTCTCACAACCTCTGGATGAGTTCTTTGGAAAGCTTGAATTTATATTAAAAAACCAGCCGGATGAGTATCCCGTCTTCTTCTCTTTGTCTACCTTTGCACTATGCTATCTGAAATTACTTCGCACAAATGGAGGTATTCGGAAATTACATTTATTGATTAGAGATTTATCAATGGTTGCATTTTGGAAATTTAGGTATAAGATAAGGGGGAAACTACCATTTGAAGTAAGGTTGGATGGAGCACTTTGGAGACAAAGTAAAGGCGGATAAAGAGGCTAAATTTTAGATGGGAAAGATCACCAATATTCACCATGCTGAGAAAAGCAGATCTTATCTGCTACAACACAAGTTGAAGGTTTTGTACTCGTATCGGATAGATTTCTTCTTTATATCGCTATTGCTAATTCTTTCTATTTTTTACTTTAGGCATACTTTCGAAAACGATACCCTCTTGCTGTTTGGTCAGGTTGGACATGGTGATCTCAGATATGCTCTAACTGTGCAGGAGCATTTCAATTACCACTTAGAGAATATTCCAGTCCATGCTGCCAAATTACCCTTATTGTCAATTCTTTATCCATTACAAATTGCCTTAGGGGACCTGCTTGCAGAAAAGGTATTCACTATGTTGTGTCTTTTTTTGGCTGCTACCCTCGTATATCTTGCAAATAAACAGTTTGTCCAAAGATTTGAAGGCAAAAGAGGCTACCTTTTGTCAGCTTCTTGCTTTGTTGGTTCATTAGTTCTTATGTATAATCCGTGGACCATAAACAAGATACACCATCATTACTGGTTGGTTTTATCGCTTGCCGCATCGTACCTGTTAATTGCAGTTATAGATAGTTACTTGCATTCAAAGCAACGAAGCAACACAAACCGGCTCATCTTGATGGCATTTTCAACTTCTCTAGTGGCAACTCAGCTTCAGAGTGCAGTTATCTATCTCTTACCAATGTTGATAATCTATTTGGCCGTCAGTCTAATTTTCCATAGATCTACTATACTCTCAAAGTACGCAGCTAAGAAGATTGCAACTCTTGTGATCGTTATTACTGCTTGCAACCTCTTTTGGTTGGTCCCTGTTATCCAATTGTTAACTGCAGATAGTATGTCTCAAGGGATGGAGTTTCTTAATTTTGAACCATCGGAAGGGTTTGTTACTTCTGGTGTAGTCGAGGAAAATGTCGAGGAGTTATCACGTCGCGCTACTATACGAAACGTACTTGAAGGCACTGGTGCCTGGTTATGGGGCGGAGACGGCAGTCAAGATGCATCTATAAAAATTAACAATATAGATCTGTGGCAAGGATTGGCTTTGCTGCCATTAATTTTTGTTTCCCTTTTTTTCATTATAAAAGCTCCGATTAAGAAGGACATCATCTATATTGTAATATTCTTCAGTGCATTGATCATAATCTCGGTTATACTAGCTACTGGATCTTATTACAATAACCTATACACGAGGTTCTTTCTTGATTTCCCACTAGGAGAGTCAATACGTGATCCCTACAAGTTTTCGGGATTATATTTTGTGGCTATCAGCTTCTTTGCAAGCGCGTCTATTTATAGAATAGACACGCGAAGTCTAAGAAAAAATATAGCCATAATTTTGTTGATGGTAGGTTTGATCTTGTCATGGGGATGGATTGGCTTAACTGGAGATCTAAATGGCCATATGACAGAGTCAGCACCTCCTTACCCTCATGATTTATCAGATGTGACAGAATACCTGCTTAGGGAATATGGATTTAACAACAATCTAAAGGACAAGATTTTCTGGTATCCTGCTGGAGGAGAGCGCAGTCAGCTTCATTATTCCTCTGTGCCAGAACTATCAACAGAATCTCTACCTCAACTGAAACTTTCACCCTTCCAGCTAGATTACATTAATGATTTAATAAAGAAAAATAACACGTCTGTCGTTTCACTACTGGAATACTTAGGCGTGCAGTATCTCGTGATTAGAGAAGACTTTGTAGACAACTATGAAGACGCCGAATCAGAATCTCTTCAAGAGATGCAGATGAGAGTGCAGAATCTAGAGACCATACTACACAAAAATATGGTTTTTGAATCAGGCAGGTTTGAAGTATACAAATTGAATACTACTTCACTAGCTTCTGTAAGCCACGCGATATCTGCAGGTACCGATGACTTGTACACAATAGGTAGAGTTGCGGAAAAAAGCGAACATCTGAATAAAATAGAACTTGGCCCCTTTCTTGAAGATTCTTTGATAATCTCAGATGGGCTACCGCCGGAACCACCTAGAGGAGCAATAACCATCATAGATCCTACAAGTAAGCACTATTCGCCAATGAACTACTGGTCAACAGGATCAATCAATGGTGGCTGGCTGAATACAATAAGGCCACATCTTGATAATTATGGAATCAACACATGGCAATTTGACTACAATAGAGGATTCATTTTTACTTGGGGTGAAAAATATATACCATCTAACTACAATCTCGAAAATGCTAAAACACTGACAACATTCTATTTTGATTCACCAGCTGCGATATTGCAGTGGCAGAATAACGATCCGAAAAATCAGCTACTTGGTATTCGAAGCAATGCCATGATAATTAGTTTGAATAGTTCTAATTATGGATGGAAGACTATTACATCTCCGGCTATCGGTGTATCTGCTGATGGAGCGTATATACTCGACCTTCATATGCGATACTACAATGCTGAAGGCGTGCACTTAAAGGTAACAGAGTACAACAAGGATGATTCTCCAGTAGGGGATGCCATTGTACAGAATATTGGGACTGGGACGTCAGATTGGAAGGATATTACCTTCAGCTACATGCCATCAAGTAAGGAAGTTACAACTATCAAGCTAAGTATATGGCATGGACATCTTACAAAGCAGCCTCTGCCTAATGTTTTGTTAATCGATAGTGTAAGAATGTACGATATTTCAGATCAGCTAGTAGATAATAACATTGATGTTCCAATCAAAGTGGGCAGCAGCAACAACAACGACCAATACAAGGTCTTTGTTCGATATTTGGAGAGTCCGCAAGGCGGCCTGGTTAACGCAGCATTGGAAGGAGGCACAAACCTGATGCAAATTAGTACTTTGTCCCCCTACTCAAGATTCGTATGGAAAGATCTTGGTGAATATACTCTAAGTCCAGGAAGTCATACTATGACATTTACCAATGGAGGAGGGTTTAATGCAATAAACGCAATCTTGTTAATTCAGAAAGACCAATTTGATGCGATCAAAGGACAAATTGAAGATTGGCTAAATCAAAATAGTACTACAATCATCCGCATCTTTGAGGCTGAATCTGACATGAATACGAACGATACAACGATGGTCGATGATATTGCATCAGGTAATGATAATATCGTATTAATAAATACAACGGCATGGACTCATTTCAATGTTAAAAAAGAGGGTGATTATAGGATCTGGATTGAAGGCTCCGGTACATTCACTGTGATAATAGACGATCAGAAGAAGATAATGAAGGCTGCCATGAACGGACCCACACTTTCAGAGCCATTCAGATTGAAGGAGGGACAGTCCAGATTGGAAATTACTCCATTGCAAGAGCTGGAGAAATTGAAGATACCTGACCATCAGAGCAATAATCTAGCTGGCCATGCCAGCAATAGCAAAGGCAACAATGAGACAAATGTCATCGATTCAATTTGGATAGTTTCAGACGGCAACAATAATCGACTTTACCAGTTACTTGATGAAGGTAAGAATGATTCATCGAATCAAACGCAGCTAACAACAAGTATTTCAAACAATATGTGGTCATCACAAAAATATGTGATCAAACTGAATAACATTACTACTACTAGGCCGTTGATGATTTCTCTTGCGGAGCCATTCAATCCAGATCTAAAGGCTGCAATATACACAAAAGATGGCGGGCTTTCCAAGGTCGAAAATCTAATTCCCTTATTTTATGCTCTAAAAAGCGGTATCTATCTAGATTCTCTTCCCGCAGATGGAAAAGTCGTGATATATGATGCCAGAGTGCCAATAGGATGGTTGTTTGTAATCAGCAGTTTCATTTCTTTGACATCGTATGTTCTACTTCCGCTATCAACCAATGTGAGACTGACTAATAGATTCAAAGGTTTTGTATATAACCTGAATCATCTTATGAAACAGAAGATATCGCCGAAGAAGAATAACAATAAGGGCTACGATTCCTAAATTATTTGAGAGGAGAAGCTTGTCGTGGAAATTGTTCGATTACATCTCTGAGATTCTCCATATGATAGAATGATTCATAGCTTTTTAGAATTTCCCGAAGTCTTAGCACCATGTTAGTGGCGTATTGCTCATCCTTTAAGAGGTCAAGAACTAATTTGACAAAGGATTCGACATCATCCTCCGCTGGCATGACAACTGATTCTCCAAGTATTTCGCAAATTCCACTCTCGCGAGATACGA
This sequence comes from Nitrososphaera sp., assembly GCA_036373855.1. Taxonomy (GTDB): domain Archaea; phylum Thermoproteota; class Nitrososphaeria; order Nitrososphaerales; family Nitrososphaeraceae; genus Nitrososphaera. Next base: position 5,948 of record DASUUX010000084.1, read on the forward strand.
CTATGGGACACCCATGTGATACAGCTTCAAGTGCACTCATATTAAAGTTCTCAACTCCGGGATAGAGAAATCCTCTTGCGCTCCTGTATAGTTTTGTCAGCTCTTCATCTTTTGGGTTAATTATTAGATGTACCCTACGATTTATCTCCAAATCAGAAGAAAACATCTCCACTATGCTCTTTGCGGTATGCGACCATGATCCAGCTATAACCAACTCCATTTCTGGAATCTTTTTTAGAATATGCAACAGTATTTTGTATGTAGGATGAACTCCAATCCTTCCCACAGTTAGAAAGAACTTTTCTCTTTGTGACATTGTTGGTACTTCATCGGCAAAGGATGCAAGCGCCGGGTAGAGCACTTTACTATTCAACCCTAGTTCTTTTGTTAAAATTTGCTGCGATCGCCTTGAGTTTACTACAATAATATCTACATCTTGTAACCAGCGCATAGCAAACATTTTCTTTAGTGAGGCAGACCCAAAAAGTACCTGAAAAATATTTCCTGATAATGTAAATTGAATCGGATCATGGATGTACGCAATTACTCTACCTTTTGAAGTTTTGCTTTTCATTACGGTATGGCAAGATGGTAGGTTGTGGCATATGAAAATGTCTGCGTCACTTGTTATTTTCTTGACTAAGAACAGATTCCTATTTAGCATTTCAGAGATAAAAGGAGTAGGACCTCTAAAGTCTGCAAGATACTCAACTGAAATTCCTTGTAAGAGCTCATTCCAAGGGTTAACCGGTCTAATTAATGAGATCAACTTGACGTTGTGTCCAATCCTACGAAGGAACTTTGCTTCCTCGATGGCTACTCTCTGGAGACCTCCTGGACTTACAGAAGGTGTGATTACGTGAATGTTAATACACTTCACCTTGTACGTGAGTCAGTCACAACGAATTCAAATTGAAATCTGCTAGTTGTTACATCACGTGCGCTCAATTTTATCCGGACTCCTCCGCACAGTTTTGTAGGTGTATATAATTCTACAATGACCTTTTCGCAACAAGATATAGTCTCCCTTTTTTTGAATAATAATATCCTAACATGTATCTCAAGGGCTCTTCTACGAGAAATTCGATAGAATCAGGAATCGGTATGTGATTGTTCACATAGTATTTGATAAAGGAAGGCACATAAGACATCTTCACATCGAAATCGCTCTCTTCTAGCACAAGCCTCCAAAATTTTGGTGGTCTAACATTTATGTGCGTGAGATCAAAGGCCCACTCATTGAAATAACTAGGATTAGGAGTTGTCATTATTGCAATGCCACGAGGTTTCAGCACTCTACGGATTTCCGCTATTGCTTTTATTGTATCTTTAGGATGAATATGTTCAATGATGTCAAACGCTGTAATTACATCAAATTCCTTATCACCGAAAGGAATCTCTGAAATAGAGCCAAAAGAGATTCTATGTTTAACCTCGGATAATGCATTCTTCAAAGCATCTATGGAAATGTCAATCCCATATGCATCGATATGTTCCTCAAAAGCATCTCTGACATAGTGGCCCTCCCCACAGCCTATGTCCAGTAATTTTAGAGAAGATCCTCTCCGCTGAAATTTCAAATATTTCATCATGTGCTTCTTACTTTGCCTTCTTCTTTTGGTATAATACTCAGCATTGTATGCATCATAGAATTTCATCAATTAGTCCTCCGGTACTTGGGATAAAAGACACAGATATCAGGCAGCTTTACTTCCATTTTCAGCTAGGATTCCCCCTAGGCTTCATTACACTTTTAATCAATTGTCCTATTTCAGACGTTGAAGTGTTTCTCAATGCGAATACAACCGCTAGTGTAGCCACAACTGAGGAGATAATTATGATTAAGCCGTGATCTAGAATCAAACTAATTGTATAGCCAGTAGCTGAACCTATGATAACTGCCACTAGAGAAACTGCAATGTATCTCCTCTCCAATCGTTCAAACCAATATGCAGAAAATGCTGACGAAGCAAAATATGCAATTAGAATTGAGTAAGCTGCTCCAAGGCTTCCATAGTAAGGGACGAGAAGCACAAAAGACGCTAGGAATCCTGCTACTTGTATAAGGCCGATAGCTATTATCTTTTTCTGTTTACCTGAGTTATTGAACTTAGATATCGCGTTCATTACTATAGCAGTTGGCAGTATTCCCATAGACAGGACTAATAGGACTGTATGTGCTGAAGCATATTCCATTCCAAATAAGGCAAGGATATCATTTGGGGCCACTAAGAGTGCTGCGATCAGAGGCGCAGTGAGACTCAATCCAATTCTTAGGCTGCCTGATGACAAATCGGCTTTAGATTCAGATGAAGCCGGAATTACGGTAAATGACATACTTGACGCAAGACCGGCTCCAACGATACTGATCATCAAGGCAATATAGAAAATGCCTATGTCAGAATCACTTATTCCATAAGATGCGAGAAGAATCACGCTAAGTGTAATAATCATTGTTCTGGATAATTTCGAAGGCGCGTTGGACAACCCTTCCTTAATGACTTCAACGATATGTCTCTTGTCACGTACTGGCCTAAGTGATAATTGTCTTCCTGCAATCAATAACATAGTAATCGCGGCCACTAGACTTGCAATCATGAAGGAGAAAAGGATCCCAAAAGCTCCAAAACCCATTGATAGCAGAATATATGCTGTTAAGAATTTAGCGCCGGTAGCGGCGACATCAAATACTAGCACACTTCTTGCATTTGAAATTCCAAGCAATGCAAAGCGGCCGACGAAACTTATCGGCGAAAGAACAAGCAATCCAATGGCCACCAACATATACCTACTCAGAGATTCATGATACATGTCTGTGTTAGCAAGAAATATTATAGCAGCTATTGAACCTGAAGTTATTATCAATTCAATAGCAAGTACCGTTCCCAAGATCCGGGAGCGATGTAATGACGATCTTTTTAGCAGGGGATATTCCAAACCTATCTGGGAAACGGTTGCAATTAGAAGCACCAAACTATAAACTGAGGTTGCCTGACCAATTTCTGAGGTTGATGCAAGTCTGGAAACTATGATCCAATAAAACCAATTTGTGGCTGATACCAATATTTGATCGACAAAGAGAAGTATTCCTTGACCAATGAATTTCTCTGTCAAAGCAGGGCCCTTTTTTTGCATCTTATTACTTTTCCACCTCACTCACTTTTCTTATACTAGTTTTACGCAGGATGAAGCGATAATAATACTTCACTATGCTATAAAACCATCTTGTTGACACTAACTCGCATTATTTCCCAATTTAACTGGTAAATGTACCGCCAATTCTTTCTGGTAAACATGACGGACTTTGTGCCTGTAACAAATTCGTGTTACATCCATGAACATATTCACAATCTCCTTGATATCGAATTTCCGATCTATCTCCATTGTGACAGGCATCTCTTGAATTTTTAGATGCAGAATATGGGCTATGGTAAGTAACTCTACATCAAAAGCATAACGATTTACACTGGCATTTCTAAAGATTGTACGCATTATATCTCCATTTCCGGCTTTGAACCCTGCTTGTGTATCTTTTTGGGGTAGACCTATGCCCACCTTGACAATGAGATTAAATGCTCTGCTTAAGAATGCACGCGATTTTGGAATTGTAACACTTGATTTTGGATGTCTTTTAGATGCAATAACCAAATCTGATGTGCTGAGCCTTTCTACATAATCCCTTATTGAATCAGGGGAAATATCCAAGTCGCCATCTAAGAACAATACTGCATCTCCATGTGAATTTAAAATGCCCTGCCTGACTGCATACCCCTTTCCTCTGTTTGGGGCATAAGAGATAATGCGTAAGTGCTCATCTGTTAATGCTACGCGTTTTAAAATAGTCAATGTCTTGTCAGTGCTGCCATCATTTACGACAACCAGCTCATAATTGCTATAGGCTGATTCAACTGCTTGCCTTATTTTTTTAAGCGAATAAGAAATCCTGCTCTGTTGATTGAATACTGGAATTATTAGTGAAATAGTTGGAACTTGAAACGTTATACTCTTTGTTTCTATCTTTGTTACTATTTCTGTGGACACCCAATACCACAACCACAAAGGCTTAACTCGAAATTGTATTTTCTATTTATTTTTAGGTGGTTTGAGTGAGTCATTGACGTAGCCCCTTACTTATGAGGTTTTGGTGGCTTCACAGTATGTCCATAGTCGCCATCCTCATCCTCACCCTGGTCATCGTCATCCTCACCCTGGTCATCGTCATCACCGCCACCGGGAGGATTAGGCGGCTTACCACCTCCCCCTCCACCTTTAGCTGCAAACGCGGTCCCATCTATCACATCTGCTATCGGAGTCGCATATATTATGAGTGCAGCTGCAGCAGTTGCAGCCACAATTAACGTTTTATGTGCGAGAAGTGCTTTCCAGATCGCAATATTGCCTATCATATCTCATTTGAGTTAAGTGAGACCTGCCTTTAAGAGATGTCGAACATGATTCCGCACAAACTATATAGAACAAGAAGTTCGCTGAATAAAGAAAGTATAATTCTGTCATTTCCTAGTAAGGAACCAAAAATAAGCTTAAAAATAGCTTAAAACTGAATAACGCGATAGCGGCAAATCCAAAGGCAGTAACTTTTGGCATAGGACTAGCATTCGCAGCAGGAACAAATTGATGCTCTAGTATATCTCCGTTTTATCGTTGGTCATAACTTCCTGAAATTCTGGTTTGGTGTTTTATCATCCTATCCCATTATTCTGCTAAGTACCTGGTGTTTTGACCATGTTATTATATGTCTGTGATACTGTCTTTAGTATTACATTAATGCATTCCTGCAGGGTCTGCTCTTCCGTATTAACAATAATTTCAGGGTTCTCAGGTTCTTCGTAAGGATCTTGTAGGCCAGTCAAATCCTTTATCTCTCCGGAAAGGGCTTTTTTGTATAAGCCCTTTGGATCCCTTTTATACAAGTTTCAAGTGAGCACTTTACATAAACTTCATAGAAGTTGTTATTTCTGTTGGTCTCACTTCTTGCATATCTTCTGAGTTCTCGATAGGGAGATATCAGGCAAACAATATTGGCGATTCGATTTCTTGATAATAGTTTGCATAAATATACAACCCGTCTAGCATGCATCTCCCGATCCTGTTTTGCAAATCCAAGCTCTGGACTAAGCTCTCTTCTAACAATGTCTCCATCTAGGAGCTCAACTTTAAAGCCTGACTCTTTTAGCTTAGGGTAAAGTGCTTTTGCTATTGTTGTCTTACCTGAAGCTGGCAATCCTGTCAACCATATTACTGGTGGGTGGGCGATAGAGCAATCAGGAGGGAAAGCGATTGGAGTCATTTCCGGCTACTTAATCTCCTTTGCTAGATAGAGTGCATAAGGATACAGTTCCAATCAAAGAAACTTTTCCCGTATGAATTGCTGTGCCGTACTTGAGAGGATTTATATCCCTTTGACATATTATCCTTGATAAGCTTTTATACAAACCCCCAAAGCCTTGACTTTTCCATTCAAATTGCATGCGGAACACATAACATCTATTGTTCAAGTCTTGGCACTTATGTAATAAATATTGTCCTTAATTTCACCATAATAGCAATTATATATTTTTGAACTGGATTATTTTCATTTCATGGACAGTGCAACTTAAAAATAAAAGCCATTCAGTATACAGGCATTATTTCTTTTGTGCACACATCTAGTTATATCCTGTCTTGGAATTTTTTATAGAGCTTGCATCTAGTGTCAGTATTCTTTGCCTCCGTGGCTTTAGTTGGCCGAAAGATCAGTAATTGCTTTAGATGGGCACATATAGAGAATACTTATAGTCTTAATATCTTAAAGGTAACGATGTGTAACTTTGTTCGCAATCGCTGCCAATAGACTCAGTAAACATTTAGGATATGGCATGCCTGTCACCTCAATACTATCAAGTGTCTTATTTGCTGCTTGTCTTTTCTTTTATCTTTATGTTGTTGGCTCTTTTTTCAAAATTACTGTCTATCCACTCATAGATAGGGTAACCTTTTATGTATTCTTTCAAGAGCATATCATAAATGAATATCTTGATAATATTATTGTCATCGTCGCCGCAACCTTGTGGTTCTTGCTTTCTATTAACAACAAGGCTATCCGTTATTATTTTCCGATAATTTATGGCAGTGCAGGTATCATCTTGGCGATCATTAGTCCAGAGGATATAATTTCTGATATTGTTGCTTTGCTATCTCTTCCATTAATCATCGGTGTTATGCTATACCATCATAAACTTCAGAAAGACGCTCTTAATTTCAACGTAAAATTGACTTTGCAATATGTTTCCATCACTGTGATTGCTATTAGTGTAATGGGCATAGTTTTTTCATTATTAGATGCTTTTGTTACTCTTGATTTTGCATTGATTGCCAGGGATAGTTATGCAAATGAATTCTTTCTATTGTTGTCCAGCTTTTCTTCCTTTTACATTGTCCTTTTGGTATTTTGTCTACCCGTAAAAGTCCTCTTCAGAGGAGCAGTGAGAATGCTCAAATTAGATATTGAAGAAGAAAACATTAGCCAAAGCCTATCTAATAGTCATGAACAGAATAAACTAAAGACACAAACTAAGATAGGCTTCCTACTGCTTGCTATGGTTCTCTCTATTGTTCTAGCGCTTATTCCACAACATCCTTCGATAAACCCAGATAATCAGGATATTGGAGTTGACACTGATTACTATGTCACTTGGGTTGGAGAATTAGCAAAATCAAAAAGTGTATCTGACCTTATTTATCAGGCGTTCATAGTACAAGGACAAGACGGAGACCGACCTCTTTCGTTGATATTTTTCTTTCTGGTTTACCAGGTTGCAGGTGGCAGCGGAAATCTTTCTGAAGTAATAGAGCATTTACCAATAATCCTCGGACCAGGAATTGTTTTGGCATTTTACTTTCTGACGCTGGAACTTACTAGAAGTGAGAAAATAGCGCTAATCGCTGCATTCCTTGGAGCCGTATCATTTCACACATTAATTGGGATATATGCAGGCCTGTATGCTAACTGGCTTGCACTGATAGTTGGATACATTTCAGTAGTATTTCTCTTTAGATATTTACGATCGGGTCGCCCTTTTGACATAGTTGTTTTTTCGATTTTACTTATCGGCGTTTTGTTTATCCATGTATATACTTGGACAGTACTGGCAGCAGTTGCGGGCATTTTCCTCTTTACTATGTTAGTCATACAGAATAAGAAGAGGATAAAGAAGAGTGAGGATAACAATAACAATAATAATTATTTCACTCAGAGAAGGATAATTTGGCTTCTACTTTTCGCAATCCTCCCGTCTATTGTGGTTGACCTTACTAAAGTATTATTGACCGGTTCTTCTGGCGGCATAGAACAGGATATAGAGGTTGCACAGAGAGCCCTTGGCATTGAGCAGTTCAACTTGCGTTGGGAGATCTTAACCACTACAATGCATCACAGCTTGGGCGGGGTTTTCAGTAACTTCATTATCCTGATACTAGGATTATTCTGGGTTCTAAAATCAAATATGCGCGAACCTGCTACTATATTTCTAATGATTTTTCTTTCTGCGGGATTGGTCCCACTTTTTGTTGGGAACTGGAGCATTCAGAGTAGAGTATTTTATGATATGCCAATTGAAATTCCTGCAGCGATAGCTCTATACTACATATCAAAGAGGTTAGACAGTATGCTTGTACCATTAGCTGGCTGCACCTGGCTTGTTGCGATCTCCTTACTTACTGTAACGAACTACCATCTAATTCCAGTGCCGGGGATGCGATAGTAAATCTATAACATTGTAACATGACTTTATGAGTATTTCCTGTTTTGGAAAGGTTATTGTAAGATTATAGTCTCTGACTGCATTAAATGATATATATTCTGAAATAGTTGCAAGGTGTGTTGTTCTTCTTTTCCTGTTCATCATAACATTATACTACAACTCTGCTGTGTTAATTTAACCCTTATGTCGAAAAGAAGGGAATCGCCTCATCTCGATGAGGCTTGTTTAACCTTCATTACTGCCTATCTCAGATCACCACTAATCCACCGAGCAGTACTCTTACTCCCGCTTTACCAGCACATAGTGCGGTACGTTGGCAAGTGTGGCTGGATATGAGGTTTTGTACTCCCAGCCCAGCGCAAGTAGTTTTCTTGCTTCACTGACATCAGCTACTGTGGCAATATCTACAATTCGCTTACGCCTAACAGCCGTAATAGGGAGCTGAGTCCCACCACCCTTATGCACATGTTCGTTCCCGTATTCGTCTACTAGCTTCCACTTGACCTTGCCTGTAGCCACATCCTCTCCTACCTTCTCGAAGGCTATAGGCTGGTTTGGAAAGCCTGCTGCTTTGCAGCGATTGCACTCTTGCATCTTTCTTTGCGGTTTTGATGCTTCCGCTTGAACTGTTGTTGACATAGACCACTATCCGCAAAATTAGCTAATAATAGATGGAGTACTAGGGGGAGAGGGAGTGGGGGAGCCCCAATCAACTCGCTCAGAAGAAGAATTCATCTATCTTTATCTTTCCCGCTCTTAATGTAAATGCTGTTATCTTGAGCCAATACTAACAGCACAGACATCTACACATGCTTTTCTGGGCTAACACGGGTCCATACGTTTAGTGGGCATAGCATCATTGACATAATCTTAGCAATTGAGACATATGGAGATGAAATACAAAATATGTTTTTTATGTTATTTCATATTGCCTACGAAATTCTGCTTTGGGTTTGATGTCTAACATTTGATGTATGGAGGTTAACATCTTAACAGCCGTGCTATTGGGCAATTCGATATTTTTTACAGTAACTGAGCAATTAAGAAAATGATCATTATGATGCCAAGCCCAATTATTGTTGCACTAGCAGTATAGACTATGGCATTTTTGGGCATATATTTGCCTGATGCTATGGTCTTGTTGCTATCCAAATAATTTTTTAAGGCATAAACACTCAAACTGGTGCCCACAGCTATCATGCCGATTCCAACTAGAGCAGAATATTCATGTGCTGTTGCAGACGCAGCATTACCCGTTGCCTCCGGATCTGCAATTAGTCGAAATTGCTGTAGAAATATGCTGAATCTCTCAATAGCAAAACCAAGCCCGATAAGTGCTATTGAAGTTCGCACCCAGGACAAAAAAGTGCGCTGATTTGCTAAGTATTGTTGCAATCGCTCGGAACTGTCTTCCTCATCGTCAAACATCTTTTGCTTCTGTATATAACATTACCAATCATTGGTTATAACCCAGAGCATGATTGCCAGGATTTAGGTGTCATACTTCAATAGTAAGATGATAATACACGATTACCTCCTACCCTGTGTATAGTTTTCCCGCTCGTCTTAGAGAATAGAAAAGAAACGGTAACAAGATTACATTTAACGAAATGCATGATCGTTCGCATGAATAGACTTTCATAATAGCGTTTGAAGTTGTCGCTTATGAATTATCTTAATAGTATCAGTGATTAAAATGCTTGTCAGCATGGTCATTTGATTCAAATCTGCATGGATGACAATATTTGCCCACGGGCATATGCACACCAATAACACTTAAAAACCGGAGAAAATCATTCCTATCGTATTATATGGCTGCCCGGAAAAATACCTCACGCAAGATAAGACTGATGAAGCGCACGAGACAAAATAGGCCGGTACCTACATGGGTAGTCATCAGAACTAACAGGAAGGTCAGAACCAACCCCAAGCGGAGGCTATGGCGCAGGTCTGATGTAAACGTAGGTTGATGATGAAAAATGGCGACTATTGAGGAGAGTACTACACGGGTTTACACCATCAACCTGGGCAAGGCGTGGATAACCCCACAACACAAGCGGACTGACAGGGTCGTAAATATGATCCGGGAATTCGCAGAGAAGCATATGAAAAGCAATGAGGTCAAGCTTGACCAAGACCTAAATCGTCAGTTATGGTCAAGGGGCAAGACTAACCCTCCCAGAAAGGTTCGAGTAAAAATGGTCAAAGAAGAAGATGGCACTGTTACCGTATCGTTGTACGAAGATTTACCAGCGGCTTCTACTATGACAACAACTGAAACTCCTGCTACAGTGGAAAAGAAAGAGGCGGATATAAAAGCTCCTGATGAAATAACAACTACTACCGAGCAGTCCAAAGAAGAAAGAACGACTGAAGCAGCCAGTAAATAACCCGCGGGTCAGATTATTACTTTTTGTACCAGGACATAGAGGCAGGTGCCGAACATATACTTTTTGGCTGTTGATGCTGTAGTAGCACACTTCGCAGTACCAGCTGTGGGTTCCCGCTATGCAAAGCAGCCGACCCTGCTCTCATTGGGATATCCTTAGACTAAGCTCATCCCCTAAAATGTCATCAGAATTATTTTCAGAGAATTAACATATGACTAATCTCATAAGTTTAGGTCATATAGCTAGGTAGCTTCTCACAGGTCCTAGCCACTAATTTTTTAACTTCTGTTTCAATATTATAAGTTGTGATCGAAGTCTGCCCGGTCTGCTACAAATTCCTGCAAACCATTTATGACAAGAAAAAGATGAAAGAGATCAAACTCATCAACAACAACAACAACCAGCCATGCAAGAGCGTGTATCACAAGAAATTGGTCGATTAGAATAGTTTTGTTGGTGCAGCAGCAGCAGGAGGAGGAGAAGATGAAAAAGGACAAGAAGAAAAAGATATGATGAAATGCCCGACCTCCTCATCATATATTGAAGTCATTTTGCAATGATTTGAGCAAATTGGAAAGAAAGAAGGCAGTTTGATGAGATGTTTGATACTCCTAGGTCTCCCTGTGCTGTTCATTTTCAGCTGATGACATTGCCAAATCTTTCGTATGGAATCAGAGAAGAACTAAAAAACAAAAACAAATGAAATGGGTCTCCATAGTTTATTATCCACTGAAATCGCGGTGTATTTGGAGACTTATCCCATTAATCTTGTTTAATCTCGTGTTTTTCCTTGACCTTGTTGCCAAACGAATCTTTTGATTCGCGTTCTATCTTGGCTTCATCGTCATCGATCTTCACTTTTTCCTTATATTCTTTTTCAGGCATGATGATCGTATATTCTAGTCCTTTAAGGTTTAAAGCAATTGTAGAAAATCTTACTGCTAGATAATATAAAAGAAAAAAGAATTGACTGCGTAGGTTCTTTATGGTCAGCTACGCTGCTGTATACTGAATGTGGAGACAATGGTACGTTGTTGTTCAGTATGTTCTGCGCCTAGACATTGACATCTCAATCTATTACAGCCTCAGTATCTGAGTTGCTTGTACAGTTTGCGCCTTTGCTCTCTTCTGCAATTAATGCAAATGATGATCTAGTTCCAAATGGAGCATGCTAATGTCTTTGATATGATGACGATACAGCACATTAATTCTATTGTACTGAATATCTTTGTGTGTAACCTAGTCTTGTTCTCCTCTCTAGTGTCTCTCTCATATACCAATGATAGACTAGCAATGACTGTCAAAATCAAACTGGGTACAAAAAGAGCTGCGGCATATATAATCATGCAACTTATGTGATTTACAGGATGCTAGCAACAGCGGTAAGGGGTAAGGCTCAAGAATATGAAACTGATTAAATATTTAGAAACGCATATCTGGCATAATTCCTTTGCATGTTTAAGTAGGCAATGGCTTCAAGGTCTTTTTTTATATTCCTTCTTGTCCTTCTGTTTGTTTTGTCTCTTAGCATAATACTGTTTGAACTTGCACTGACAAGAATCTTTTCAATCGTCTTATGGTATGACTATGCATTTATGGCAATTTCTATAGCCTTTTTTGGTCTTGGAATTGGATCCTTTGTGATACATATCCAGAAAGACAAGTATAATACGCTAAAAAAGAAATCAATAATCGATCCGCGTCTCACTTTTTCATCCAGAATAGTTCAATATGCACTTGCGTATGGAATCTCCGTGCCCGTTTTTATCTTCTTAATTGGCTACATCCCAAGCGATACTTCGTATATCTACTTGTTTTATATAGTTTCTTCTATTCCTTTCTTTTTTGCTGGAGCAGGAATGGCGTTAGTGTTTTTGGCAATGTCTGAAAAAATAAATAAATTGTATTTTGCCGATTTAATTGGAGCTGCGTTAGCTACAATCATTTTGGATCCAATAATGCAATCAATTGGCGCAGGATCCGTTCTTTTATTAACATCCGTTATTGTTGTTGGAGCTTCCACTTGCAGTTATTATTTTTTTGTATTAACAAGGGCTACAAAAGATCGGAGAGAAGAAAAAACTTCATACTATCGTGCACAGCCAAGTGCAGAAATAGAAAAAAAAGAAGTCGGAGTGAAGCCGCAGAATAGGCTGAATCTACTCTCTGCAATTACCTTTTCAGGGCTAATGATATTGTTAATTGTCAATAGCACATCAAGCGTAAATTTTTTTGAGATAAAGCCTGGTGTGAGTAAGGGGCTATACTATCAGCTAAATCACCCATCAGAATTTCAGCATTTATCGGAAGAGTGGAACTCGTTTTCTCGAGTTGACGTTACTCGTAAAATAGGCAAACAAGAAGAAGACAAGAATATTCTTAGCAGCACAATCGGCACCACCTCTATAACTGCTAGCAGCAAACAGAATAATAACAATAATAATAACAGTAGTAGTAGTAGTAGTGATAATGCTGCAGACACAGATGATGCCATGCCCCATGAACTGGCTTCAATAATTATTGATGCTGATGCTGCCACACCAATATATCGGTGGGATGGCTCTCAAAGTGATGTCGGTTGGATACAGAAATACATGGACTATTTGCCTTATGAAATGATAAATGCAAATAATACTCTTGTTATAGGCAGTGGAGGCGGCGAGGACATACTGGTGGCGCTCTCCGGTGGTGCAGACAATGTCACTGCAGTAGAATTGAACCCACTTGTGGTATCCGCTGTAAAACGTTTTGATAGCCAATCTGGAAACATCTATGACACTAACAATAATGTGGAGTTGTTTATAGACGATGGTAGACGGTTTATCAGCTCTACCACTGAAAAATATGATGTCATAGTACTAAAACTTGTGGATTCTTGGGCTGCACAACTTGCGGGGGGATATGCTCTCTCTGAGAATTATCTCTATACGGTCGAAGCATTGCAACAATACCTTGGTCATTTGGATAAAGATAACGGAGGTATGCTTGTAATGACTCGCTGGAATTTTGAGCTTCCAAGGCTTATGCCTTTGATCGTTGATTCTCTTGTAAAAGAGACAGGAAAGAGCCGAGAATCAGTTGCAAAACACGTAATAGTGGTTGAAGATCGGCCAGGCCTCTATTTTGGACGTTCAGACGATAATCAAAAGTATTATCCTGTTTTGGTGATGGTAAAATCAACTCCGTTTGTCAACGGAGAGGTCACCATGGTAAAGGAAAAGGCAGAAGGAAACCAGGCAGAAATAACCATGCTGGCTGACAGCTATGTAGCAGCGCCATTTAACAAACTATTCAATAATGATAGTACCGTCTACAATGAATACTTCTCGACAACTGTGGCATCTAATCCCACAATCCCGACCGATGATTCGCCATTTTACTTTGCAAGGGAACAGATTCCAAAACAGATGGTAATTTTGCTTGTAACTGTATTGACCATTTCCGGACTGCTGTCTTCATTGCTGATCTATCATGCTAGAAAAACAAGAGCAAAGTTCGATTCTGGATCTTCCTTTCATATCCTGTTTGCAATCTTTATCGGTGTCGGTTTTATGATTTTGGAGGTAACCTTTATTCAAAAGTTTTTGTTGTTGCTTGGAACTCCAATAATGGCTTTGACTGTAATACTGTTTTCCATTCTTTTATCTAGCGGAATAGGAGCGTATATTTCTGGTAAAATGTTTAGCACAAGGCCGCATAGGGCCGTACTGACTTCAATTCCAATTCTTGCAGGTATTATTATTCTTTATTTTCTTTATTTACAGGGGGTAATAGCGTCTACCATCAGTATGGAATTGCCATACAGGATTGCACTCACATTCGGGCTATTATTTCCCGCAGGATTTTTGATGGGATTCCAATTCCCTTCTCTTATTAAGATGGCATCATTAGTTGCAATCCAAAATAAGAATAAGGGGATATTCCAGTATGACAATTACCGCGATAGCAAGAACAATAACACGACTCTGCTATGGGGTATCAATATTGTTGCATCAGTTATTGGGACGGTTCTTGCAGCCATATCGGCTATGATAATTGGATTTAATGGAAATTTGCTGATTGGTCTTTGTATGTATTTGGGAGCAGGCACATGCGCACTATTTTCAATTTACCATATGATGAATAATAGAACAACAGTATCAATTGGTGGAAACTTGTAGCAGCTGGCTAACAGAGAGAGCGAGCAATCAATCAAGCAAAAGTAATATCTCTGCAATCTCTTGGTGCTAGCCAAAATCTAGGCAGTGACTCAAGCTAAACAAAAGTGGGCCGGCTAATGTTAATTCCATATCTATGAAAGCGTTCCTTCATGCGCAATAGTACTCCTTCTGAAACCTGCTAACCATGAAGAAACTATCGAAATACTTTAGATTTGCATAAGGTATTTGAACTATTAAATGAACTTGCTGTTACATGTCAGTTCTCATTGAACCGGACAATTTTCAACATGCGATGTGGTCAGAACGAACCACTTTGAGCAGCAGCCTGCAGGAAGAAAAGGAAAGGCCAGCTATCTAAATAATTCCTAGTTAGTACTTCTCAGTAATTACAGTGAATTGTGACCCTTCTATTAAGTCCATGTTTCGATGATGTTGATGATGCTGAAGAGATCGCTGGTCGCTTGAGAAGTGTATGATATATACAACAGTCTCATTGTGATTGGCTGCAGTTCAAGACATAATAGATTTATTAGCTTGACCAATAGCAATTGCTTAAAGAAAAAATTAATTCATCATGTTTGCAAGATAGCATGTGGCAGCAGGAGGAGGAAGAGGATTAGATAGTCTGAAAATGATTCTGCAGCAGGAAATACTAAACCTTCAGCATAATTTACAAGAGAAGAAATACAAAAGCGGCGATGCGACAGACCGCCTTCTGTCAAGAATAGCAGATAGAAATGACATTATAAGGATCAACACGCTGCGATGGGTTTTAGAAGTAATTGAAAAGCTGGAGCATGAACGCTAATCCAATCGATTATAAGCAGACATATATGTTTCCGTCCTTCTCCATTATTGGGTAGAGGGTCAGGTCACCCGATCTGCGCCACTCCGAGCTCTGTTCCATCCATGTGTCCTCCTTCTTCCAGGACTTCATGCTTTCCAGCTTGCCGGTAAAAACATTATACTCATATCCATGCATCCAGCATACTACATTATCGCCCTTCAATTCGCCTTTGACAAGTGATGCCCCTCGATGTGGACATGAATTGTTACATGCGAAGAGTTTGCCGTACAGTCTTCCGACAAGAACCTCCATGTGATCTACTCTGAACAATTTCATCGATTTTTCCCCTATTTCGTCACTCTTGCAGACTGGTCTATATGACACTAAAGAAAAAGACAAAAAAAGATAATAAAAAAGTTAATAATAAAAAAGGTTGTCAGAGGTGAATAAGGCTGCCCTGGTTCCCTGTGTGCGGCGACTGGCCGGCAAATTTTCTCCTAAAGTGCCCCGATGGCCTCTTAGACAGGAGTTCTATGAACCAAGCCTCATGCTCGACCTCTTCCTGCATTATCCTTTGCGCAATGTCGTAAGTCCTCGGATCTTTTCCAGTTGTCATGTCGCACACTTCGCCCCAAGATCTGATTGCACACTGCTCTGCTTCGAGAAGCACTTTCAGTATCGAATTGATGTCCTCCCAGTTGTCAGGCAGATATGCATCAGGGCATCCCGCCTGATCTGCGAATTTCCTGATATCCCTTGGAAGGGCGCCTCCCAGCTCATATAGGCGTGGAACCATTGCCTCAAAATGGTTCCTGTCCTCTATTCTGGCATCTTCGACTATCTCCTTTATGCCTTCGCCTTCTAGACCTGTACAGTGCATCCTTAGAATTGTATAGTAATAGTATGTCGTGAATTCTGCGCCCACGCCTGCCGTGATCAATTTTATTAGTTTGTCGATATCGATACCGTTTTTCCTCAAAACTTCCAATGCCACGACATTTGGTACACTCCCTTTCGGACTTTGCGGATTTGACATACAAGCGAGGGCAATATATCGCATAAAAGGATTAGCTCCATTTGATGTTGAGTTTTTTTCTGGGTTGAGATTCTTATTGATTGCATCTATGATACTAGATAGAATAAGGCGCTATCGAATGCTATCATAATTATGAGAACATACAGTTCAGTTCTTCCAACTAGTGATCTACAATCTTTCGATTCGAGCCACTGTCATAGAGAGGGAAAATATTGCTATCGGCCAGCCGACGAACCACAGACTTTGAAGGATAATGTTGTATACATGTCGTGCAACGATGTCATAGAGCTCTGCTCTCCTCGAGCATCATATATGCTATATTTATATCAAATGGTGATATTCCGTGAGAGGACATCATAGTCATTAAGGCGAGAGCATCTGACTTTTCCATGGTTATTTATGTTAAAAAGACTATGCTGTCTTGTCTTCTCCCATTTTAGCCCGATGTTTGCTGCGAAAATCTTGTATGTTGATTGGCAGAAAGATATACAATGCATTATGATGTAGTCGAACCTAGGTCACATGAACGCAATGCCAAAAAGAGCAGATAGGCTTAGATTATATTACAATATATTCTTGAAGTTTGACGGTTCTATGCGGACATATCTTAGGGCGCGAGAGGAGGACTAAAATGAAAAAGCGCAAGCCGGTACTAATCGTCGACGACAGCCCAGAGTCCCATAAGGCCATAAATCTTTTTAGGGAAAGGGATATCGAATTTGTCGAATACGACATCAGAAAGTTTGCAGAGAGCTGCTGCGGTGACTTGCCGACAACAAAGGCACCTTCAGTGTTTGCTCCTGAAGGAGTATTCAAAGGACTAAGTGGAGTTGAAGAATATATCACTTCAGCAGCAGCTGCGGCTGCCAAAAAGACAATCCAGAGCGAATCTGAGAGCGCCTATTGGTAGCTATAGAAAAAGAAAATATCATATGGGTTGTGGATATCGTCATATTACATTTGGCTTGAGCGAAAATATTATTAGTTCTTGTTGTTTATCTGTCTCGCCCCTTGGAAACAGCACTTCGTAAAGCTCGAGTATCTCTCTGAGGATTTCCCTGAGTAGTTTTGCTAATAATAGTGATGATAATGCTGATGATGCTGAATTGTAATCTCCTCCAAGCAAGCCAAGTACATAATCGGCATCGGCATCTCAGATGTAAACCTCACCAAGATGCTTTGGAGGCTGATCTACATTAAGGGTATCGTAACTTTGTTATCTTTCAAAAGTGAACAGTAACTATAACAGTTTATGCAGAAGGCTAATGTGGACAATGTTGATCGAATCGATATTCGTATTGGCCCAAGGACTAACCGTGATCAGCACTACAGCTCACGAGGTTTGCCTCTCGAGTTGGCAGCAAATGTAATGCTGTTTGGATAGAGTATAATTGCATTATAAGCCGCAGAGTTTTTCGTGTGATGGAAATACGAGGTCACCTGTCATAGCCAGCTTGTGTTTTATAGCAGGTATAGTTATGTCATTGCCTCGGACAATAGCTGCAGGGTAATCTCAGTCATTAAAATTCCTCGTACAATCTTCGGGGTCTTGTTTAATATGGCAATAATAGAATTGAAAATAAGATAGTTTGTTGAAGCAATAAAGCAGCAGAAGAAGAAGAATAATAATAATGATCTAAATAATTACTTTTTTGTCTCCTTTATTTCGACCTCTAAGTTTGTTTGTTTTTTGTTGCTGTTGCTTCGAGCTACAGGTAACTAAGTTACGTGTCATAGGTCAACAATGGTTAAAATAATTCTTCACAAAGTTTAGGTATGTCAGCAAAAAGTTCAAACCTTCTCAATAAGAAGGTTATAATAGTGATAGTTCTGGTTGCGGGCATATTGTCTGCCATTTTGATAGCGTCATCGGTAGTGCAGACAAGAGCGCAGCAACAAATGAGCTGGAGAGAACAAGAACTGCCTGAAATAAATGGCTCAGTAAATGTTGGAAACGAAATCAGAGATTTTGTCAACCAAAATGTCAACGTCTCGTTCGTAACGGCAGCAGAAAATGCACAAAGTCAAGTAACCAATGGTACTGTAATCGGTGGACATCTTGGAGTAGTGCAAGGATACCTTGTCTACAGGTTCCTCACAGTGAATGCAGAAAACCAAACAGGATACATTACCCTAATAGATGCAGGAAATGGCAATGAACTTTACACCTCTCAAGGCCAGCCAAGTAGTTCGTTCAATCCTATATTTGGACACCAAGGGCTCCATGGATTCGGTGGAGGGCAAGGCCCATGGAAAGTGCGTGAATGGGGAATATGGCATTAGATGAGACTCAGCGTAGCCATCAATCAACACCACCACCAACAACATTTGCTTTCTCTTTCTTTCAAGATACAAGCAAGCTCCATCAGTAGAATAATATAATACATACCAGCGACAGAGTCTCATGCCCGCCAAGAAATGGCTTGAAGACCAAGTATCGCTAACTCCAATAAAGAACCAGACAATCGCAGTTATTGGTTATGGCATTCAGGGGCGCGCTCAGGCGTCTAACATGATGGATTCAGGACTCAAGGTAATAGTTGGCCTTAGGAAGGGAGGCAAGACGTGGAAGCAGGCTGAGGCGGAATCTCATAAGGTTATGGAGGTTGCAGAGGCTGCCAAGTCAGCTGACATCATTCATGTCCTAATCCCAGATATGGAACAGGCTGACACTTACACAAAAGAAATCGCCCAGCACGTTACAGAGGGCAAGGCGCTCAGCTTTTCGCACGGGGCAGCAATCCACTGGAAATGGATAGTCCCACCCAAAAACGTTGATGTAATAATGGTCGCCCCAAAGGCTCCCGGGCAGCGCGTTCGAGAGCTATATCAGGAAGGATTTGGCACCCCGTCACTTGTTGCTGTTTACCAAGATCATACTGGCAAAGCATGGGATCGGGTCCTTGCGATGGCAAAGGCAATAGGCAGCACGCGCCCCGGGGTTCTACAAACTACGTTCAAAGAAGAGGTAGAGACTGATTGGTTTGGCGAGCAAGTTGACCTCTGCGGTGGCGCCCATACAATGATAATGAATGCCTTTGAGACTCTTGTTGAGGCCGGCTACCAGCCAGAAGTCGCGTATTTTGAATGCCTTCATGAATTGAAGCTGATCGTTGACTTGGTGCAAAAGTATGGCATTACAGGGATGTACAACCGAGTGAGTGAAACTGCAAGGTACGGCGGTCTTACTCGCGGGCCGTACGTCATGGACAACGAAGCCAAAAAGAAGATGAAAGAAGTGCTCAAGGAGATTCAGTCAGGTGACTTTGCAGAGGAGTGGATCAGCAAGTACAAGAAAGATGGCAAGAACTCGTTTGCGCGCTACATGAAGGAGTTAGAGAATCACCAAATAGAAAAAGTGGGCAGGGAAATGCGAAGAATGATGTGGCCGGATGCGCCTGAAGTTTAACCCAAATCAAATCTCTTTTCTATTTTCTATATTATAGAGTCTATATTCGATCAAAATAAAGAAAAAGAAGAAAGAGGTAGAAAAAAAGAGAGAATTATATAGAGAGAGCTATTTCCTATGCTTCTTTCGTCTTTTCCCTGATGTGGTTAATAATGACTGGCAGTGGGGTACCTGGCCCAAAATTACCAGTCACGCCCTGCTTTTCTAACTCTTTTCTATCGCTTTCTGGTATTATGCCGCCTCCCACGACTAGAATGTCCTCAGCACCTTTCTCTTTAAGAAGTCTTGCCACCTTTGGAAACAAGGTCAAGTGAGCACCGTTTAGCAGGCTCATTGCCACCACGTCGACGTCTTCATCGATAGCCATGTTGGCAATCTGTTCTGGTGTACAGAACAATCCAGAATAAATGACCTCCATGCCGGCGTCACGAAAAGCTCTACATATTACTAGGGCTCCCCGGTCGTGTCCATCTAGTCCAAGCTTGCACACAAGAACTCGTATTGGCCTCTTTTGCTGTTGCTGAGCCGACATTATTATCATGAAGTTGGCCTTTCTGCTTAAAATATTTTATTCAATTTCAGAGCGAATAGTATGAAAAGGTTATTTTTTAACTGCCAAACAGGCGATGAAAACATGGCCTTTTCATGTGTTGCCGCATGTACCTCTCTTCCCGGACTATGTAATATATTGCATCTATCCCAGGCCCCCGAAAATGAAGCTATATTGCCAGCTTCGTACTTATTGTGGCATGTCACTTTCAATCGATTTCTCCGTTGAATAAGCGTTCCAACAGAAATGGTAGGTTCCTCGCTGTGTGTCTCCATTGTATCATATTCTGCCGGCAGTACCTAACAGGATGTGATGTTACCGTCGTCATCTTCAGCGATACTGCAGTAGTGGTTCTTATATCTTGTAAAAGGAGTGAATTCATAAATACAAAAAGCAAACATGGTATCTTGGATGTCCTCGTCACAATCTTCATCACCAGCACCATCATCAGAAGTTGAGGAGCTTAGGACAAGGACCGTTAGAGGGCAGGTCGACCTTTACAGGCAGCTTAGGGAACAGCTCATCAATGAAGTTGAGAGGTATCAAAGAGAAGGCAATCATAAGCTTGCCAGCATTATCTCTGAGTCGCTCAGAGAATAATATAAATTCGCGTATTTAGCAGTCGACAGACAGTCTTTCCTTGTGGAGAAAATGTATTAGGGCTGGCTATATCGACTATTCATTATCGTGTATATCCTGCTAGTGGTTATGGTGGAATATTAGTTCGGTACAGAGTCGTCGGCGACTTATCTCTTCAAGTATGAATCTGAAGGACAAAAAAATTGAAAGCAGGAGAAAAGATATCTGGGACTTGTCAGTTGTCCTCAAGAACCCTGCATAGTTCGAGAAAGAATTGAGATCCAACCTAACTGGATCCTAAAGAACTAATATTATATATACAGACTATTACATGCTGGTGTGATACCCATAGTAAAGGGTTTGCTTGCAGGCGAGCGACGAGCACTTGCAAGGGCAATATCAATTGTCGACAACGACGAACCCGAGTCTCGCGAAATCATAAAGCAGATTTTCAGCAAGACAGGCAATATAAGGACAGTGGGTTTTACAGGTCCTGGTGGGTCCGGTAAAAGCTCGCTTGTTGGCAAGTTAATTCCTGAATGCCAGGCGCTTGGCTACAAAGTTGCGGTGCTTGCAGTCGATCCCACAAGCCCCATAACTGGTGGCGCTATACTGGGAGACAGGGTCAGAATGCAGGGCAACCTCGGTAATGAAAAAGTGTTCATGCGAAGTATGGCATCAAGGGGAGCGATGGGAGGTGTTTCCAAATCTCTCAGAAATGCAATCAGAATCCTTGATGTCGCCGGCTACAACATTGTGCTTATTGAAAGCGTTGGTGCAGGACAGCTTGAAGTTGAAATTTCTAAAGTCGTCGATCTTACAGTAGTGGTGTTCACGCCGCACACAGGAGATAATGTGCAAGCCGTAAAAGCTGGGCTCACTGAAATAGGTGACATTTACGTTGTAAATAAGGCTGATCTAGAAGGTGCTACCAGCCTCTATCAAACAGTACTTGACCTGATTGGCGATACTAATAGAAAACCAGCCGTTCTTAAGACATCTGTCAAGACAGGAGAGGGCGTGGGGGAACTAGCCAAGAGTATTGACAAATTATTAAAGGAAAAAAGCATTAATTATGAAGAACGCGAGAGAAAGATGCTGGAGAATGAGTTAACAGACATGATTTTAAATAACCTAGAAAAGAAGGTTTCCTCTATGCTTGCTAAGGACAGAAAATATTCAGAGTTTATCGACCGGTTGGCTAGAAAAGAGATCGATCCTTATGTCGCTGCAGAAGAACTGGCCCGGACCCTCTTTAGGTGATAATAAAGATGGCGAGCGAGACTTTCAAGACTGATTCAAACATCCCGGTTAAGCGAGTTTTTACAAATAATGATTTGAAAAACTATGATGGCCTTGTTGAAGAAGAGCCTGGCAAGTACCCATATACCCGGGGCCTGTATCCAGACATGTACCGAGAGCGACTCTGGACTATGCGCCAGTACAGCGGCTTTGGTAGTGCAGAAGAAACAAACAAGCGCTTCAAGTTTTTACTAGATCGCGGCCAGACAGGCTTGTCACTTGCATTTGACCTACCTACTCAGACTGGCAGGGATTCAGATGACCCGCAGGCAGAGGGTGAGATTGGAAGGACAGGTGTACCCATCAGCTCGATAAAGGACATGATGGCCTGTTTTGGCAGCATACCACTTGACAAGGTCAGCACTTCGATGACTATCAACTCAACTGCATCTACCCTTTTGTCGCTTTACATTACTGTTGCCGAGAAGCAGGGAGTGTCGCCGGACCAGTTGCGCGGCACGACTCAGAATGATATTCTGAAGGAATACATCGCACGAAACACCTACATTTATCCGCCCAAGCCATCGATGCGCCTGATAGGAGACATGATCGAATATTGCTCCAAAAAAGTTCCACAATGGTACCCGATCAGCATTTCTGGCTATCACATGAGAGAAGCAGGCTGTAACGCTGTACAAGAGCTGGCCTTCACCTTTGCAAACGCAATTGAATACATCAATACTTGCACAAGCAGAGCAGGACTGAAGGTTGATGACTTTGCTCCTAGGCTTTCGTTCTTTTTCTGCTGCACTATGGAATTCTGTGAGGAAATTGCCAAGTTCAGAGCTGCTCGGCGGATCTACGCCAAAATAATGAAAGAGAAGTTTAATGCAACGAATCCTAAATCGCAGCACCTCCGCTTCCACGTTCAGACATCAGGAGAATCACTCACCGCCCAGCAGGTCGACAATAACATTGTCAGGGTCGCAACTGAAGCACTTGCTGCGGTACTTGGTGGATGCCAATCGTTGCATACCAACTCCCGTGATGAAGCGCTTGCACTTCCAACTGAAGAATCAGTCAAGATCGCACTCAGGACTCAACAGATAATTGCTACTGAGACAGGCGTCAGCAAAACTGTGGATCCGATGGCTGGCTCATACTACATCGAATACCTTACAGGCAAGATAGAGGAAGAGGTTGACGAATATCTCAAAAAGATAGAAAGGATGGGCGGTGCCCTGGTCGCGGTGGAGAAGGGTTTCTTCCAAGAAGAGATCAGAAATAACGCATATCAATTGAAGAAAGAAATTGACGAAAACAAACGCATTATCGTAGGCGTCAATAAGTATCAAGATGAGCATGATGTCGAGCCAAAGATCAACAGGATAGATCCATTGCTGGAGCAAAAACAATTAGCAAATGTCAAGGAATTCAAGAGTAATCGCGACAAGTCAAAGGTTGACCAAGCGCTATCACAACTGCAAAAGGCAGCTGAGAAGGATGACAATAACTTAATGCCGCATATTATCAATGCGGTTAAGAGCTACACTACGCTTGGCGAAATTAGCAGCGCTCTGCGAACTGTGTTTGGCAGATACGAACCCAAGATATCGTTCTAATGCAGTATATAAGCTGAATCATAGATAGCAAGAAATGCAATAAAGAAGTACAACAAATGATACAAAAACAGACAGTAATAAATCGCTCTGTATAATTGACAATTATATATATTGGATATAGAGCTTACAGGCTGGAAAGAACTTGTGTTCCTCAAGACTTAAAATTCATGAAGTTCCGTTTCTCTCGCGAAGTTACTGGAGGACGTGTTACGGAAACCTTTTCAAAGGGTTTGAATCTTCTCAATGTTTAAGGGCAGTATCATGAGAGAGAAAATGCGCGCGTCGCATCTAACATGGCTTGCATTCAGGGGATGTGAGTAAAAAATCGTCAGAAGGGCAAGAAGAAACTATCAAATAGCGCTGGTCTTTCAAGGAGGCGGCTCACTTGGTGCCTATGAAGCCGGCGCCTACCAGCAGATCTATAGAAAAGTCAGCCTAGAAAATATGGATGACAGCAGGCTATTTGATATTGTTGCAGGCACTTCAATAGGGGCCATAAATTCTGCGGTTATAGTAGGACATTATCTAAAGAACAACAATAGCTGGGAAGGCTCTGCAGAGAAAATCTTAGAATTCTGGGAAGGACTTATGCACCCCACAATTGCAGATTACCTGTTTGACAAGAACTCATTTTTCCGCAACTCATGGGACTATTTGCACACAATCAATCCTAGCATAGCTGATACGGAAAGTGCTAGAAGATTCTGGTCGATTTTCGAGTTTGCATTTACTCCACGTGGCGTGCCAAACATGTACGAATCTGTCCCAAAATGGGGCTCCAAGTTCCTCAACCCCTTTACAGATTTCTTACCGTGGTGGCAATATGACTATAAACAGTTGAGAAGCTATCTTTCAAAGTTTGTCGATTTCCCCATAAAGACTAGTCTTGAAAAAGGCCAGCCAAGATTGCTCCTCACCAGCGTCGACATTCAGGATTATGCAGCACCAGTGGTTTTTGATAGCTATGAAAAACTGCATGATGCTTCTGTTAATGGCTGCAGTAAAAAAATTGCCTCTGAAAAAGAGGAAAAAAAGAATGGTAACGGCAGCAGCAGATGGTATTCCGAATATGGGAAAACGGGACACGAACATATCGTTTTTTACGACGGCATAGGGCCAGACCAGGTGCTTGCTAGTGCCCTTGGGAAGTATGCCCTAGACCACCCTCAGATTGAGGATAAGGCAACTGGAAACATGCGTCAATTATGGGATGGTGGCTACCTCAGCAACACCCCCCTACGCCAACTCTTGACAGCTCACAGAAATTATTGGACAGAATATTTGCTAAAGAACCGCAGAAGCAGTGATGATGAATTATTCATGCCGGCTCCAGAGCTTGAAGTGTACATCATCAACCTGCATGCTCTGTCACAAAGTGGTATTCCACAAGACAAGGATCTTATTGACGACAGGGAAAATGATATACTGTTTCATGACAGGACTACTCACGACGAACATACGGCATATCTCATGACAGACTTTGAGAACCTAGCTACTGACCTTGTCGAGCTTGCTAGATCAAAGGGTCTTTCAAAGAGCGTTGACGAGATTCTAGAAAGAAATGCAAAAACCATAGCTAGGATCGGCAAAAAACATAGGTTTACTACGTATAGGGGCCTCTTGGTTTCAACTCCACGTATATCGAAGGTGTGGCGGATAGACAGGCTTGATAGCACAGACGCGACGTTTGGCAAGGTTACAGACTTTACTCCCTCTACCATTAGAAAGCTGATCCAAACTGGTGAGATTGATGCTAGGATTTCAATTGATAAAATGGAAATGATCTTTGCTATAGAAGACTTAATTTCTGACGGTATCATGTCAATAGAGGAAGGCGAAACAATAATGGATGGCGCAAGAGAAGTCTTGACAACCGAGCAATTGTTGTATAAAAAAACAAAGGAAGAAGCGATAGAGGCTTACAATAAATTTGTTAAGGTATTAGAAGCCAAAGGTATATCGTCTGAGCGCAAAGAGATGTTGCTCAAGCCTGTAAAAGATATTATCGCCATAGTCTCAGAAGCAGATAGATAGATAAAATGCCAAGCAAACCTGCGAGCACCCATCAATTAACTAGCAGGCTTTGTTAGGCTTTGGGATAGGAGTTAAAAGAAGCCCGATGAGTGTGTATCTGAACGTCCCGATTCCGATAAGCCGTTTTGTCGAGGTGGTTAATTGAGGCGACACCACGTCTTTTCTTGACTTTTCTGTATGAATGGCGTTTTTGGTAGACGACTCGGGGTGGAGCTTCGTGGGTCATGCTGCCTCTTCTGGCGCTAGAGCTTTCCAGTTCTTGGTGTAATAATTGATCTTGCAGGTGAAAGACAAACAGATCCAGAGGAGGCTAAGACCAGGATAATACGCTGGAAAATCTCTTGAAGATCGAGATAGGGATGTTCCAAAGAAAAAATTACACCCCACACCTCTTTTTCAACTTGTTCTACTTGGTTATATTTTTGTTCTATTCGAACGTATTGGTAGTGTGCTATAACCTAGAACTTCAAGTGCATCCTTTACTATTAATCTTATAAAGTATCTATATATGCCATCTCTCCTACACTCTCTCCCTTGCCAATTTGCGCGTGGAGCTGCGGATCTTTTGGTGGAGATACTACTCGCTTGCCTGTCAGTGGAGATATAGCACCTGTGCTTTTATAGAAATATAACCTTTTTAACTCAATTGCGTAAAAAGGCTATCTGATGCAGGAGAATAAAGACTTAGTCTCCAAGAAGCAAGAAGAATTCCTGTGGGTTGCCACTTTCCTGCCGCTAAAGAGTTGGAAGCATATGATTCCTTTTCAGTTGATGACCTCAAAAGTGTTGAAGCAGGTAAAAGAAACCAAAGGCGTAATGAACTATGCTGTCAAGGCTGACTTTCCAAAAAAGCACTTCTGGACGCTATCCATTTGGAAAGATCGAGATTCTCTTAGGCACTTTGTTATGGCAGAGCCACATGCAACTGCTATTAAGAAGTTCACTGAGTGGGCTGGAGAGGGCTCTGCATTTGTGGAATGGACTAGCTCGAGTAATTCAATTGATTGGACAGAAGCTGTCGAACGGCTTAAGAATCCGACCTTTTACTATAATAAGAATCAAAAATAATCCCATGCAACTATTATATCATGATTTATGGATTATCTTTTTGACGAATTGTTGTTCTAAACCAGTTTTGGACCATTATTAAGTTATTTTACATGGTGTGTGAAGATAATACAAAAGGAGGGACAGACCTTTCTCTATATTGCTAGCGATAAACTTTACAAGATATTGTCATTAGATTAAATAAACTCTCAACGACTTTCTCTATACTACCAAATGAGAGTCGACCATATAGCTATTGCAGTCAATAATGTGCAGCAGGCACTAGCCGACTATCAAAAAATACTCAATGTTGACGAGCTGAAAA
The DNA here is from genome assembly GCA_036373855.1 of Nitrososphaera sp. Classification (GTDB taxonomy): domain Archaea; phylum Thermoproteota; class Nitrososphaeria; order Nitrososphaerales; family Nitrososphaeraceae; genus Nitrososphaera. The sequence goes on from DASUUX010000084.1 coordinate 32,889, forward strand.
TAGAAGAAGTGCCCAACGAAAAGGTTAGAGTCGCGATGCTAATGCTACAAGACACCAGAATAGAACTGATGGAGCCGACGGCTCCCGACAGTCCGATTTCAAAGTTTCTACAAGAACGAGGAGAAGGCATACACCATATAGCAATCACCGCTGACAACATCGAAAAGGATGTTGCAAGGGCATCGGAGAAGGGTATGAGAATGCTTGGTGGATTGCGGACAGGCTCTTACGGCCGTAAGATCACGTTTATACATCCCAAATCACTTCATGGTGTCCTGACAGAGTTCTGTGAAGCGCCACCGGCAACACAACAAAAACAATTAGAAGACGCCAATAAAGAAGAAGAATAACAATATAATAAGAGCAAAACTGCGATTTTGTATTGTATTGCAAGATTGCGAACAGCTTACCAAGCTGCTGACTGAAAGCGTGGAGAGAAACCACACCGATGCACTGCTGCTCTCAGGTGGCCTTGACAGCAGCATTTTGGCAACTATACTACGGCCAGAATACTCACTTGCGGCGGGGTTTGGAGCAGCTGCTCCTGATCTTGCCTATGCAAGGCAGGTTGCAGAAAGATACAGCAAACACCATGTTGAGATTGTTTTTGGACAGAACAAAATGGCAGAGCTGGTTGAGCAGGTTATACAAATTTTTAAAACATTTGATCCGATAGAGATCAGGAATTCTGCTGTAGCGCTTGCCGGCATCGAGTGGGCAAAAAGCGATGGCTATCCTAGTATAATGACTGGTGACGGCAGCGACGAGCTGTTCGCAGGCTACAACTACTTTTCTCGCTATTATTCTGACATGCAAAGATTTGATTCAGAGCTGCGACGGCTGTGGCAGATCATGCATTTTTCCTCAAGAAAACTAGGTGAACACACCGGCATCGAGGTCAAAACTCCTTTCCTTGATGAGAAGTTTGCATCGTTTGCAAAATTGATCAATGTGAACGACAAAGTGGGCGAACATGATGGGAAAAAGTGGGGCAAGTTCATTCTGAGAAAATGCTTTGAACCGGCTCTGGGCTCACTTGTATGGAGACCCAAGCTTGCGCAGGAGCAGGGAGCTGCCACCGATCGTTACCAGCAATATATTGAAGAGATGATCGACAACTTGACTTTTGCAAGCAAGAAAAGAATAGCTCAGGAGCAGGAGAGCGTCAGAATAAGAAGCAAGGAACATCTGCACTACTATGCTATTTTCAGAAGCTATTTCCCTCCACCAAAAGAAGAAGAAGATGATGATGATGGTAGTTGCAGATCACGCTGCTCGGAGTGTCGAGGATGTATTGCGTATGATTCTAGGTTTTGCAGAAAGTGTGGCGCTTTTCCTATTGTGCCACTTTCACTTTGAATACTTACCGGGCTTTTTTGTAAAGATCCTCTTGCAGCCTTCGCAGCAAAAGTAGTAAGTCTTACCATGATGCTCATGGCTAATTGCAAGTTCCTGAAGCATTTCAATTCCGCAGACAGGATCAACAACAGGCATCAGCACTATGCAAAGAAATTACGTATTTATTGTTTACCAAAAATAATCATTGGCATATCTTATATCTTTACATAAGATAAAAGGTGGAATAGACATTTGTTGAAAGGTGATGGGGCTAAACTCAAGATAAAGCACATTGTCTTTTCAATAGGCATAGAAAAATTTTCGTTTCCTAGCTTGGAATGGATGAATGTAGAGGGTTGACCTGTTCTATGAACTTGAACGATGACAATTGCCTCTTAATACTTCATCTGATACACACACAGTGTGTGTGTATTATTTGATAGGATCTGAAAACCTATTATTTTGAGAAAGAAAAAAAGAGAAAAAACGGGCGTCTGGTTGCCCAGACATTGTCGAAATCCCAAGCTTATGGAATAGACCTGCTGTACAGCTTTCCTTCAAGTGCTAGCTTGTACATTTCGGCCACGTATGGGTTCTTGGCTGGTGTTTCTGCACCCAGTTCGACCATTCTGGCGTATACTCTGACTACATAAGCCAGAGCGCCCATGAATGCTACGACGACACCCATGTTAAACATCCAGTGGTTCGGAACTGCGAAGATTTCTTCGACGAACCAGAAGTGCCACATCTCGTTGACACCGATTGTGAACATTGTGGCCAAATAGCCAATGATGGTAATCTTCAAACCGGTGTTCATTGAATTGCCTGGTCCTCTCAGGATTGGTACTCTTCTGTCGTAGATTGCGACAAAGCCCCAACCTAATGGGAGTGCTACGAAGTGGCTGTATAGCCACCAGTGAGCAGGTGTGAATGCACTATCTCTGATTGCCGTCTGGTGCAGTGAGCCATCGACGAAGTTGTCGACCTCTACTGAGGCTGCAATTGAACCCAGCATGATGACCATGATGTAGATCTTCTTTAGTCTCTGGATTTCGACTTCCTTTGGTATCAGTGCTGGCATCTGAGCCATATCAATGTACTTCAGGATCTCATATTTTAATCTGCAGTTAGGCAAATACTATATCATAGTATAAAATATGTTTTCTGGGAACTACTAAACGCGTGATATTATATAATTTGAAAGAAAATAATATAGAATTCATACTTGTCTGAAGATAGACACTAATGCTAATCATCGATGATAATCTGTCAGAAATAATACAAGGGCAGCTCAGTCAAATGCCTTCTCTTCATAGCTTCATAGTCTCAGTTTAACTCTGAATCTTCACTGCTGCCATCCACCTATACGATCTTCTCATTAATTAATTCTTATGGGTGCATCAAAATGGATGGAATTAGGTGAAAAAACACACACAGCCTGCATGAGGTTATGTGTGTCTCTGCTCTAAGAGAATGGCCGATAGCGCTCAACAAGCTCTGACAGCGGGAAGCGCTTCTTGCCAACTATTTTTATGTCAACGCGGGGCTTTTTCTCTTTTCCAACTTCAATTATGTTATAACAGTTTTCAAAGAATCCCCGAAATCTGATTGAAGATGTAGTGCCTGCATACGCTATCGCCAGCCGTCCAAGATTCCACATCCAAGGCCTGTGCTTGTGACCGCAAAGCACTAGGTCTACTCCTGATTGCAAAAATGTGCGAAGTGTATCACCAGCGTCAAGAATGATGATCTTGTCAGTGCCTGTATCAGGTATGCCTATCAAATGATGATGCATCGCCACTATTTTGGGCTTGGTCTCTGGATGTTTGCCCAGTGTCTTTTCCATCCAGAGGTTCTGGCGATAGCCTACCTCTCCCTCATCTCTATCCGGCCTAGCTGTGCCCACTGTGAAGATAATGGCATCGTCAAATTCATAGATCTGCTTTGTGGGAAAGAACTTCTTGAACAGCAAATATCCGGTATGACGATAATCATGGTTACCAGCGATCACAATCATGTTTGGGCAGACAAAGCGCTCAAGCTCCTTCCGTGCCTTTTCGAATTGAATCAACAACCCGTCATCTGTCAAGTCGCCCGTCACGATTATTGCATCTGGCCTGAGCTTATTGACCTCTTCAACTACGGTGTCAAAGACGCCCTGCACGAAAAGGCCGCCAATGTGTATATCTGATAGCTGGACTATTTGCAATTATTATTATAGTATTGTGCGACCTCGCTGCCATATATATTACGTTTACACAAAGCAATATTATTATTAACGCTCTATCTAGCTTGTTCTCGTAGAGTCATCGTCAGTTGCCAAAACGCAGGATAAAGGAAGAAAAGCCAAAGAAAAAGCTGGGCAAGAAAGAGCTGCTGATACCGCTTATTGCCATGGGAGCAGCAACACTTGTCGCGCTCGTGATCATCCCTAGCTTTGCACCGCCGCCAAATCCCGCACAGGTATGCCTAAAAGAAGGCCAACACAACATTGAATCATTCCAGCTTTACCCAAGAATCGAAGTAATTGTTGATGACAAACAGATGATGCTACCAGATAATGTTGGAAGGCAGCCCAAGAACGGCCAAGAATGTTTACGCCCCATACACACAGATGAGGTAGGCAACGTAGTGCATATTGAGTACATCAGACCCATTAGGTTCACGCTTGGCGATTTTATGAGCATTTACAATATGAGTAATGCAATTAATGTAGTCGACAACTCTACTGGCACAGATATAGTGCAGACGCTGAACCTCACCAATTACAACATAGAGTATTCGTATTTCTCAGAGGCAGATGAGTTTACCAAAGTAGCTAGGCCCTCTGATATGCCCCCATTCCCTCAAGACAACAAGATAGTTGCTCGTGTAGATCTGACAAGTAAATAAGAATAAATAGCGAAAAAAGGGGCCACCTCTTTGTTTGCCTAGCAAAAAAACTGCAGCGATAATTAGAGGTGATGGCACCGGGCCGGAGCTCGTTGATGCAATGATCAAGGTTCTGAAGACTTGTAATTCAGAGGTTGAACTGATCCTATGTGATGCTGGGTCAGAATGGTGGCAAAAGAACGGAGGCAATTCCTATATTTCTCCAGATGTATGGAAGCTACTTGAAGAGTCAGACGCCTGCTTTAAAGGGCCGACCACTACTGAACCAGTGCCAAACGCGCCGCGCAGCGTCGCAGTAAGCATTCGCCAGAAATTCGAGCTTTACGCCAATATTAGGCCGATCAAGACGTACAAGAATCAGGAAAGACAGCTTGACTTTGTCTGTGTACGCGAAGCCACAGAGGGACTATATGCGGGCATAGAATTTAAGATAAGCGATGATTCTGCAATAGCCATCCGGAAAACTACAAGGAAGGGTTGCGAGCGAATTGTAACCGCAGGCTTCGAGACTGCCAGGGACAGAGGCTTTGGATCCGTGTATGCAATAACCAAGCGCAACATTCTCAAAGAGACGGATGGCATTTTCTGGGCTGCCGTCGAAAAGACGCAAAAGCAGTTCAAGGACATACACGTTGAAGAATACTACATCGACAACATGACACAGCAGCTGGTCAAAAACCCGGAAAGGTTCAACAAGAGCGTACTCCTCAGCACCAACCTTTTCATGGACATCATATCAGAATGCGCTTCAGGTCATGTCGGATCGATTGGCAACGTCTACTCGGGCAACTATGGCGATAATTATGCTATGTTTGAGCCGGCTCATGGCAGCGCACCCAAGTATGCCGGTCAGAACAAGGTCAATCCAGTTGCTACCATCCTTTCGGGTGCTTGGATGGTAGAATACCTTGGAGAGAATCAAATCTCTAAGGCAATATTCCAGGCTACAGAAGACGTCATCAATGAAGGCAAATATGTAACATACGACTTGGGCGGAAGCACAACTACATCTCAGATGGCAGATCAAATAGCTCTTCAGACCAGCAACCTGTTGCAAAAGAAGAAATAAAAGAAGTGCTCAAAGGCTTAACTCGATAATAGAGAGCGTCTCGTAGAATAGTCTTTTTTTCTTTAGGATCTTCTTGTGCATCTTGTTCTCTACAACCAACTTATCAAGAGCCGAAGAGTTGGCAAATGAGGAAATGACAATCAGCATCTTGCCATCCCCTGCAAGGAGGGGCAGGGCCGAATTGATAAAGTGGACCGTTGTTTCTATCCCTGTAGGACCGCCGTGCACGGCAGGATCTCGAATATAGTAGTTATCGTTAGGAAGGTATGGGGGGTTGCTCACTATGAGGTCAAATTTGCCGATGCCAAATGCTGATCCCGCGTCGCAGCATACAAGTAAGACATTCGCTGATGTCTTCTGCTGCTTGCAATGTTGCAATGCCTGTAGGTCAATATCAGAGCCGGCCACGTAGGCAAAGTTCTTTTCAAGTATATTGAGCAACAGTCCTGATCCTACTCCTATCTCAAGAGCCCGCCTGCCGTTATATTGTCTGATGCAATCTGCCAGAAGAAATGTGTCGTCAGATGAAGCGTACATTTTTTGATGACATCAACTCTGCCATTCGGACAAGATCCCTTGATTCAAGTTCATCTATCTTTTTCCTTCCATAGTTTGCATCAATAATGCCTGTCTTGGCAGCAACAGATGACGCCTTCTTGTTACGCCTTGAGAATAGGAGGTGGATATTTCTTACTACCTCCCTTGTTATAGTGTTGATAGGAATAACCTTGATGATTGAAGATTCTACCCTCGGTTGCGGCTCAAATGATCTCCTTCCAACTTTGAACAATTTTTCGATAGAAAAGCAATGAGCTGCAAGGGCAGATATCGCCCTATAGTTCTTGCTACCTGGCCTTGCTGCAAGCTTATCTGCAAACTCCTCCTGCACCATCATTATGGCCCTGTCAAATTTTTGAGTAGATAACCATTCAACAGCATCTCTGCTCCGCGAATATGGAAGGTTTGAAACAAAGACATCAAAGAAATGTGGGTCCTTGGTTTTGAAAAGGTCCGCGTTTACTAGCTGTAGGTTCTCAAACTGCAGCAAGAGCTGCTGCTCTTGGATCTTTCTATATAGTTTGATGTCGATTTCGTATGAAATTACTTGCTTGGCATACTTGCACAGCTCTGCAGTAAGAATTCCTTGACCTGTGCCTGCCTCAAGAACAATCTGGTCCTTGCCAATGCAGGCAGCAGAGACTATCTTGGCAAGGATTTGCCGGTCAACAAGCATATGCTGACCAAGTGCCCTTCTAATATTGTTTCTTGGCAATTACTTTCTTACGAAAAGGTTCATTCTGGCCTGTCCCATTATTTCATCAATTATTCTCTTGGCTACGAGCTTGGCGGGATCCCTCAGCCCTACTCTAGTCTGAAGATCTGAAAAGTTTTCAAACTTTTTCTTGTCTCTTTCTTTAATTATCGTCATCATATAGGTCTTACCGATACCAGGGATGAGCTCCAGCGCATGTATCCTCGGGGTTATCGGCTGTGCATTGTTGATGTAATTGATGAAGCGCTTTTCATTGGCAACCACTACCTTTTCTATTATGTTTGACAGCTCGTTCTTTGCAGCCTGTGAAATATCAGCGTATTCTAGCCTGCCAAGTACACTTGACACCTTCTCACGGCCTTCCCGCCCTATGTAAAGGCGCTCGCCTATCTCAACTGTAGTGTTTGGGATTCCTAAAAGCTCTAGCAGGGTCAGCCGCTCTTCTCCAATAGCCTGGATTATGACACCTTCTCTGCCCCTCACTTTTATTGACTTGCCCCTTGGCGTAAAGTCTAGAACGTAGGCGTGCTCTTCATATTTCCTTGGTTGGCTGTGCTCTCCTTGGCTAACGTGCCCAGAAGCATCCTGAGTAGACGGTGGTGGTGGTTGTTGTCCTGACAATGTTCAACCCCTATTACGGGAGAGTGAATATTTAACTTTGAGTATCTTCTGCCTTTAGAATATTTAGTATCTTTCCAAGCGTGTCAGTAAGGATTAACTTCTTCCATCCAAAGGTAAACGCTCTAAGCTCCTCAAGTGAGGTGGGCATGATGTTGACTATTTCAACCGCTTCTTCCTCTGTTAGGTCACACTGCTCTATTAGCTGACGTGTCATCCTTTGTGCCTTTTGGGACTCAACCTTTGAAAATTTTTTAACATAGTCGGCAGTCCACCTTTGGATTTGGTCCATGTCGTCGGGCTTGACGGATTCTAGGATTTCCTTTACCTGTGGCAGCGTAATTATCTCTTTCTTGACTATCTCTGTCATTTACTTGTGGCACCTTCGGCTGGTGTTGTTCCTGATCGTGACATTGCTGGAGTACCTCTAAGCAGCTTAATGTGATTGAACCTAGTCTGCAGTATCTTTTTTTTGTCGCCAATCATCACCGAGACTTTTAATGTGCGCCTTCCAACTTCTTCAATAACTCCTATCTTGCCATGAAACCTTCGGTGAGGGGTGGTATTGTGTTCCCTTGGATCAACATTGACAACAACCTTGTCCCCAACCTTGTAATCTTGAAGTAGGTATGAGATGCCCCTAACCGTATTGGGCTTAGTTAGGATTGAGCGAGCCTTTACCCTAGTACCGTGCGAGTGTGGCATGGCAGTTCAGTGCCATATGCCTTAATTTAATATTATCTAGCTTAGTTGACATCTGAAATGCCGCTGTCTGATAGGGTAAATAGAACTTCGCGCTCTGCGTGGTAGGGGCTGTCAACCATCCTTGCAATGCGATTCTTGCCGGACCGCTTCAGGTATATTCGGTAGGTGCTGGTATGGGCTAGCACATGGCCTCCTACAGGCCTAACCGTGTCTCCAAAGTAAGCGTCCGGTGACGCTTGAATCTGGTTTGTAACCACGACCGCTACCTTGTATGTATCTGCTATCCTAACTAATATGTGCATGAATCTGTTCAGGCGCTGCTGTCGCTCAGATAGTGTTGCGCGGCCAATGAACTCTGCGCGATAGTGTGCAACTGCTGAGTCAACAATTATTAGTCTAGCATTATTGTCTTCAATTACAGAACCAGCTTCATCAATGATAAGCTCTTGGTGGGCGCTGTTGTACGCCTTGGCTACAATTACATTTTCAAGTGCTTTTTGCGAATCAAACCCTCGTGCTTGGGCAATAGAAACTATTCTTTCTGGACGAAATGTGTTTTCGGTGTCGACGTAGATTGCCTTTGCAGCAAGTCCGCCTCCAGACGCTGGCTGCTGCACCATTAGGCATAATGTATGGCAAAGTTGAGTCTTGCCAGTTCCAAATTCTCCGTAGACCTCTGTCACAGCCTTTGTCTCGATACCACCACCGAGCAGGTCATCAAAGCTTTTGGAGCCTGTGGATATGCGATCCTTACGCTTGTTGTAGAGGCTTGTTGCGGTGACAAAGCTTTTGTCGATCATTCCCAAATCTTCAAGCATTATTCTAGCCTTATTGCATATGTCGACTGATTCATCCATCTCCATTCCTGTGGATTCTGAAATGTCCACAGGGCCCCTCACGAGAAGGTCTCGGATCGATCTAAAACCGGCCTCTCTGAGGCGCTTCTCCGTGGCCGGTCCTATCTGCTCTATGTTATAGAGAGCCAGCTTGTCTGAAACCGCATCCTCCTCCGCATTCAAGTGCTTATACTAGTCTAGCTTTGCATGTGTTACTAATTAGCATTGATAAAACTAGGAAATTCGGCGACTGACGCGCCGGGGCAAAATATATATCTTTGTTCTTTCTGGTCTACTTAAGAATAAAGATATGATGGAAAGCAAGACGTTAATTGCGATGGCTCTTGCGACTATCATCGCTGTCTCTGTAATCACATATATTCTACCCGCAGCGAGTGCGCATGGCGTACAGGCACAACTTCAAAGCAGATTCGTAAGAATTGATAATGAACAATTCTCCGATCAGACTTTGACTACCGGAGAAGACTTAACTGTAACTGGCGAGCTGACAAGCTTGGTCAACAGGCCGCTAAGAGCATGGCTATCGCTGTTCAGTGAATCGGCAAACGCCGGCAACAGATGGGAGTTCTTGTCTCGTGACCCACCCGGCAACATATTTGATATCCCTCCAGGAGCAACAATTCCCTACTCAATTACCGTAAGGGCGCTTGAACCAGGAACGTACCACGTCCACACACAGCTAAACGTCGAGTCTGTAGGTCCGGGTCTTGGAAGGGGCGCGACAGTAAGCGTCACAGGAGAAGCAATAATAAAGCCAATTCCATATCAAAACATTATCTATCAGTGCATAATTATCGGCGTTGGCCTGGGAGTTACGTTCGCAACGAGACCGTGGCAAGTCATCTAAACACCACTTCCCTTTTTCCTTTTAATTATCAGTTATTTGAGACAAACAAAACAAATAGCGGGAGCGAGAATCAAACAGAATTAATTACTCTATGTGACGATTATTACTGTTTGGTAGGCGGCTGTTGCTGCTGTTTGATCAACTCGTACTTTGAGGTGTAGCCACGCGGATTTATCATCATTCCTTCGTAATTAAAAGTCGACGAGTTCCCCACGATGACGGTAGTTATCATCCCCAGCATATCTTGGTACTCAAGCATCTTGTCCAAAGTGGTCACAACGAGCTCCTGGCTTTCTCGATAAGCGCCCTTGATTATTGCGATTGGCGTATCCGGCTTTCTGTATTTCAAAAATATTTCTCTCGTGTCTCGCAGCTGGTGAACCCTCTTTTTACTTGCAGGATTGTATATGACAGTCACATAGTCGCCCATGGCTGCAGCTTCGACGCGCTTGACTATAATATCCCATGGAACTAGCAAGTCGCTCATGCTAACAACTGCAAAGTCAGTCATGAGGGGCGAGCCTACAAGGGCAGCGCATGAATTGAGCGAAGATACGCCTGGAACACACTCGACATAGATGCTGTTGTTGTCCTCTCTATTCCAACCTTTTTGAGCCAAGATTTCGTAGATGAGTCCAACCATGCCATAAATGCCCGGATCTCCGGACGAAACAACTGAAACGATCCTGCCCTTTTCTGCAAAGTCGATCGCTTGATTTGCTCGATCTACCTCTTGAGTCATAGCGTAACGGTATACATCCTTGCCCGCTATCAGATCTTCAACAAGACTAACGTAGGTATCATAGCCAATAATGACTTCACTTTCCTCAATGACCTGCTTTGCTCTATATGTCATATGATCATGGCTGCCGGGTCCCACTCCAACAACGTACAACTTACCCTTCTTGGAGCTCATACTTGCACATCAGAGTCAAGAGAAATCCAATTTATCTTTTTCCAGCACCTTAGCAAGTTCAAACTCCTCATGCAAAGCTCGCGCAGCCTGCTCGCAGTCACTGTCATTGACAACAAAGGCCAAGTTGAGCTCAGAGGATCCCTGTGTTATCATTATGACGTTGATGCCATGCTTTGCCACAGCACCAAATACTTTAGCCGCTACTCCCTTGATCCCCCGCATGCCCGATCCTACTACTGCAATGACTGCAACATCGTCGTTGACATTTATCTGCTTTATGACTTTTCCAAGGAGGCTCAGCTCCAAAGTAGTAATAGCCTTGTCAAGGTCAGTCTTTCTGACAAGCATTGAAATGCTCGATTCCGACGGGCTCTGAGATATCATCATAATGTTAATGCGGTTCTTGGCAAGGGTATCAAAGATCTTGGCTGCGGTGCCTGGCGCGCCAACCATACTACCGCCGCTCACGTCAATAAGAGCAGTATGGCGTATCACGCTTACAGACTTGACTATTTTCTGCGATTCCTTGCTCGGGTTTTGTGTAATTATAGTGCCAGTATGCTTGACATTAAATGTATTGCGGATTCTTATTGGAATCTTGGTATCAATGACTGGCTCAAGAGCGCGCGGGTGCATGTATTTTGCCCCAAAGAGCGCCATCTCCATCGCTTCAGCAAATGACACTTCCTTGAGCACTTTTGCATTCATAACCAGCTTGGGGTCTGCAGTCATTAGTCCATCAACATCACTCCACAACCATACTTCTTCAGCATCTATGCTTACAGCTATTATCGTAGCAGTGTAATCAGATCCGCCGCGTCCAATAGTGGTGATGTTGCCATACTGGTCGGCACCAATAAATCCAGTTACGACCGGCACGATATCCTGCTTGAGCATGGGCTCGAGCTTGTGGCTCACCTTAAGCTTTGTTGTGTCCATTAGGGGTCGAGCCTCACCAAAGTTGCTATCGGTGAGTATGCCTGCCTCCTTACCTGTAAGGTGTTCTGAATTCATGCCAAGGTCTTGTAGAGCAAAGGACACTAACGGAGTGGAGAGGCGCTCGCCAAATGACATCAGGTAGTCAAGTGATTTTGTGGTAACTTCTCCTAATAGCACAATGCCGCCCAGCACATCTTCCAGCTCCCTGATTATCTTCTTGATGGTGGCGAGAGCGTCACTTTTCAACTTTTTATCTGAAATCGCACCCTCTGCAATTTGTATGTGAGTATTCGTACACTTTTTCACGAACTCCTCTAGCGACGTCTTATCTCCTCGCTTGACACTCTCTGCTATCGAGAGCAGGCCATCGGTCATGCCTCGAACTGCAGAAATCACACACACTATTTCATTGCCTTTCTTGTGGGATTGTACCAACTGCGCAATGTGCCTTACTTTGTCTGGGGAGTCTACAGCAGTACCCCCAAACTTCATTACCAAGCGCATATGTGTTCTAATCCTGAACTCTAGGTGCTAAATAGAAATGAATCCTCCCCACATTTGCTATCTTGAACTCAAGCCTGAGTGGCATTTTACTTGAATACTCGGCTGTCACTGAGCCACCCATTGATACGACGGCCTTGGTTATCTTAGACAAATAGTCAATGCTGTATGTAGCCTTGCTTTCCTCCTTAGCCTCAAGCTCCTCAAGCCCTTCATTCCCCGCTTCAAGAGTAATGTCAGCTTCGCCGGAGTCTCCTCTACCAGAGAAAGTTATCCTGCCAGATTTTGATTCAATAGCGATGTACTCAGACACGACCTGAACATCAGACAACACTTTGTCAAATGCTATAGCTGTGAACACCGCTTTGGAGTTAAAGTTGAGCTTTGGCAGGGGGGTAGAGCTTGCAGAGCTCTCTATCAGGCGGCTCTTATATTCACGCTTGTAACTATTTGACATTTTTAGATGCAGCATGCTGTCGTCGCCAATGCTGATTTCAACTGCGTCCTTCTTGTCAGCCCTCCTTATTAGCTTTGAAAATTCGTCGACTCTGATGCCGAATTTTACCAAGCTGTCGCATTCATACTTTTCAAATGCGTGGTTGGGCCAGTGGATATCTATAAGCGCAATGTGCGAAGGATCCATGCCTCTAAAAGAGATGCCTTCTGCAGCAGCTTCAAAAGTCGCCTCGTCTACAAGGGTCGAGATTGCAGAGGCCACAGCCTTCCATTCGTCTGGTGACTTGCTCCTAGCTACAAAAACCAAATTCATCTATTTGGCAGCGCTATTCGGATTTTAAACATTGCTCTCTCTTATAGGGACTTGTTTAAGTGATCGTACTTGCATACAACATATGTGTACACTCACTTTTTGAAAATAGATGACTATGCTATATACATACCCTTGCCAAAACCAGATTCAATTTGTATAATTAGAGAGATATTCTATCCTGCCATAGCATACTTGTGATTTTTCAACATTGAACATTATATCCATATCGAAGAGCCAGTAACTGTAAATAACTTTCAGAAGGGATTGACAAATTTTTAATATTTCTTGTCTTCCTGCCATGAAATACTAATTGACGATTTTCTGACCTATTTTCCCTTAACCATATATTGCTTGCAAGCACTCCTTCAGCGAAAGGATCTGTCAGGATTTCAACCCCGCTCCTCAGATATTCCACCAGAATTCTCAACCAGACTATCAAGATAACCTGCATCATTTGAGATTATCGACGACCACCACACCACTTCTTCAACTAGCTCTGCAAGAAAGCCTGATCTAAATTGCAATGAGAATATATCGTACAAAATAGTAGTAGACAGCGTGATTTGTGGTCGGCTAGGCGTAGTTCCGCCAAGTGTGGTTGCACTTTGTGCATCGATAAAATTGGGTGGTCGCTTCGTCCGCAGACCTTGTCTGAAGCATCCACCAAAATGCAGTTCCATTCTTGCATTGCGGGCAGTCGATACTGGTGGTTGGAAGCGCCTCAACGCTGCCACCATCCATGACCTTGAGAGAAACGTCCTGAGTGGCCTTCTTGATCAATTCTTTCCTGCCCTCTTCTTCAATCCTTTTAGTCTTAAAGCCGCATTTTGGGCAGGCCATGCTCTCCTCTTCTCCAGGTGGAGGCCTCAAGCGTGTCTCGCATTTTGGGCAAAAACGCAAAGCGTGTTAACCTCGCTACTTTTTGACGGCAGATTTGACTATGCTGAGAAGCTCTTTGGAGTATTCCTGTGCAGAGGTGGAGGCATCCTGTATGACTTCCATTGGGTCTTTTCTCTTTGTCGCCACTCTCAATTGGTAGTCCTTTGTGAGTGGGTGCTTTTGGATAACACCCGCAAAGTCCATGCTCTTCTCCTTCAGCAATTCATGTTGAAGGATATACAAAATGGAGATATCTTCTTCACGTATTTTTAGCTCAATTTCGTTATCTTTGATATCTGCAATTTCTACAAACATATGCGTTATACAGACAACAACAACTACTTATTGAAGATATAAATGATACTTTTCTGCCAAATGGCAGACAGTTTCATTGACAGCCCCACGCTTGCCAAGTCACAGGAAAGCGTCAGGCCTGATCAACCGCTTACTCTCAGCCTAAGCTTCCGAATACAAGGAACCATAAGGGAGGTATTTTCTCAGAAGAACTGGGAGCGAGCTTACAACAAGCATGACAAGGGCTTTCTTATGACGATTGAAATTAATCTTAAATCCAGCAGAAGAAGAATCACGCTGATCAGGCTTGTGAGAAAGGCCGCTCTGTTCTGGACACGCAACCCCAAGATACCATACAGGATATGGGTTTCGATAGTAAAGGATGACACACCGTTCTACCCATTAACTGAAGAAGAGGCAAAATCCCTCTTGTTTGATGTCAATAAGGTTATTGAACTGAGAGGCAGCGACCTCGATTCTGGTACCCACAAGCTTTACACAGACATCAAGGTGTCATGGGGCAAACATGTATACACACAGCCAAATGAAATTAAGGGCAGGTCAAACGACATAGAATTGATGCGAGTTGCTACCCCGTCATAGTAGCACTGGGTATATTGATGACGGCGGCGTTGAACGATGATTTATAAGATTAAAACGCGCTAATAACCTCATATTGCAGACGAGTTTACCAGGCAAAGATGCCGAGCTATACACAAGATTGCCAAACGGTAGGATAAAGTGCACGGCATGTGCAAGGCTGTGCGAGATACCAGAAGGTAAGATCGGCCTCTGTGGCATCCGGGGAGTTGTAAATGACAAGTTGCGATTGTTTGTCTATGGACGAGTGATTGCCGGCCAGATAGACCCAATAGAGAAAAAGCCTGTGACTCACTACAGACCTGGCACTGACATATTTTCAATTTCTACCACAGGTTGTAACTGGCTTTGCCAATATTGCCAGAATTACGATATTTCCCAGAGGCGCAAGGTGGAAGGTACCGAAACGACACCGGAGCAAGTTGTAGAAAATGCAGCCTACTATGGCGCTCATGGTATTGCCTACACCTACAATGAGCCTTCAATTTTCATAGAGTTTGCAAGGGACTGCGGTATAGAAGCTCACAAGCGCGGAATATTCAATATCTTTGTATCAAATGGCTATGATACTCCTGAATCTGTTAATATGATGAGTCAATTCCTTGACTGCATCACAGTCGACTTTAAGGGAAGCGGCAAACAAGAGTTTGTCAGACGCTACATAGGCATACCAAGCGCTGACCCGATCTTCCAGACACTCAAAGAAATTCGAGACAAGACAAAGATCCACGTCGAGATCACAGACCTTATAGTGCCGCAGGTGGGTGACGACTTAGAGGCAGCAAGAAAACTTTGCAGATTCGTGCATGATGAGCTTGGGCCTGACACTCCGATACATTTTCTGCGGTTCCACCCTGACTACAAAATGATGGATTTTGAGAGCACACCTGTCGAAACACTTGAAAAACACTATGAAGTAGCAAAGCAAGAGGGGCTGACCTACGCATACATTGGAAACGTTCCAGGTCATCCTTTGGAAGATACGTACTGCCCAGAATGCAAGAGTGTAGTAATAGGGCGCTACGGCTTTAGCATTGACACGTGGAACCTTGACACTAACAACTGTTGTAAGAACTGTGGCTACCCGATACCAATTATTGGCAAGCTTCATAAAGCGAGAAAGAAGAACCCCTTCCAGTTTATTCATTGAAAGAAATGAATTATTTATAATTGCACTTGATATGAAAATAAGGTGTTGAAGCCCTTCAGTAAGCTTTACTCTCTTTTTCTCTTATGCATCAAAAGCAACATCAGCAGCACTTTCTGTAACTTTAAGTGACTTTTTCTGACCCTGAGTAAGAAGCTCCTTTTTCTGACTATCATCCAGATTCTCATAGTCTCTTGTGTGATAGCAGCTAAAGCCTCTTACATTGCCACCATCTGTCTTTGAGGGTAAGGATGTCTCATAACTTATCAATTCTGAAGCGTCGCCATCTCCATCATACAGAAAGAAAAAGCCCATGTTAGATATGACAGAAACTCCAATTCTACCTTCTTTCCTTGCACGCTCTGAAAGTGACGCCACTAGCATTTTCATGCCATTAATGTTTGGATAATAGCCGTCAAATGCATCTACTATCAATAACGAACCATCGTCTATATGGCTCTGCACGTCTACACCAACCGCACTTAGATTATGTTTTACGGCGTTGACTGTATCATAAAAGGTTGCGATAAGTATGATTCTTGGCATTAGTAACTGTTCTTTATGTCTATTGTTATTATCACGATAATCATCATCCTTATTATTATCTTCATTCTCCTTTTGCTCTTCTCTTGCTACTAGTTGGTCTTTAGCATACTGCATGTATATCTCCCTGAATGTTTGCATATTGGGATATACCAATATGCCATTCTCTCCTTCCTCCATTCCATCTTCGAACCATTCCATAACAGATTCAATATGATGGCTTCCAGCCCTCATCATTCTCATTGATATAATCTCCACTTGCTTTCGCCTATGATGTCCAATATTTTGTTAGTCAAATCTTTAATACGAATTGGTTTTTGAGCAAAGCCGTCAACTTGCGTAGAAGGAAATACCTTAGAAAACTCATTATCTTTTATCTCAAAAGAAGTCATGAGAATAACCTTGACCTTGGGATTAATCTCTTTGACTTTTCTTGCTAGTTTTATTCCAGATATCCCTGGCATTCGGATATCTGACAGCATAAAACAGTAATCCACTGAATTAGATTGGAAGTTTTGTAATGCCTCTTCAGGATTGGTAAAGGCACTAACTAAAAATCCATTTTTTAGAAACCCTTGCTTGAGAACCTGAACTATATCAGGGTCATCGTCTACAATAAGTAGGTTTGCGAGTGGTTTGTCATCTTTGTTATCTTCATTTGAGTGTTCTTCATTTGACCGATTGCGATTTAGACCTTCATAATTCTCATTCTTATTAGAACGAGCATCCTTGTCGTCCCGCCTGTTATATGGCAAGCGTAATCTCACTACTACTGCGGGTAGTGATGCTAGCCCTTGCACAAACTCTCATCAACATGTAAGAATGGTATGCACTCCACTGTAGATAAGGCTTCTTACTGTGTCTTACAGCTTGTGACTTTAACACACATTATTTTGGATATTAAATAATTCTTACAATAAAATTTGCAATTCCACAATTGTAAGAGGTCATTTGCAGTTCATGGAAATTTTCTGGCTCTGACCGCATGTATGTTAAGCTTTAGCCATTTATAGATTGAACACGTCCGATGACATAGACTAGAACGAAGTTGAGACGATAGTGAACAGAAATATTACTTATAAGATTTAACTAATTGTGATACTAGAAGAATGCACTACAGCAGTTAAGTCATTTATTTTTTATTAGCAAAACGGATCATCCTTTGAAGCGCAGCGACACATATGATTTTGCAAAACTAAATTTCAATCAGCAACATGCTATGCTTCTCTATTCTGGTGATGAGGATAATGCAGCTACAAAATATGTTAATGAAGCATTAAAGAAAGGATACCTGACCGTCTATCTTCCAATTAATGGCAATAGTAATAACAACGCATCACACGAGTCCGAAATAGCATCATCGGAGAGTATAGCCTACGAAGGAAATGTAAATCGAGGCAATCTTTTGACTTTTGATACAAGAACATTTTACGACATTGCGTTAGCTGGGGACCTCGAACCTTTTGAGGAATTAAAAGTATTGATAGAAGAGGCAATAGAAGAAAGAATTGGTTCCAAAAGAAAGGATGAAGAAGAACTAATTGTTGTAGTAGTAGCTGGAGTTGCCGCTGAGCTGAATAGAAATGAAAAGTTTGATGAATGCATCAAGGTAGAGAAATGGTGGCAAAAAACCCATTCTGAATGGCTACAGAAAGGGCTAAAGGTCACCGTAATATGCCCTCATCTCAGTCCAAAATTGGACAAAGGTGAGTTTTCGCATTATAAACAGGCAATATCCTCGCTCCACGAAGTTGTAGAAGAGTCTAGCTCGTAGAGTGACTAAGGACGTTCGAAGATATAGATTCCCTGTCTGCGGTCATCAAGGGATAGTAGCCGTTGTTAATGAATGACTGCTAATAACTAACTCTATAACACTGCAATGACTGTAATAATATTGAGGCCCCTTTGGCCACATATTATGATTTTGTGATTATTGATTTGTGAATACATTAGTTAACCGAAACAACGACTATCTTATTCATTAGATAATCGTAGTTCGTCATATCATACATATGCAATGCATATGTATGCAGTTCGGCTGCGACCGCAATCCAAAAAAACAAAACAAAAAAACGTTAGTCAGAATTGGTAGGAATAGGCCCATGACGACTGCAACAGCAGCAGCTGCTCTCATACTACTAATACTATTATCAACAACAACAACCACAAACACAGCCACAGCGGCCACAGGTGGCGGTAACAACGGAGGAACCCAAAGCCTTAGTCACTGAGCGACAATAGCCATTTTGGCGACGTCGGTACATTATCTAAGTCATAAGATTGAACAGCCCACAACTCAAATCCAAGAACTAAAGCAGGAGTTACAAAATAAGAAGAAATGACTAGCGATTGTCCAGAATGTGGTATCGCGAAGAGGAAAGAGAAAAGAAGGAGCTAGAGAGAGCTTAGTGATGGCTTCTTTCAATCAGAGAATTATTTCTTATGAGCAACTGCAGACGGAGTTAAATCGCTTAAAACTCTACACTAGTTTGCAGCTGAGAATAATATCGAAGAATACGACGCCAACAGCTGCTGGCAATAATAATCGACAAGGTTCTTCTTCTAGATATGTGCTTGTTGATGAAAAAAACATGGAAGTCAGCGGCATTATGACGAAATTGGAAATATATCAGCAATTGAACGCTGCCAATCAAATTTTTCATTTGTTTCATACACAGAAACTAAGGCAGCAGCAACAATAACACCAACAACAACAAGAAGAAGAAGGACAAGGAGAAGAAAGAGATAACAAAACATCGTGAGAGAGCTATCTTGGAGGAAGCGCAGGAGTAAGATAAAAAATGGCTTCAAAAAAAGAAGCTAGTAATAATAAAAAATAGCAATAGTGATAGCAGCGGCGGTGGCGACATAACTTTCAGCATAGGAGAAGAACAACAAAACCGTATTGAAAACGTGACTGTCCAAGTGTCAGAAATAAACCCGCAAACAAACCAAGCGGTAGTAAAACATTCAGTGCCGCCAAATTCGTAGAAGTGAGTTACAGGATCACCAGCAGCAGTAGTAGTAATACATTTTTCTCAACCCCTAAAGTAATAAATTCAAGAATGTTTTCTCTGTATGTACTGAGTGAGGACGGAAATACCGAATATGCCGTGTTTTCTAGTCGGTGGCCTGAAACAACGCCAGCAGCTCCACCTCCGATAAGAGAGATCATTGACTCATTTGGATTATTGAGACTGTTGTCCAGTTAAATGAGTCGTTTGAAATAATGGCACAACAATAGAGGCTTAGAGTCTCCATAGGGCAATAATCCAGGCAGGTTATCCTGAGCTGATTAATCATTGAACTCCTTGGAAATAATGCAGAGCATTTCAGAGAAGTCTTCCTCTGGTCTCCTACACCAAGCACAAAAAACTCATTCTTCTCCTTTTGTAGCTATTAGCAGGCTGCTAGGGTGCCGGGGTATTTATGATACTCTTCAGTGTCACTTATCAAAGGATTGGGATTATGGCGATGGTGGGGATAGCAGTATAGAATGGGTCTAACAATATCATCGTTTAGAATTGCCCTTGCAATGGAAAAAGAGGATTGGAAGCCATTTCGCAATGCCCTCAGCAAATCACATAGAAAGAAGTTTGATGAGATGAAATATTTGACATTCCTAGATTC
>DASUUX010000085.1:0-23136 GCA_036373855.1 Nitrososphaera sp.
AAGCGTCTTGCCTGTGCCTGGAGGGCCATACAACAATACTCCTTTTGGCGCTTCTATGCCCAGTTTCTCAAATATCTCCGGGTGCCTGAGCGGAAGCTCGATCATTTCTCGAACTTTTTGGATCTCTTCTTTTAGGCCACCGATATCCTCGTATGTTACCTGCGGGACTCCTCTGAGAGTCTCACCCTTTTCTGCGATGTGGAATATCGTCTTCTGTGTGACTAGAACGGCATCCGCAGCCGGCGTGACACCAATTACCTGAAATGTCAGCCTGCCGCCAAAGTATGGAACCATCACGTTATCACCCTTAATTAGCGGCACGCTTTCAAGAGCATCTGCCAGATAGCGCTCATCTATTGGCGGTATGGCCTCAAGAGGTGCCACAATCACTTTTTCGGCCGGGACTGCCTTTATCTTCCTGACAATTACAGTATCGCCTATCGCAATGCCAGCATTGTTCCTGACAAGGCCGTCCACCCTGATAATGCCCTTGCCCTCATCAGAAGGATAAAGCGGTAGACATTTAGCAACTGTCCTGCGCTTGCCTCTGATTTCAATAACATCTCCCGTTGATGCGCCCAGCGAATCCATTGAGTCGTAGTCGATTCTTGCTACTCCACGACCAACATCTCTGGTATACGCTTCAAGTACCTTTAGGGATAGGCTATTCTGGCTCACACCAACACCTTGGAAATACCGCTCTTTATACCTTTGTTATCTTTCGCCCCATATATGATTACAAATGCAAGTTTTGCAATAAATCTCATACAAATCATTCTAAGAATCTAAACCTCTAAAGAATTATAACTTTCCTCTAAGCTCCAGTGATTGAAATCATGATAAAAGAGGACAACAAGCCGATGCTGCCAGGCGAGCACATTGCATCCATCGAGGAATTTGAGGGAGGCAAGAATACTTACATTGCTTCCGATGGAACGGTGCGGTCTGCAGCTGTCGGAACAAAAGTTTATGATCTAAAACGCAGGATTGTCAAGGTTGACCAAAAGAACTCGCCGATGCTGCCAAAAGTGGGCGATACCATTGTCGGGTATGTCGATATGCTGTTTAGTAGCATGGTCTCTGTCAAGATCCTATACATAAATGACAAGAGATCTGATGCAGGGTTTTCTGCCATTGCGTCAGCAAGGGTTGGAAGCCGCGGAGACAGGGACAGAAGAGGTGGTGATAGGCGTGCCATCTTTCACACAGGCGACATCGTAAGGGGTAGAGTCGTCAGCCTGCTCAACTCGACGGTGCACCTTACGCTTGCAGAAAAAGAGTATGGAGTGCTCTATACCCTGTGCTTTATGTGCGGCGGAGATACCGTGCGCACCAATGAAAACACGATAAAATGCGTTGAGTGCGGTGCATTTGAAGAACGTAAGCTGACACATGACTATGGCAAGGAAACATTCCGCCTGATACACAAAGCAGGCAAGTAGAGAGTATAATATCATCAGTAGTAATATAATAATTGTAATAACAATAACAGCATGGCACCAAAGGTTGCCTTTCAGGGCGAGCGAGGAGCTTATAGTGAAATGGCCACTCTACAGTACTTCCCCAAGGTTAAGCTGCTACCGCTAAAGTCATTCCAAGATGTATTTGACGTTGGGGAGAATGGTAAAGTAGAATATATCGTAGTACCATTGGAAAATTCCATAGAAGGAAGTGTTAATGAGATCTATGATTTGTTGCTCCAGACTAAAATGAACGTCGTAGGTGAGATCTACCAACGTGTCAGGCACTGTCTTATCTCAAATAGAGGTTCAAAGAAGATAAGGTATGTGTATTCGCATCCACAAGCGCTTGCACAATGCAGAGCATATCTTCAACATAAGGGGCTCAAACCTGTGCCCACTTATGACACAGCTGGTGCAGTTAAAATAATAAAGGAAAAAAAGTTGACAGATTCCGCTGCTATAGCGAGTAAGAGAGCAGCAGAATTATATGATATGGAGATCCTTGATGAAGGAATAGAGGATAGAAAGAACAATTATACTAGGTTCTTTGTGCTATCTCCAAGAAAGAAAAAGAGTGGAAAAAACGTTCTGCATGATAGCGACCACAATCACAAGACGTCGATCATATTTTCAGTACGACATGTCCCAGGCGCGCTCTTTGACATCTTGGGCGAATTTGCATTACGCAAGATAAATTTGACTAAGATAGAATCACGACCGACTAAGGAGACACCCTGGGAATACAACTTTTATGTAGACTTTGAAGGTAATCTTCAGAGCAAGGCCGTGAATGAAGCACTCATGTCAATAAAACCAAAGACTTCTTACATCAAGGTACTTGGTTCTTACAAAAAGGCGGAGTTTCACTAGTGACGCCTGAAGCGCAAACCTAGGCCTATAACTATTATGCCAGTTACCACAAGCATAAGCGCACCAATCAGACCAAGCGGGCTTGATTTTGTCTGCGCATCACCGGCAATTGTAAGATCTGAAGTGCCTGTGTTGTTGATAGTTATTATATGCTGACCAGCTTTTTGCGCAGTTAGGTCATAATTGAAGGTCGAATTGCCACTTCTTGACTCAATCACTTGGCCATCAGGATCTCTGATCTCAATATGGAATGTATCGCCGCTGACTGAGACACTTGCAGTACTCTCTACGTTCATATCAGGAGTGATTACATCCACTGTTCCAGGCGCAATAGTGTTATCAAGTGGAACATCTATGGGAATATTAGAATAGATACTTGACGCTGTGCCAATTGCAATGAACGCTATTCCAGCTGCAATAGCTATGTAAAAGACCTTGCTTGCAGGCATATGAGTCCCGAAGTGTGATTCTCTATATATAGTGCTTTACTGCACTACAATCACCACCAAGTGAATGACACTTCCTGACAATGGCATATCAAGAACTTTTCATTTTGTTATGCAACAACAACAAAAGACGACGGCGGTAGTAGAAAAAAATGTCCAAAAGGACGCGTGGGTTCGAAATTTCGAGGACTACCTTGAAGCTCAGAAGAAAAGGAATATTCACCAAATAATGTATTATACCAAACGATTTGCTAGCGTACTAGCAAATGGGGATGCTACGCCATTGGTTGGTCTGTCTGGTCCTGTTAGGCGCCACGCATTAGAAGCTCTCGCTAATTATGCCAAGTTTACAGGAAGGTACCAGGAATTTAATGCCATTAGGCAGCGATTTTCATTAAGATGGACTAATGGGGATGAATCATTGCAGTCTTTACAGAGATTCTTTGATGATAGTCTGACATTTGACGTTATGCTATCCAAAGTGAAGGAAATGATTCGTGTATTACCTGAGCACATGGGCGCTATTATCAAGTTTGCTTGTCTTATCGGGCTCCGCCCTTTGGAGGTATGTGAGTGTGTGAGGCTGCTAAATATAGGGGATATAGGCAAAAATTCAGAAATCGGAAAAATTGCCTCTGAACCGCCCTTTACTACTAATTCCGATTTCGGAAAAAGTAGTAAAACCCAGTTATATTACAATCCCGACCGTCAAGCCCTGGAACACTTTAGATTCAGTCAGATATTTCTAAGACAGACAAAGAAGGCTTAGATTTTTTTGTAACGCCTGAAATGCTGGACATCGTTCGCTATAGCGAACGATCTATTCCTTCGAAGAACGCTATAGCTCTAGCCTGTCGGCGGAATGGCATAAAAATGGAGCTGCACCTTACCAGGAAGGTCTTTGCTTCCTGGCTTCGTAAGGAAGGGATTCAACCATAAGTCGTGGATATGCTTCAGGGTAGGGTGGCGCAATCGGTGCTAACGCGTCATTATCTTGTACCGCAGGAAGGACTCGCGGGGCAGGTGTTAAAGGCGCTTGAAGGGCTAAAGCGGGCTATAGTAGTAGTAGAGTAAGAATAAAGCTAATATATTATTAGTTTCCTAGGTAAACAATAGATGCCACATACGACTACCAGATAATTGGTGTGTCAACCGCGCGGTTGATTTCGTGTGTGTTTGTATGTGGCATTATAAGCTACTGAACAACAACAACAACAACAGCAGTATCTGTCTCTGCACGCACGCACACATGACTACTGTCCATAACAAAATTTTTCACAACTTTTTTGCATCAATCACAATGGATAAAACTGTATTGGATATATAATTAAAAGGCGATTATTGAATTTGATATATGATGCATTTGTACATAAAACCTAGATACAAAGCGTACCACATAGAATATGATCCTAACTAACCCTAGCTTTAGTACGTTTGTTTGTTTGTGCATTATCAATTACATTACATTAGATCGACATCATGCGACTGGCTCTCGATATATCCAGCCGATGTAATCTTGATGAACTCGGCATTCATTTGCATCTCAGAAATCGTTTTTGCACCACAATAGCTGAGCCCCGACCGCAGGCCGCCTGCCATCTGTCTTATAATTTCTACTACGCTTCCATTGTATGGGACCATAGCCTCAACACCTTCTGGGACATAATCGTTAAGGTCATCAGAGTCTACTTCCTGAGGTCCCGCTTCGCGGTATTTCCTACCAAGTGACGCATAAAATGACGCCATGCCTCGATACATCTTGAACTTTTTGCCGTTCTTGACAAGAGTCTTGCCTGGGCTCTCATCTGTTCCACCAAATAGGCTTCCTATCATTACTGAGGATGCACCTGCAGCTAACGCCTTGGTAATGTCACCAGAGTTGCGTATGCCGCCGTCAGATATTATAGGTATCTCATAATCGCGTGCAACCTTGACGCTGTCAATTACTGCAGTCAGTTGCGGCACGCCTGAGCCTGTCACGACTCTTGTTATGCATATCGAGCCTGATCCTACTCCTACCTTTAATGCATCTACACCGGCCTTGATGAGGTCACGGCTGCCTTCGCCTGTAGCGACATTGCCTGCAATGAGCTCGCAGTCAGGAAACGCCTTTTTGATCATGTGTACAGTGTTGATAGCATTTTCGCTGTGGCCGTGCGCAATGTCGACTACAATAATATCTGCACCTGCCTCGAGCAGCGCCTCTGTACGCTCTAAATAGTCTCCCTTGACGCCGACTGCAGCGCCTACAAGCAATCTGCCTTTCCTGTCCTTTGATGCATACGGATACTGCTCCATTTTCAAGATGTCCTTGCTGGTAATAAGCCCCACGATGTGCTTTTTGTCATCAACCACCGGCAACTTTTCTATCCTTTTATTGTGCAAAATCTCCTTTGCCTGATCTATAGTAATGCCTGCCTTGGCAGTGATGACATCCTTTGTCATGAGTTCTGACACCTTGAGTTTGTTATTATTTTCAAACGTAATGTCGCGCCTTGTAATTATGCCGAGAAGCTTGCCTCCCTCTTCGACAAGCAGGCCAGAGACGCTGTACTCCGCCATAGCCTTTTTTGCTTCTGCCACTGTCAGATCAGGTTTGACAGTATATGGCTGCTCTATCATGACTGACTCTGAGCGCTTGACCCTCAGGATCTCGTCTACCTGATCCTCTATTGTAATAAATCGATGGATAATTCCAATACCGCCTTCTCTTGCCAAGGCAATTGCCATGCCTGATTCAGTGACGGTGTCCATGTTAGCGCTTATAATTGGTATATTGAGTGTGATGTTGCGTGACAGCTTAGTGCGCAGGTTTGTTTGAGATCTGGAAACTATCGGTGACCGTTTAGGAACGAGAAGTACGTCATCAAATGTCAGACCCTGTACAATGTCCAACTATTTCCTTGATGTGTAACAGCTCTGAAGCATTATAAGCGTTTGCCAACCTATGTTCCCAACAATTGCAGCATCGTCACTGCCTGCACTGTTTCACGAACGTTATGTGTTCTGATGATATTTGCGCCATTGAGAGCAGCGATCATTTCACATGCTATTGATGGTATCAGGCGATCTTCTGCCGAATTCAGGTTCAGCAGGTACCCAATGAAAGACTTTCTCGAAACTGATACACAGATCGGCTTCTTGAGCGTGGCAAGCTTGTGCAGGTTGGATAGGATTTCAATATCACGTGCATACCACGGCATGTCCGTCATTTTAGTGAAAAAGGGATTTTTCCCTTCTTGACGGAAGAAGCCTATTGATGGATCAATCATTACATCTTTGATACCTGCCTCACTTGCCAATCTTATGCTTTTCTTCAATGCCTCGAGTGTACTGACCATTTTGCCCGTAGCAGGTGCTTTGCTGTATGCGCCAATTATCATCGACACGCCAGCTTTTGCTGCGATACCTGCCATCTTGCTATCGTATTTTAGTCCAGTTACATCGTTGACTGCGTCTGCGCCGGCTGCTATCGCTTCTTTTGCAACTGCTGCCCTTGGTGTGTCTGCCGAAATCGGCAAGTCGCAGACACTCTTGACAATCTTGATCGCTTCTGTGACTCTTCTTATTTCTTCTTCGATTGGGACAACGAGTGTTTGCACATAAGGCGCAGTAGACATGCCACCAATGTCGATCATATGAGCGCCATCCTCTTGCATTTGCCTTGCTGTTGCTGCTATTTCCTGTTCGTCAGTCTTGACAGAGCCTTTGTAGAAGGATTCAGGACTGGTATTGATTATGCCCATTACTTTTACCGTGAACTTCTTACCCACTGGCATCGCGCTGATCTTCAACGCTCCAATCTAGCCGCCAGCTGTGCTATATAGTTGCAACATTAATGATAATATAATATTAATTCTAATTTGACTTGTATGCCAGACATTATGCATGGAACAACAAGATCTCGGTACTGCCAATCCTATGCGCAATGTCCCCTCGAGGGTTTTTTTCACCAAGGGCAGAGGCATTCACAAGGAACATTTGACAAGCTTTGAGCTTGCCCTCCGAGATGCCGAAATAGCAGACCTCAATCTGGTGTCAGTATCAAGCATACTCCCTCCGTGTTGTAAAATTGTCAGCCGCCAGGAAGGGAGAAAATACTTGCAGCCTGGACAGATTGTATTTACAATAATGGCAAGGTCTGCCACTAACGAGCCCAACAGGCTTGTTGCGGCATCAATAGGTCTGGCAAGACCCGCGGATGGGAGCCAGCACGGATACCTGTCAGAGCATCACTCTACCGGCGAAACTGCGCAAAAGGCAGGTGACTATGCCGAGGATATGGCAATGGAAATGCTTGCAACTATCCTTGGGCTGCCAAACGATCCAAGCCTTGCATGGAATGAAAAAGAGGAGCAGTGGAGACTATCAAACAAGATCTACCGAACACAGAACTTTACCCAGTCCGCAGAGGGCCACAAAGATGGTCTATGGACTACAGTCATCAGTGGAGCCGTGCTTATTCTGTAATTTCGAAGCTAACCTGTGCTGAGACACTCTGAGCTGATGATGATGATGATGATGATATGGTCTGCACCGTGGCAGTATAATCACCAGTTGGAACATTGTTGCCGTTGCCGTCCTCTTGATTCCAAGTTATCGTTCTCGATGCCCCAGATTCCAGTTCAGTTGTTACTTGGGCCGCAACAACGTTGTACATCTGCCCGGTGTTCATGTTCTGAATCTTTAGACCCACTGCCGAGTCAGGAAAGGTCAGTGTCTCATCGCCTATGTTCTTGACTGTAATTGTCACCGGCTCACCGATTCTGTATCTTGCCTCATTAGTGGTTATTACCAATACACTGGAGCTGTCGCTGCTGCTCCCCTGAATGTTATTGTTGAGAAATTCTTTAGCCTCTTGGGTAACGTTTTGTACTGCCGGGTTATTCCCAATTATTTCAGCACCCCTTATCAATCCTGAAAAGAAGACGCCCGCTCCAAGTCCGATAACTACGAGGGCTATCACTGCAATTGCTATCCATGTTATCAGACCCATAAGCTAATGCAATCCCTCAAGTATCTTAATATTTTGAATTTCTACTCTAGCGAAAACCGACTGAAGAATTATCAGTCAGACAATTATTAATTTTATTAGTAACTGCATGAGTCTGTTTCAGAAACAGCTCTAAAAATTGCAACACATGCATATACAGCAAGCAAGGAATTGATCAAGCCTCCATGTGGTTGTTGTTCATGTTGATACCGACGATTATTGTTGTGGTGGTGGTTGTTGTAGTGCTATTTATTAATGGATATGCCTGCTGCCTTTAGCTGCCTGATGACATAGTCTACTTGGCCTGCTGTGACCCTCCCAATTGTCAGGGGAGAAGGAAGATCCATGCTCTCCCTCTGCGCCAGCATCCCATTGATAAGTTGTGCAATCATCTCTGCGTCATAGAATGCACGCGTTTCCTCAAGGAGCTCCGATACCTTGACTGGATCCATCCCACCAGTTATCTTTCTACTGGTAATAAGGTTGCCAAACTTCTGAACTGATTCAAAAATACCTACGTTGTAGGCGATGAATGCTATTTTCTCCGGTGGTAGGATGTCCTCAATATCTGACGGTTGCATATGATAATAATGCAAGGCTTTCTTGATAATAAATTGTAACTTCATAACGAAGATGTTATTGCATAGTTCAAATTCTTGTGCGAAGGTCTATGCATAAACTGAGCATTATTGTGCATAATTCTGTCTGTAGAGCTGGTTTGCTAGTCGATGACATTTTTAAAAAGAGCTCACAATCTTATAACTTGCATTTACATCTCTTATTTAACAAGATCATTCGCTGCCTAGTTGGTTGATCAACAAAAAGAGATTGTATGTTGGAGCCAGTAGCCAATTCTTTTTTCAGAGTGCTCTTGTGATTAAAGCCGCGTTTGATCATTTCTGCTACTACCGTTTCATGTCTATTGTAAAGTGCCAATAGCTTGCCTTTCCAACGTAAAGTCTCAGGGTGATGCGAATATCCCTTCTTATTTTCCGTCAAAATCGTCCAGATCGCATGGATTTCCATATGCTCTCCTAACAAATGGTTGTTGCATAGTAACTTCGCCTCAATATCCCATACTCGCATTATTATGATGTTACATATTGCTTAATCAACAGATAACTATATGGATTCTTTTGATCTGTCATATTCAAATCAAGACACTGGTAATTCTGCTGATTTCCTAGCTCACGCGTTGAATCGGTTGGAAGGCAAAAAAGGAGGATTGCAATATCAGTTCTAGTTGGAGCAGTAGTAGCTGCTTCAAAATATTGTTTAGCATCTATCGCTGTCTATGCAATGTTTGGTCTTCGATATTCATTGCAAAACAGTGGAGTTGCTTTCCCATCACCATGTACCACTTGAGTCTTAATTTAAAGATATACTGTTGTGTAATACTACAGGTCTTCTCTCCATCTCTCTGTATATCCCCTCATTATTTCTCATCAGCCTTTTCTACCAAGCCTGCAGCCTTCTCAACCTCATAGGCACTATTGTAAGTCACGTCGTCTCTTAAATTATTCCAGACTACCTCAAAGATATCGTTTATTCGGTTTCCCATAGCTGGTGATTTTCTATTGATGTGATCCTTAATATCCTCCTTTGTGGCTGGAAATTTTAGATCTTCGAGCAGGTTGGCCATTTTTGCTGCCTTGTTTCTGTCAATAGCCTCGTTGGTTGGGGGCTCTCCGGTGATGTCGCCTACTCTGCTTATAGTGTCTATACCTGAATTGTTAGGTTCCGTGTAGTTTCTGTCATCAGATACATAAGACATTATGAGACTCTATTGCTCCTAAGGAAATAAAAAGGTGCTATGGCAAGGATCGTCTATTTGTCCTGCCATATCCCAAACGTATTTTTCTGCGGGTCTTCCATTACTGCATAGTATCCAGCGTCGATCTCTTGTTTATTCTTCACTACTTTTGCCCCAAGCTGCTGGGCTTTGCTGATGTAATCCTCTATGGACTCAACTGTCACAAACATAGTTGGCATCTGCTCTGCATTTTCTTTTGGAGCTAATGCTCCGCTAATTCCTGCATTCTTTATCATCCAATAGTCCCTTGTCTGACCCTTTTCAAACTGCCAGCCAAATAGTGAAGAATAAAAGTTCTTGAGGTCGTCTGTCCTATCCGCAGGAATTTCAAAATGTTCTACACTGTGTGCCATTGACTGATCCCTTGTTTTTTACCTAGACTGTTGTGACTCTAGCTTCTGCCTGACTGTCTGGGCTGCCTGTTCTAATCCCTGTCTTATTTTGTCATCAGCCTGACTTCCAGTGACAAAGTTTCCAGCCTTGGCAGCTGTTCCAAGTTCATAGTCTATTACGTGTCGTATGTGCGTGTGATTGTTGTTGCCTTGAAATTCTTGTATGCTCTCCCACCTCTTAAAAGGTCCTTCTGTTTGTCTGGTTACTAACTTTCTATTGGGCTCTTTATCTGCTACCTCTAAGCGCATTTCTGCCTGGCGTCCCATATATTCACCTTTGACTTTCATCTCAGAACCTGGCTCATTTTTAGAGGCTGTAGTTGATTCCGATTCTTTGACTATATCTCTTGGCCAAGCTTCTTTGATGTTGTCTGGGTTTGTGTAGTATTCATATACTCTCTCTACGGGCGCGCTTATGTCTATTTGATATTCTATTCGTGACATGGTAGGGGCTGCTCAGGATCTTATTTATCCCATTTCCAACTTATGTCTTCTTGATGATTATGAATGTACTTGGGGTATCATTCTTTGGGTCAACTTATAAAGTAAATCTTTAGATTCCGTTGGAGAACGATCGCAGAATGCAGGCCTTCATAGAGGTTATCTAGGCGATCATGAGCAGCAGCAACCATACCAGCGCTCCTCTGATATCCTAAGTTATACTTTTGGTGGGTGCTTTTCCTGCTACTTGCGGCCAAGCTCTATCAAAAGCTCAAAATTCTCGCAGCGATCTACTAGAGAGCCTCAGTTAGACGGCCGAGCTTTTCAGTAAGCTCCATGTTTTCGGAATAGTCAACTGGACATGCGATCACTGAGACTGCGTCATCCTCAAGTGCAGATTTTAGAGTAGGGAGGAGCTCATCCGCGTGACTGATCCGATATCCCTTCGCTCCGAAGCTTTCAGCGTACTTCACAAAGTTGGCATTTTGAAAATCGACAGAAGAATGGTGCCCGAGCTCCAAGTCCATTTTCCACTTAATCAATCCGTAAGCTTGATCTTCCCAGATCAGGACTACAATGGGGACATGCTCTCGTACGGCTGTTTCCAACTCAGAGCCCAGCATCAAGAACCCTCCATCTCCAGCCGCGGCAAGCACCTTGCGTTCGGGGTAGGCAAGCTTCACTGCTATTGCTCCGGGAAGAGCGAACGCCATAGTTGACAGGCCATTAGAAATCAGGCAAGTATTAGGCTTGTAGGTCGGATAGAGGCGGGCCATCCACATCTTTAGTGCACCTGTATCAACCAGCACAATATCTGACTGTCCAAGTGCCAGACGAGTGTCAGAGACTATACGCTGCGGTTTAACAGGGAATGAATCATCTCGCGCCCCCTCTTCAAGCTCTCCTCGAAGCAGATTCACAATCTTTTGGTTTTCCGCTTTCAGTCCTTCTTTGGATCTCACGCCTTTTGCAAGCTCATCAAGTGCCATCGACAGATTGCTCTCGATGCCAACTGCAACAGGATAATGTGCATCGACCTCAGCAGCATAACTAGAAATATGTATGATCTTCTTGTCGGCCTTCGGATTTATCCTTACCGGATCAAATTCTTGCAGATCATAGCCTACACAGACAAGTACATCGGCCAGATCGAATCCGAAGTTGACGTAATCATGGTGCATAAAGCCTACCGTCCCTAACGCATTGGGATGCATGTCTGGAAATACTCCCTTTCCCATGAAAGTGGTTGCCACAGGAATGTGAAGGTGTTCCGAGAACCGAATTAGTGCATCCTGAGCATTATCTCGTGCAGCACCATGACCTGCAAGGACGATGGGAGACTTTGCTGCCTCCAACACCTTCGCTGCTCGAGAGATCTGCGATGGAGAGGGAGCACTATCATACACCTCTGATCGAAGCAATGGCCGAAGACCTGGCGAAACTGACATTTCTTCAAGATCTTGGGGGAAACCAAGGTAGCAAGACCCAGGACGTTCTGTCTGCGCAACCTTGAACGCTTTTCTCACCATTTCTGGCACGGCACTGGGAGTCTTTATTTCTGCTGCCCACTTCGTTACAGGCTTGAACATGCTGACTAGATCAACAAACTGGTGTGTTTCCTTGTACTCGCGGTTAAGGCCGACTTGTGCGCTGATAGCAACCAAGGGGACGCTGTCTGTATGGGCATCCGCGGTTCCCAATAGCAGGTTAATGGCTCCAGGTCCCAGCGTTGCACTACACACGCCCGCCTTGCCCGTAACGCGGCCGTACATGTCCGCCATGAACGACGCGGCTTGCTCGTGATGAACTAAGATGAAGCGAATTGATGAACCAGTTAGCGCATCTATAAAATGGATATTTTCTTCGCCAGGGATCCCGAAGACATATTTGACGCCTTCGTTTTCGAGGCATCTGACTACAAGTTTGGCAACTGTCGCCATCTCTTCGCTTGAGGTTCCTTCTTTTACTACTTTCTCTTTCATGCCTCTAGCATTGCTTTACATATCTGGTCATAAATAGACAGAGCAGTAAGGTAGGAATTGCTTTGAATGCTTTGTGATGACTGTGTGTATGCTATCCAGTATGAAAGTCTAACGAAAATAAGCAAACGCAGATAGGTGGCATATATATACACATCTCTGTCTCTTGTAAAAAGATAGTATGTCAACACACTTGATCCTCTATCTAAACCAAGGGTTATTTTCTCTTTAGTTAGTCTTTAGCACTTACTTTGTCTCTTAGCAACACCATGTATTGTAATTCGCGTTCATTATGAGACCCGCTTAAGCCAAGAATAAGAGAGAGGTTACTGGTAACTTAAAGGATCACTGTGATTTTCCTTTGCATGATTCGGCTCATCTCCCGTCAAGTTACCAGAAATCGAGGTTAGCTAGGCGATGTTGAACAACAACAACAATCATGCCAATACCCACGCAATGTTCAAGTTATACCTTTGGTGGGTGCTTTTCCTGCCACTTGCGGCCAAGCTCTGTCAAAAGTTCAAAATTCTCGCGGTGCCGTGGCTCGTTCCACTTTTCCCGAAGACCATAGATTACTGGTTTGCACTTATCCCACTCCGTCTGAAGTGACCCATATCTGTCGAAAAATAAATCGGCGCTTAGGAATCCTTTTTCCACAAGCAAGCCTGCAAGCTCCCACTTTGACGTGATCCTCTCAAAGAACTGATACTCTCTGCTTCCATGCGCGTATTTACTTGTGAACTCCTCGATCGTCTTTTCATAGAACTGACCCCAGAACCACTCGGCAGCCTGGAAATCATAGTCCGTGTTATATAGCTCGGCTAATCGAAACAGCATATCGATATCTTGGGCAGTCACTCTGTTTTTTTTCCTACGCACTGCCATATTTGTTAGCAGTTGTAGGCGCTCAATGTAATAAAGCTGTCTGCCTCATTGTTACATATCTCATATATAATTTTGTGTGATCTATTATCATTATGGCATCAAAAAGTAGTAGTGCGACATCTACAGCAATAATGGAGCGAGATGTTAAGACAGACATTGGAGTAAAAGATGATGCTCGTAAAAAGCTGGTCGAGACTCTTAACATGCGTCTGTGTGACGAGTATGTTCTCTACACAAAGACAAGGAAGTATCACTGGAATGTTATAGGACCTCGCTTCCATCAGCTGCACGAGTTCTTTAAAGAGCAGTATGAAATTCTCGATGAAATGGTAGACGAAATAGCAGAAAGGGCAAGGCAGCTTGGCGGCAAGTCGCTTGGCACGCTCGACGAGTTTGTCCGCTACTCAAGCATCAACGAAGACCCTGGTCAAAATCCTGACGCACAGACAATGATATCCAACCTGCTAAAGGATCATGAAACAATAATCAAGACGCTTAGGAAGAACGCTGACGAAGCTGAAGAGTTAGAAGACATGGCAACAAATGACTTTTTCCTAGAAGCAGCACAAAAACATGAAAAGATGGCGTGGATGTTAAGAGCACATCTGGAAGGTAAGGACACCCTCTAATCTTTTTTCCTTATTTTTGGTACGCAAATTTATTGCGTCTTATCAGATCCTCTGATCTATTTCAGTTCCCTGTATGAGGGGATTGTTTGGAATTAGAATTGTTATCACTATCAGTTGGGTCACCTGCTGATCCACCAGAATCAGACAACACACACACACACACGCGCGCGCGCGCGCGAGTACTGCATTCATATCTTCTCTCTCTCTCTCTCTCTCTCTCTGTCTGCTGATAAGACGAAGAAAGAAGAAAAAGACTACTCTATACCGCTTTTTGGATTCTACTGGTCATATATCTTTTTACTAGTTATATCTCATGTATTATACATCTGTATGTGGAAATGAATGTATATCACTTCCAAAGCATGGGTCTGTCCTTGATCTTATTCCATCCTTCTTCATCTGATTCAACTTGCTCTACTGTGATATCGTCGAAATAGCGATCCAGTACACTTCTCCTTTCCATTGCAAGCGGCGGAGAGCAATAATCTTCTTCCACCCAATATGCGTACCCCTCAAACATTCTTGCATTCTCTAGGCCGTGATGCAGCTCCTCTCCAAATGGTCTAAGCCTTGATATCTTGCCCGATCTGAGCTCTTGCCTGAGATCTGCCATGAGCTTCTGTTTTGGCTTGGCCTTGACTACATATATTGTCATTGCAAGTGCAGATATGATCTATGGGGCAGCATCGGCTAAAAACAATTTATTGGGATATGATAATTGACTGCTGCAAGTACCTGATCTTTCTTTTTTATTCTTATATTGAGGATTGATCAAGACAATAACAGAGCAGTAGAGAAAAATTGTTGCATCTTGCTGGTGAGAAATACATCAACCTACAAACCTACAGAAAGAACGGACGAGGAGTCAGGACCCCTGTTTGGTTTGTAGAAAGTGGTAGTGATGACGATAGTATATTATACGTGCGGACCTCTGACGACTCAGGCAAGTATAAGCGCATACGCAACAATCCGTCTGTGCAGATAGCTCCGTGTGATATGCGCGGCAGTGTGAAGGGCAACT
Organism: Nitrososphaera sp.; assembly: GCA_036373855.1. Taxonomy (GTDB): domain Archaea; phylum Thermoproteota; class Nitrososphaeria; order Nitrososphaerales; family Nitrososphaeraceae; genus Nitrososphaera. The sequence continues at coordinate 14,933 of DASUUX010000085.1, forward strand.
GGGTCAAAGGAGAAGCAAGGATAGCCAGCGAAGAAGAGAAGCTGAAAGCGTTCAAAATGCTGGAGAAAAAGTATGGTATAATCTACAAGATGACTCGTATGTTTCGGTCAGGCAAAAATTATGTAGTAATTGCGATACGCATCACATAAAAACTGCAACTGAGAAAAAGCTGCTTTGGAAAAAACAAAAGGGGTTCTACTTGTCCTTAGCGGAGGCTTCTAGAGGGGGCGAAGATATGAATCACAGATACTATATAGCCGTCTGACTAAGTGGTTATAAAAATGAATCCAAACTACACAAATCGTGCTACACTTTGATCGTTACTAGACGTGCAGCTTTATGAGTAGTAAATATGCACACGAACTATCAATATTGTTATACAATAATGTTCAAACACATATTTTTTGATTATAAGCTAAATGAATACTTCTTGCAGGTCATGCGGACGATACCTTATACCAGTTTTGCACTGTAATGTCTGCATGGAGTCCATTTCATGGATCTGCAATAGCTGTGAAAGGTTGAAGGACGTGACGCACCACCACACGATGGTTGCGCAGGATGCCAATAAAAGAGAAGACTGACATAGTGGAAAAGGAAAAAAGCATAAGCCAAGCTCCGTAATTAATTACAAGAGCTACATATATTCACACATCACGTGTATGTGAATATGTGCTAAATCTGCCTTGACCTTTTGCGCGCTGCTTCCATGCGCGGGTCCTTTTCCGGATATGGTTCCGGCCTTGGCTCCTCGCCTAGCTGACCCGATGTGGCATCGTTTAGCGCTTGGTCGCGCTTGAAGGGGTTCTTTCGCTCCGTGCTCATTACAATTATCTCTCCAGCTAATAACTTGGCATCAATTGCTAATATGGCTTTACTAAAAATTCAATAAACACTGTCTTCTAAGAGAAAACCATGGATCTTAACAAGCTTTGCGAGCGGGTGTTTATGTTGAACGATGACATAAGGTATGCTGGCGTAGTCGACAGTACCGGCACACTGGTTGCAGGCGGCATGCGCAAGGGTATTGACTCCATGGTGAGCGAGACTGATGAAGAATTGTTCCTCACGCAGACTGCATTGCGCAAGTCAATGAGGGAGCGCTTTGATGCATCTATGGGAGGGGCAAGATTCGCTTATGTGGAGCGCGAAAAGATGTCCATACTTACGTTTTACATGGTGGACAAGACACTACTTGTCACACTTGAGCCAAACGTCGACTCACACACAGCAATAGACATTGCAGACGATACGCTTGAGCTACTAAACGGCAAGTCCTCCCTATAACTTGAGCAAAATCTTGCCAGCATGCGCGCCTGCTTCCATCTTCTTTTGCGCTTCTTTTGCGTCTTGAAGTGGAAAAACAGAATCTATGACAGGTTGGATCTTTTTTCTCATCACGAAATTTATCAACTCCTGTAGCTGTGCTCGCGTGCCTAAGAGAGATCCGACCATGACTATTTGCTTGGTGTAAAACATCCGAACAGGGACGGTCGCTTCGTTCCCTGATGTCGTGCCGCAGACTGCCATTCTGCCGCCTTGCCTGAGAGCGGCGATACTCGTAGCCCAAGTTGCCGCTCCTACGTGATCAATTACAATGTCAACGCCAGCGGGATCAATTTTCTTTACCTCCTCAGCAATGTCTTGCCTTGTTCTGTCGATGATGTGATGGGCACCCATCTTTTTCGCAAAGTCATGTTTCGAATTGCCAGACACCGTTGTTATCACTGTTGCACCAAGCGCCTTTGCAAGCTGGATAGTTGCCATTCCTACTCCACTTGACGCGCCATAAACAAGGATCTTTTTCCCTCTGCTGGCACCATTTGTTTGCAGCATATTCCAAGCCGTAAGGTACGACACTGCAAGAGTGGCTGCAGCCTCATCCTTTAGTGCGCTTGGTAGCCTGATGACATTTTTTTCTGGTACTGCTACGCGTTCGGCATAACCTCCATTATAGTCACTCCAGCCTCCAATGATTGCAAACTGGCTGCAGAGGTTCTCACACTTGTTATTGCAGTTGTTAGTGTTTTTTATTCTACTTCTACTTCTTCTTCTTCTTGTTGTTGTTCTATTACTACTGCTTATACAGTACTGGCACTTGCCACAGGAAACACCGGGGTAGATCATTACTCTCTGTCCCTTGATAGCCGTAGTAGTAGTAGTAGTTCCAACAATATCGCATCCACAGATATGAGGCAGCCTGATCTTTTTACCTGTTGCTGCCCCTATTCCCTGCCGGGTCCAGATGTCGAGGTGATTTATGCCACAGTACTTGATATCAATGATAACTTCATTCTTACCTGCAACAGGATCTGGAAAATCTTCATTGTACTGCAGTACGTCTACAGGCCCATGTTCAAAAAACGCAACAGCTTTCATATTATTATTACCTTGTAGTCAGGTTGTGCATTGCCTTCAGGTCTTGCCCAAACTCCTCCAGCTCCGGTGGCAAAGGAATGTCTATTGGGTCTTTGAGCGAGAGTGGTTTTCCTGTCTCCTTTGAGACCGTCTCTTTCTTTTTGTTCCATACCATAGAGTTAAAGTCGATTATATGCTTGGTGTATTTTGTCATTTCAGCATCTTCTTCTACTTCTTCCAGTTTTTCTTTTCTGAACATCGCTTGCCTGTGGATGGTCGTTTCACTTGAGTACATCTTTGTCCAAAGCTCCTCTACGATAAATGGTATCACTGGGGCAATCAGTGATAGGATCGTAGAAAAGCACCTGTGTAATGTGTAAAGTGCAGACCTCCTGCCCCTATCCGCGTCATCATTTTTGTCGTTGCCGTTGTTGTTAGTTGTGGCATATGCGCGCCATTTTACCATTTCGATATAGTGGGCGGCAAATAGATGCCATGTAAAGTCTCTAATCGCGTTTGCTGGAACGAAAAAGTTGTACTCGCTGTAGCCGCGCATGCACTCTTTGACAAGCCTGGCAAGCTCTGCCAGTATCCACCTGTCTGATGGCTCTAGATGTTGTGGTGCATGTCTTTCATCTATCACTTCAAATGACGACAGAAACCGGCCAATATTCCAAAGCTTTGAGAGGAACTTTTGCGCACCTGCAATCCTCTGCTCTGAGCAGCGAAAGTCATAGCCAAGGTTGGCCTCGCTTGCCGACCAGAAACGAAATGTATCAGCTCCATACTTTTGTATCACCGGGAAAGGATCAATGACATTTCCTTTGCTTTTGCTCATCTTTTCCCCTTTTTCGTCAACGCCGTAGCCCATTATCCATGCTTCATGCCAAGACATCTTACCTGTCAGCTGTACACATCGTAGCATTGTGTAGTGAAGCCAGGTGCGGATGATGTCTTTTGCCTGTGGGCGAATCGCAGCCGGGTAAGCATAATCAAACATCTTCTTGTCCTTACTAAACTTGGCCACATAAAGCGGGGTGATGCTAGAATCCATCCATGTGTCAAATGTTCTCTCCTCTCCAGTGAATCCAGAACCTACACTACCGCACTTTTCGCATTTTTCAAAAGGTGGTTTGTCCTTCCAAGGCCGGTAGTATTTGCCATCAGATGGAGCCAGGTTTGGAGCCTTGCAGACATTGCAATACCAAATCGGGATTTCAGTGCCATAGAACCTGCGTCTTGACACTGGCCAGTCGATGTTGATTGAGTCAAGCCACTTGAGCAAGATCTGGCGGTGCATGTCAGGGTGGAATTTCAACTTAAAAGCAAGCTCCTTTAATTGTGGCACAAATTCAAGCTGCTTTACATAATAGTCCTGCAGTGGAATGATCTCTATTGGAGTCTTGCTTCGCTCACAAAGAGGAGTCCTATGCGTGATGCTTTCTTCCTTTTCCATCAAGCCGGCATTCTTCAAGTCCTCTATAATCTTGGTTCTTGCTTGATTTACCCGAAGGCCCGCATACTGTTGCCCTGCCGCTTCTGTTGTAAATCCATTCTCATTTAGTGCAACTATTTCCTTAAGGCCCAACTCACGGAAGAGCTGAACGTCATTCTGGTCGCCATAGCTGCACACCATCACAGCGCCAGAGCCAAATTCCGGCTTGGCTGAATGGTGTGGCACTATTGACACTTCTCTATTGAACAATGGCAAAATGACATGTGAGCCCTTCAGGTGCTTATAGCGGTCATCTTCTGGGTTGACTATGATTGCTTGGCATGCAAAGAGTAGCTCCGGCCTTGTTGATGCTACAATAATGAGCGTGTCGTCTGTATTATTATTATTATTATTATTCTTCTTCTTCTTCTTCTCCTTCCCATCCTCCTCCTTCTTCTTCTCCCTTACCTTGAACTTCATGTAGACAAGCCTTGTAGGGATCTCGTTGTAAACGATCTCAGCGTCAGCTATCGTGGTCCCGCAATCTGGGCAATAATTGTTGGGTCTGTTGGCAAGGTATACAAGTCCTCGCTTCCACAGTTCGATGAATGTTGCCTGAGTTAGCGCACGATATTCATCAGAGTCTGTTCGGTAGTATTCTTTGAAATTGCCTGATAATCCCATCCTTTTCATTATCTGGATCATTTCTGCTTCCAAGTCGTCAAGGGCGACTTTGCAAAGATCAAGGAACTTTTGCCTGTCCATTTGGCGCATGCGCACCTTGTACTTTTTTTCAGTATAGATCTCAACAGGCAGACCATTTCTGTCGATGCCAATTGGAAACAACACATTTTTGCCATTCATTCTGGCAACCCTGGCTATCATGTCTATTTGAGCATAGTGTGCAGCAGCGCCGATATGCCAAGGGCGCCCTGAAGGATATGGCGGTGGAGTATCAATTACGAACGCCGGCTTGCTTTCATCATCCATTGCAAAATGGTAAATGTCCTCCTCTCCTTCCTCCTCCCCCCATTTCTTGAGGATTGCATTTTCTATGATTTCTGGGTTCCAAGATGTTGACTGGATTTTTGGCTCCATTGTGTGCTCTGCTCTGCTCTTGTCCTCTGTCTGGCGGTATTATTAATTATTATTATTTTTATTATTACTATGGGAATTCTATGGATGTCTCTCTCTTTTTTTGCTAAGTGTTTGTAAGCCTCAGTTTTCAGAAGATAATATTAATAATAACTCCTACGCATGCTCTCTTGTATAATAATGAAATTCGCGGACTGGTTCCCATACTATCAGGGAATCCGTGCAGATTTTGGATATAGCACTGAAAAGGATCAGGAAGCTGCAAAAATTCTGTCTGAAATGATAAAGAAGAAGGCACTTGACACAAAGGTTCTACAGCGCAAGATCAAGGGCAAGAATGTCATTGTGGTAGGAGCTGGCCCAAGTCTAGAAGATGAAAAAGTGCTAAAATACATTAAGAAAAATAAGAAATTTGTGAAGATAGCGGCAGATAGCGCCGTGCAGTTTTTGATTGAAAATAAGATCAAGCCCGATATTGTAGTTACTGATCTTGACGGCAACTCCAAATTTCTTCAAAAGGCAGAAAAAAATGGTGCTATACTGGTAGTTCATGCCCATGGTGACAATACTGACACACTCAAAAAGCTTGTTCCAAAATTCAGAAAGCTGGTCGGGTCCACGCAGGTTGCCCCTGTTGAAAATGTCCATAACTTTGGAGGATTTACAGATGGTGACAGAAGCGTGTTTTTGGCAGAAGAGTTTGGCGCTAAGAAGATAGTGCTTGTAGGCATGGACTTTGGCAACAGCATAGGCAAGTATTCAAAGGAAAAAGTCAAGGACCCTGAGCTCAAGAAGCAAAAGATGCAGGCTGGCAAGCGCCTGCTTGAAATGCTAGCAAAACAATCTCGCTCTCAGCTTGTTGATACAGCACACAAACCCATCAAGGGATTTTCACCGCTTACCATCTAATAATACTAATAACAACAACAATAATCAATTACCATCATGAATTTTGGGCGCAGGCAGGTAAAAAGTATCGTCGGCATGGCCTTTGCTGTGCTAGGCGGAGTGGCGTGGTTCTTCCAGTTATACATTCCTGCGGCTATGCTATGGGGTGCAGCAATGGTGATTGTGTTTAGTCTGAATAAGCGTAGAAAACAGGGGCAGCGGCGGCGATAAAACTATTATATCTTTTATGCAGTAGGATGGCTTACTAATGTCGTCAGGTTATTCTGAGGAAGACATCAGACGCGCTGCAGAGATACGCGAGTGGCTTATCAAGGAAATATCAGATAGGCAGGAAGAAGTCGAGCGATTACGCACCACACTTTCGATTATAGACAACCTGCTCAAGCAGGGTAGCTTTAAAGCTGCGGCAAATCTCGGCTTTGGTGCCGCAGCCACCTCTACTCCAGCTGGACCCTCGACAACAGCAGCAACCGCAACAACAGCGCAGGTTCAGCAGCAGACTCGCCAGACAGCAGCGCAACCACCTGCAGCAAATAGCCAACAACAACAGCAGCAGGCAGGGGCCGCCGCACCTACTTTGAGGGCAACGACTGATAATGGAGTTAGTAGTAGTGGTGGTGGTGGTGGTGGTGGTGATGATGATGATAGCCGTAATATCAAGCCGCTCAAGCGCGCCAAGGACGACTTTTTGCTTGCAAATGCGGAGATATCGCCAGACGCAGTTGTCATTGTTCCAGCCCCCGGCGTCAACCTCAACGCCAACACGCCTCCATTCAAGTCATTCTTTTTGAACAGGATTTTAGAGGGTATGAAGAACAAAGATGCCGAGAAGGTAAGTCAAGGAGCGCTCAGTGAATCAGACGCACTCAATTACAAAGTTGAAGAGGACGACAGCGGTGGTGGTGGCGGCGGCAGCAGCAGCAGCGGCATAATCAAGCGAGTTGTCATAAATAAGTACCGCGAGAAGGATCGTCTGCAGGAGATATTCAACACTTCTGCATGGGTGTTTACACGTATGCTGGAAAAGAGCGGCAGATAGCTAGAGAAAGATATGTAGAGATATAGAGATGTAGAGAAGATGGACAAATTAGTGGTCCTAGACTTTGGTTCTCAATATAGCCATCTGATTTGCCGGCGGATTCGCGAGGCAAACGTCTACTGCGAATTATTGCCATACAACACCCCCGCCAAAGTGATCAAAGAGATTGATCCAAAGGGGATAATATTTTCTGGAGGTCCAGCAAGCGTTTATGCTCAGAATGCTCCAAAGCCAGATAAAGAAATTTTCAAGATGGGCAAGCCCCTACTTGGCATCTGTTATGGCCATCAGGTGTTAGTCGATACCTTTGGCGGCAAGGTCAAGCGCAGTAACAGCAGAGAGTACGGTAGGTCTATGCTTATAATTGAGGGGGAAGGAGGAGGAGAAGAAGAAGGCACATCAGACCTGTTCAAGGGTCTAGGTCCCGGCATCATGAACTGTTGGATGAGCCATGCTGATGCTGCAGAAATATTGCCTGAGGGCTTTAAGGTGCTGGCACGTACTGAGAATTCGTTCTCGGCTGCTATTGGCAACCCCGACAAAAAATTCTACGGGATTCAATTCCATCCAGAGGTCGTCCACACTGAAAAGGGCACTCAAATCCTGAAGAACTTTGCGCAGACGATAAGTGGAGCCAAGCCTGAATGGGACATTGAGAGCTTTATCGAGTCGACAATCAATGACATTCGTAAGCAGGTGGGTAAAGAGAAGGTCCTTGCTGCTGTGAGTGGAGGAATTGACTCGACTACGGTTGCAGCATTGATGCACAAAGCTATTGGCGACCAACTGAGCTGCGTTTTCATCAACCACGGTCTCCTGCGCCAGGACGAGGAAAAGGATGTGGTCAGGCTCTTCAAGGATCACCTTGGCATCAATGTCATCTATGTCAACGCCGAGAAGCAGTTCCTTGGCAAATTAAAAGGCGTAATTGACCCGGAGGAAAAGCGCAAGATAATCGGCGAAGAGTTTGCCAACGTTTTTGCTGCTGTTGTGAAAAAGAAGAAGAATGACGAGGAAAAGGATGCTGATTCATTTCAATGGCTTGCTCAGGGCACATTATATCCTGATGTAATTGAAAGTGGCGTGTCAAAGGGGCCCGCAGCAGTGATTAAAACTCATCACAACGTAGGCGGCCTGCCAAAGTGGCTCGATCTCAAGGTAATTGAGCCGCTGCGCTATTTGTATAAAGATGAAGTAAGGAAGGCAGCAAAGCTGCTTGGAGTGCCCGATGAACTGCTAAAGAGGCACCCATTCCCAGGACCGGGATTAGCTGTCAGGATAATTGGCGAAGTGACTCCTGAGAAGATCAGGATATGCAAGCATGCAAGCAAGATAGTAGAAGATGAGTTGAAATCGACTGCTGCTTTT
>DASUUX010000086.1:0-3106 GCA_036373855.1 Nitrososphaera sp.
ATACCAGACAAAATCTGGCCCTATAATACAGCTCACTACCATCCTTTAATTCTGCTATTCTAGGATATTTTCTGTTATTTGCATACAAGAATTCGTTAATCGTACAGGCTTCCATGGATTGTCTCTCTTAATTTATTTTTCCACTATTTCTTAGTTTTATTTCTTGAGTTCATTGCAATGCACTGCATTCCTAGTTTTCAAATAGGATAGTTCTCTAATCAGTTCATGAAAAAATCTGGCAGGATTGCCAAAAGGGAAGATAGGCAACAGGGACCCTGGACAGCATCTTTGAAAACGCCTTTTTCTATGAGAAACATTTCGATGTCAGAAGCAAATGGAAAGCCTCATGCTGCTCAAAAAAGTTCAACCAAATCAAGACAGCACCCGGCAAGAGAGTTGAGATAAAGTAATATGACAAGGATCCGTGCTTCTCATACTTACCACGAAGCAAAAGGACATAGCCTTGAAACCTTTTGCTCAAAATGTGGGCAAGCAACTCCCCATGTGTGCGAATGGTGCGGGGCATGCTACGCCTGCCACAAGGGCACAAAGGCAGAAAAGAGCTACTAGATTTTTTACTTTCGTCATTCTTCTTATGCTATAATATCATCCATATTTAGTGCAGGAGTTTGTCTTATAAATTACAAAAATGTCATGTATGCAAGTCTGAGGAAATAATATAGATCCAAATTGGTTTCAGGCATCCGTATCGTTTGAATCAGTTGCGAGTATTTTGCTAGCTACTATAGGATATCAATAATTGATGGCATCCCAACCAGAAAACCATCATCTTATAGTGCTTCAAGCCTCTTGGTCTTATCCTGACGCGGAGAACTTTCAACAGAATTTTATGTATTAATGGTTCTGACTTGACACGATATATGAACATAGTAAGACTCATTCGATGGGCCACTTGTGGACTTCCTCTAGCCTGACATTGCCTATTTTGCACATAGTAGGGGGATCTCGCAGCACATGATGGTATCCTCTATTACACATGTCGATACTACTTCTTCCTCACTTCCCGGTTAGCTACATTATAGCATATGCTGCAGAGCCTTCTGCGAGGCAGCCAATCTAGCTACTCGGATTCTTGTATGGATATTTTGCAGACCAGAATTCTCTTAGCAGCATCTAGGAATAAAGCATTTAGGAATGCATGGCATTTAGTCAAGATATATGATGGCCTAAAGCCTTAGAATCTACAGAGGTCAAAGAGCATAATTGGCGATCGAATCGGATTGCCTGATTGCAGAGATGACATTACTTGCAGCAATAATCTACGGTGCAATATATGTGGAAAACTGAATTGAGAGGAGAAGAGTGCACAGGGAAAAAAGTTAGAGTGCCCAGCAGGTCATCAAGTTTGTAACTAACGACTTAAAGAAAAAGCTAAGCTTCATAGAAGACTCCATCCAATACAAAGATTACAAGCCGTTTTTCACGGACATGTGGGATGCCATCATACTAGGGGGCAAGCAGTCATTGCTGCTATTTGAAATATTTGAAGATCTGCAACACACCTATTCATGGATGAAATACTACAACAACGAACTGTAGCAAACTGAAAGGACCAATGGTCAAGCAGCACTAATCGACACCCTCAATGAGGTGAAAGAGTCTATCAACCAGTCCTTGAAGCTGCTAAAACAAGGCAATTGAGGGGTTTATTGTACCGCGAAAAAGGAGAGAACTTTTCTCATCTGTATATTCGTTCAGCATCACTGCTTGCTCGTTCCAGCTCCCCTATCTGATGCTGCCTTATTTTCATAAATTCGTTTAGATGCTTCTTTATGGTTTCCGCCTCTTTTCTGAGCCGAGAAGTATCGATCCTTAACCCCAAAGGAATCTTGATCAACGCTTCGAGGACTATAGCGGCTCCTTCTGGATCAGGCGAGCTCAGCACGGTGGGCACCATCAATGCTGTACACTTTACATTACGAGCTGCGCACATAGACAGCAATGAGCCAGCAAGACCAACTATTATAGCCTCATCCGGCATTTGCATTTCTGCAATAGTTTCATCTACATATTTTGTATTTCCTCTCACCTCGTTCTGCAGGAGCAATGGCTTTCTTCCGTCGATGAATGGAGGACTAAAATTAGTCGGCAATATGCCGCCTAGAACTAGTATTTCCCTAGTGCCAGCATTTGTACTCCAGTCAATTATGGTGTTAATGAGCGAAAATGTTCCCTTAGCAATTACTGGCACTTCACATACTAGGGCGCATAATGTGCCTGAATCATTCGCATAAATCCTAAATGGATGCCTAAATCTCTTGCCTATGAAAATAGCAGCCGGCATTATATGTTGGGACTCGACAGATGCTATCTGATGCATCGATAGATTTTCTATGATGTGGTTAATGCTAATAGAGCCTATCATTCCGCCATCTGGAAATCCTGCAATTAGAATGGGTTTGTTTAGGGAGATCTTTGATGTAGGATCAGGCAAGACCATCGTGTACCCATTAGATACGGTAGAAGAAGAGTCACTACCGTGCTTTCTGTCAGTAGCTGGGGTCATTACTGGTAAGATGGGCGGGGGGGGGATAAATATCAATATCAATATTGTTTGTGCTGTATTACACAGTATATATGCTTAGAACAGAAATATAGCGTCAACAAGATATCCAGCTTGGTGTCATCGCCATGGCTTGTAGGAACCACGAAAGGAGGAATTCCAGTAACGCTACTGAAAGAAGGATCGTCTCCAAAGGAAAAAGAGGTCATAAAGGATACACTTTAGATTCTGAGATTCGTTTCTAGAGCTAGATGCAACGCGATTGAATAAATGGAAGAACACAATTATTTTTGCATCACATGAGAAATATCATCACCTCTTGGTCAACCTATGTGCGTTATTAGCAAGCTCTTGCTCCTTTTGATGCACAACCGTGCATATGGTATCAATAGCATCTATATTGCAAGATACGCTCTTTATACCGTATTCTACTAGAATCCTAGCCATCTCCGGGCTACTTCTACTTTCTCCACAAATTGATGTCTCTACTCCCTATCGATTGCAGACATCTATTACTTGCTTCATGGAGCACAAAACAGCAGGATGAAAGGAGGAAGGGAATTTTGCCAACCTCGTGTTGTT
>DASUUX010000087.1:0-3322 GCA_036373855.1 Nitrososphaera sp.
AATTGCAACCTATTTCATAATGCGTTACTTCCTTAATAGAACGGCAGATTCACTTCAGCTTGAAAAAAGTCAGCTAAAGGGGATCTTGACTATAACAAAACTTGTTATCATTGTAATTGCAATTACTGTTATTATCTTTCAATTCTCTACTCTCAGCGGAGGCGCCGCAGCAGCAATAAGCGTGGCTGCTGGCACTATTATTGGCTTCTCTTCAAGAAATACGATAAGCAATGTTATAGCTGGCATTCTCTTGTTATCATCTAGACCATTCAAAATTGGCGACAGAATCCGTACATCTGCAAATGACGACCTAATTGGCGATGTGATTGAAATCACCATCCTTTATACAAAATTAAGGACAATAAGAAATGAGTTAGTAGCCGTACCCAACCAAATGCTTTTACAGCAACAGATCATAAACTATAGTGGTTTAGATGTCCTTGCATGTGTAATCGAAGTCTCTCAAACATACGAGCAGAAAAGACAGAGAATTGAAAGTTTGCTTTTAGAGGCAGCAGAGAAGACAAAAGAAATAGTCAGAGATCCTCAGCCAACGGTTCTGCTCAAGAGGCTTGAAAGCTATGCCGCGGTTTATGAGCTCAGAGCATATACAAACAAGCCAAATGAGTTTCTCAAAATTCAATCAGAGCTTAGGAAAAATGTTTATGATATATTCCAGATGCAAGGGATAGATTTGACAGTTCCGCAGGCACAAGCAAATATCGATACAGTAGCAGAAAGGCCGCAGAGCTATAAATTTGATAGTGAAGGTTAGCATAACTATAAGCAAGTGCTTTTATTCATATCTTGTTTTCTCATATCCATTTCGTTTTTCTCTCACCTTTGTTCTTAACTGTAAATTTTTCCTTTCAGCACAATTCAGAACTTACGATAATATTTTTCTGTCTAAGAAGCAGCTAAAAACAATCGCTCTCTACAGCTGATTTATTACTTGCTTACGATCTTGTTAGATCATCAAATGGATAAGAAATCGTCACTTGCCTGACGAGCGAAAGACCTAGAAGAAAACGGAGGGCTGGAAGGAAGCTTGCAGGACTTCTATTGTTGCAATAAGGGATAAGCTAAAGGAATAGGTGGAGGTAAGAAAAAGATCTTGATCATTGAAGTATGATCTAATGACTTGACCGAGCTAGATTCTTAGAACCTGCATCTTAGACAAGAACGAGTGTTTGTTTTTTGTAGCGCGCGGTGATAGCCTAAGTCGGAGATGGCAACATGGACATGTGTTGAGATCTGTTTCTACATATACAGAACAGCATTGACATCTCTTCTGACCTCGCAGGTAATGGTACCTGTCATGCGATCTTTTCGCACGAAATTTTTCACATATTCCCCTGCAAACTATTGCCATTGTTTTTCACATTCTATTATTATCATTTTTCGTTTTGAGGTGGAAGTTTACCTATTCTGTATTAAGCCTAAATTATAGGGCTTTAGGAGAATACATTTAGTAGAACTGTCCATGTTAATCGCATAACAAGCGAGTCTGGTGTCATAGCGAATAAAAATAGACGGTATATTAGCGAGCCATCCTTCTACATTCCTCAGCGCAACTGCGGCATGTCTGGGCACATCTCTTGCAGTGGTCAACATCGTGCCTTTCACATTCTTGAGCACATGCATCGCAGATGTCAGCACATAGATTGCAGAACTGCTTTGCAAATTGGCTGTCCATAGACATCAATGCTGCTGACGTCCAACAAACGACGGCGCACTCTCTATTTATTTGAGCGCAACCTGCCATCATCTTAATATCCTGCTCTTTTAGATCTGAAGTGGCACAGAATTCACACGCTTCAGCGCAGCGCATGCAGGCATCTATGCAGCTTTGCCATTTTGGATTTTGGAGTGTCGAAGCACTATCCATGTAGACACTTTCCGAAAATAAAGTATTTACAGCTTATCCGATATTGTATAGTATAACTACGGTACATCTCGAGACCATTGTTTCATAAGCTGCTCCGGTACCAGCATTAAGTGTCACTATAAGCTTATTCTGTGCCATTGCGTTTTTTGAGCGGAGATAGCTATCATACTTGCGGATACTCCTTTTCTTTTTTGATATCATGTAATCATCTCGAAGACTTCTCTCTGACCTTATGCAAGTAAAATAGTATATTGGACTTGCGTGAGCTTTGAACAAGTTTTTCTATCATCAACAGTTCGCATTGCTGAGGTCGTGGATTCAAATCGCACCAGGTGTTCCAGCGAAGCACGTTAGCATGAAAACTTAACAAGCATCTTTCGATTTGGATAAGAATTGGACATAATCTGGAAAAATCCTTTTTATCATAATCAAAGAGTCGTGAGCAATGAACTCTAAAGCATCTCTGCTAGGAATGGCAGTTATAGCGCTGGTTATTACTCCGGTGCTTATCCCTGCTATGCAGTCTTTTGGACAAGAAGAAGAACAACAACAAGATGATGACATTGCCCCTGCCCCGCCATCCATTGGAGCTGATATTCCTCTCACCTACTTTGGCCCTGCACCATCTACTGTACAGAAAGAACTGGTAGGTCCTCTCCAGCTACTAAGATCTGGCAGCATCAACATGAATGAATCCACAATTACCCTTCCGCTATATCAAGGGCACATTAGAGAAAGTGGCGAAACAGTTTGGTATATCCTTACCGACACAACTGACAAAGGCAATGCTGATGCGCTTGGTATTAATTGGTCACCTAAACTAGCTTATTCATCTCCAGGAGCAAGGGTAGCTACGCTTGCTTCAAACACCACACTTGAGTTTCACTCCGGAACCGTAGACTTTAGCCCAGAGCATAGAATCACCCCGGGCGCCGACCCTGCAAACCCCTTCCCTCCATCTGAATTCCAACCTGGAGCAATAGGCGACTCAGATTATTCTCCTCTAGTTCTTGTAGAGAACGCAGGTGGCCATATCTACAACGCTCCAATAGTTGCATTTGGTGTTGATGCCTCTGAAATCAACTTTTGCGAAGGCAACCCTGACTACAGCCTAGTTCACGACAAGGTCGTAAGCATATGTCCAAATGAAGGCACAGTCACGATAGAGCTTACATCCGGCTTTAGTTTTGCTCGACCTGTGCTTTACTTAAGTACTGAAGCTAGCGTGCCACTTGCAGCAGCACTTGAACAAGCTACACTTGCCCCCAAACTCGCTAACATAACTACAGGCCGAGACGACAGTGCATTTAGTGCAGTAGAGCGAATATTCGTGTTTGCCAATGGACCTACAGGCCAGGGCAATCCACAACGTCAAGGGCTAAACAGTGCGCTTATGGGCGAGGGCTCTCCTCTCAACGTCTTAGGAGGCATACC
>DASUUX010000088.1:0-41771 GCA_036373855.1 Nitrososphaera sp.
CAAGCTCTCTGCCCAAAAGAAGGCTGGCGTTTGTTATTGCTAGGGACATTGTATTTCATATATTGTTTGGATTTTTCCTTCCTCGCGCAGGTCTCTAATTGTGTCAAGTGCCTTTGTCGCGGCTTCTGCTGCTCTTCTGCCGGTCTTGCCAATCCCTATACCGCAGTTGAGCTTAATATCATTGCCGGCCGTTACCCTCTTCAGCACTTCGTCAGCCTGCTCCTTTGCCATACCATTAGAAATCACCATAACGTTGTCGCCGCCAAGAAAGAACGCAAGCGAATTGTGCTTCAGGAACTCTTCTGCAAGCCTGCTGTAGATCTTCATGACGAGTGCTGTCAGTTCATAAGGCGACAGCCAATTGCCAACTTTTGCGGAGCTATCAATATCAATATGCATTATTTGCGCTACGTCTGCCTGAGGGTGCACACTGCCAAATATTCTAGAGTTGCCGTCAAGCATCCTCCCCTCTTTTCTTGTGCGGTAGGCATTCAGATTTGCTTCAAATGCAGTCTTGCCGGCGCCAATTGTCATTGACATTAACATGTTGTCGTACAGCTTTGTAAGCTCATGCTGTATGTGTAGATGATCATCAGCACCAAGGCCATTTGTTATCGCGAAATATTCATCGAACCTGTTGAAGAAAACGATGCTATCTCTTTCTGAAAATAGCCTTTGTACATCATGATAGATCCTTGCTTGTAGCATCTGAAGCTGTGCTTCCCTGTCACTTCCAAGGGTGAGAGTCCATTGCCCGTATCCTTCAATCCTAATTATTGTCAGTTGTATCATTTATTATCACAATCCCTCCGCCGACTGCCTTTTGTAGATTTCTCAACCTCAAAACCATGTTTACGGCCGCGTTGACTGCTCTAGTGGGCACAAGCTTTGCTCGCTCTCTTGCTTGCTCAATTGTCATTCCAGGCCCCGCTACGCCAAGTGTCACCGGCTTGCCATACTTTAACGATAGATCAGCTATCAGCCGTGCCGCATTTTCAGCTACGATATCATCGTGCCGGGTGTCCCCTTTTATCACCGCGCCAAGCGTGACTACGGCGTCCACATTTTTCTTTCTCAACAATCGCTCAACTGCAAGCGGCATATCAAAGGCGCCAGGCACATACAAGATGTAGCTTATCTCTGCGCTTAAATTGGCTGCGTGATCTCTTGCGTCTTGTAGCATCTTGAATGTTATCTCGCTGTTAAACTCGGAAACCACTATTGCGAGATAAATCAATTGTTGGTTATGCCACCCTGGCATTAGCTTTGAGCTCGCTTGCATCGATTAAAGGGATACCAAATCTCGCGGCATATATTTGCCCAGCGTCAATTGAGAGCGCCCTATGCGTCATTGAGTCCATCATCTCACAAATGACTACTGCCGGCGCAATACCTGCAAGCTGTGTCAGATAAACGCATAGCTCAGTGTGACCCATCCTGTCGTGTAGTAGGTGCTTTGATGCTATAAGTATCGGCACGTGACCAGGGGCATGAAAGTTCCTGGCGAATTGTTCTACGCCGCCATTGTCAATGTTCTTGCACACTTCTGCCATCTTGAATATGGTAAGTGCCCTGTCTTGATCGGTGATGCCGGTGTATGTCGAGCGATGGTTGACCGTTATTGAAAATGACGGCTTATCCCCGTAGTTGGTTCTGCCCTCTGTCAATTTTGAAAACACCGGGTTTACCTTGCCCATATCTGCTATAATGTCATGCATATAGACTAGCCCCAGTTTGCTCGTGATCTCGTTTGCGATTGCAAGGCACACAAGTCCCCCAGCGTCTTTTCTCATCGTCGCAATGTGGTACGGCTTGATATGCTCGGCAGCGATTACCATATCGATCTCGTTCTCACGCGCTTTATCGTCATGAACGAGTACAAACCTGCCGGCCTTGAGAGATGCTATTGCTTCGTCAAGAGACAACTAGTAGTTTTGTCGCTCAATCTTATTAAAAGATTACTAAAATTCTGGTTGTTACCAGACCTTTGGTAAGTTGGTCATGACGTATTTACCAAGAATATCTGTCTCAATGTTAACACGGTCACCTCTACGTTTCATGCCAAGCGTAGTTACCTTCAAGGTGTGAGGTATGAGTGAGACAGAGACACGATCACCCTTGATGCTTACCAGAGTGAGGCTAACACCGTCAACTGCGATCGAGCCCTTTGGTACCAGTGATTTTGTTAACCACTTATCTAGCTTTATCCAGATAGTTGTTTCAGACGACATCTTTTGAATATCCTCAATGACGCCAGTCCCATCCACATGGCCTAAAACGAAGTGTCCCTCGAGCCTATCCCCCACTCTCAGCGACCTCTCGATGTTAACCGTTTCGCCTGGTTTGGTTTGGCCAAGATTTGTTCGCCGGATGGTTTCAGATACCATCTCAAACTCAGCTTCGCCTTTTGATAGCTTTGTCGCTGTGATGCAGGCGCCATTTATGCAGACGCTGTCGCCTTCCTTGAGACCTCGCCCAAACTTTCCGAGCCTGACTCGCATGATTATCTCAGCCCCACTCTTGCTCTTTGAGACGGACGTAACCATGCCTATGCCCTTGACAATGCCGGTGAACATGCAGCAGCAACTGTCTAATGTTGTTGAGAATATTTATTTGCAGTTGCTTTCATTCTTGTCTCAGACATATAAATATGTGCCAGACAGCTGTGTTTTATGGTGAGGCGCTAGCAAGATATGGATTTGGAGGCGCTCATCCATTTGGAACCGACAGGCTTGACGCGTTCTGGAACAAGTTGCAGAGCGAAAGCATTGACAATATCGTAGTGGAAGAACCGGTAATGGCAGATTATCAGGCTGCGGTGTTATTTCACGACTCAGCATATATTGATTTGGTAAAAGTGGCGTCAAGGCACGGCGGTGTGCTCCTCGACAAGGGTGACACCCCAGCATTCAAAGGTGCTTTTGAAGCCTCTCTCTATGTCGTTGGATCGACACTGGCTGCGCTTGACATGGTAGTGACGGGCAGAGACGGCCGGAAGAGAAAAGTGGATCATGCCTTCAACCCCATCGGGGGCTTGCATCATGCAAGACGCGACTCTGCTGGCGGTTTTTGCATATTCAACGACATAGGTATCGCAATCTTAGCAGCACGCGAAAAATATAGAATAAAGCGGATAGCGTACATTGATATTGACGCACACCACGGAGATGGGGTCTTTTACGAATTTGAAGATGATCCACTCCTGTTCTTTGCAGACATTCACGAAGATGGTCGCTACCTCTATCCAGGCACCGGATCAGCAAATGAGATAGGCAAAGGGGCAGCGGCAAGCACCAAGCTTAACATACCGCTTGAGCCGGGTGCTGGCGACGACGAATTCATAGAAGCATTTGGTAAGATAGAGCACTTTGTCGATAATGTAAAGCCAGAATTGATAATACTGCAATGTGGTGCAGACGGGCTTACAGGTGATCCAATAACGCATTTGCAATATACTTCAAAAGCACACATGTTTGCTGCAGACTCTATTCATAGATTGGCCCACAAGCACTGCAATGGTAGGATAATCGCGCTTGGAGGTGGTGGCTATAATAGGGCAAACATCAGCGCCGCTTGGACTGAAGTGGTTAGGTCCCTGGCGGACAATACCGATTTCAGAGAAAAGTAAAGGATCTTCCTGAACTAGATTTAGAAACTAAGATTAAGAAAACAGTAGTACCATGTTTCACTTAAGACAACTGCCGAAATATATTTTCAAGTAAAAGGAATTAGCAGGCATAGCGTCTATTCTCTTTTTGTGTGTCTCTATTTTCTTCTTGCTGGGATGGATTCGTCTAAACTTTGCGGTGCAATTTCTCCGATTTGACTGTATAATTTTAGAAATTTGTCCCCTTTTTCAGTTGTTCTAAAAATCTGTTCTGAGGAATTATAGTCAAGTAGACCATTGATAGTGAGAACATTGAGATATTCTTTTAATTGAGCATATGACAGAAATGCTCTGTACATTATCTTAGTTTTTGTTGCTCCACCACTCGCGGCTTCAAGAATTTGTGATATAATGTCTGTTCTACTTCTGTATCGCACGCTATCTCATATGAAGTAGCAGACTATTAAAGATTAGACAGATAACTCATAATAAGTATAATAAAAATATATCGGATCGTCACGTTGCTTCACGAACAGCCATTTGCAGCAGTATGGAGTGACGCTTTGCCAATTCAACAAGCTTTACTAGCAGTATCGTTCTTCTTAAGAGACCCATCTCAAGTTTCTAGGTAAGCAAAAAAGAGAGATATTGCAGATTCCAAGGCGGAGGTCATTCCCTCTCTTTTTTTTGACTGCATTTTGACCGCTTTGAAATACAAGGTTGATTTGGTGTTTCATTTTATCAAATCTTTCAAGCTTGCCCAGTCTTATGGTTTCATCGCAATGTTTCAATGCGTATATGTTTAAAGTAATTGGGCTGATAGTTGTTGGAATATTCTTGATGACTTTTGGCACCTACTTTCTTAGCATAGCAAACCTACCTGTCTTGCAGCTGCCAGATATCAACTGGGCGCTTGTCGGATTTGTAACGATTATTGGAAGCATCGTAACATTTGGTTCGGCATTTGCAGTCAGCAGGCTTGCCTGAGGATATGGCATGTTCATGAAATGAAGATAAAGATAGAGGCGCTGCGGAGTTTTTCAAAATCATAGTATGATGTAACTTTCTGCTACAGCAAGAAGGATTGTAAAACCCTCGGCCTTAGTCACTATATCGTAGAGAAAAGTTATGATTGTTATTCCTTGCTCCCTGTCATGATTAAATACATTTGGTTTATATGCAATAGGTATTTGTTGACTGACTGACTGACTGGTCTTTGCATGAATGGTGCAATTTGATTTCGCTTCTCCTCTGGAAAGACGCGTACCCCAGAAATAGTTCTGGCAAATGTCAAAGCTTACAGTCTTTGAGATGCAATCCTCTCGATTTTTAATTATTGGGAGGGGGAGACAATTCATATTTTTGATCGTCACCTCTCATCTAAAAAACGCCACAATGTTTGGAGGAGGGAATATCTAATGGGGCTAACTGGGCTAACTGAAGAATACCAGCTTTTGCAGACGAGGTAGATGTATTATATCCTATGCTGTGCAATAGGCCAAGCCTGAGATCATGGACTAAGCAGGCAGATCTAAAATGTTCGAATCGATAACTTAAAAGAGCCAATTTGATCAATCAATTTGAAATGAGTGCCAAAAAGGCCTACGATGACGTTTTGAGGCTGATGCGTGAGCATCATAAATGGTTTAACACATCGATCCCGCTTATAGCAAGTGAAAATATCCCAAGCCCTGCAGTAAGGGAGGCTCTTATGTGTGACTTTGGCAACCGCTACGCAGAAGGATGGCCCGGTGAGCGTGTCTATGCGGGCTGCATCTACATCGACCAAGTAGAGCTGATATGCAACGACCTTGCGCGCAGGGTCTTCAGAGCTGAATTTGCCGACTGCAGGGCGACATCCGGAGTCGTAGCAAATCTTGCCATCTATTCCGCCTTTTCAAGCCCTGGCGACTGGATGATGGCTGCATCTATACCGTCAGGGGGTCACATTTCCCACGGGAAGAAAGAGCACTCAGGCACTGCTGGACTGGTACATGGCCTCAACATCGAGCATTACCCCTTTTCAAAGGAAGAGATGACGATAGATGTCGACGCAACAAAGAAAAAGATAGAGGAGATGGCACGCAGCGGCAAGGCTCCCAAAATAGGGATGTTTGGCGGTAGTTTGTTTTTATTCCCGCATCCAGTTAAAGAATTGGCTGAGTTTATGCACGACTACGGCATGTATATCAATTATGACGGAGCACACGTTGCTGGGCTGATCGCAGGGGGCGAATTCCAAGACCCACTGAAGGAGGGGGCGGATTCGATGACCATGAGCTCCCATAAGACGCTTTGGGGACCCCAAGGCGGTTGTATAGTATCATACGCAAGGCATGCAGAGCCTATCAAGAAGGCAATATTTCCCGGCAATACCAGCAGTCACCACCTGCACCATGTAGCAGGCAAGGCCATTGCACTGGCTGAATCGTTAGAATTTGGTAAAGCGTATGCCAAACAGGTGATAAGGAATGCAAAGGCATTAGCAGAGGCACTCGCAAGCTATGGCTTTAGACTTCTAGGAGAAAAGAACGGCTACACTGCATCACACCAGATTGCTGTAGATGTGACTAAGTTTGGCGACGGCGGTACCATCGAAGAAGAGCTCGAGAAGGCAGGCATTATATTGAATCGGCAGTTACTGCCGGGTGACATCAAGGCAGGCAGACACTATATGCACCCTAGCGGTGTGAGGATAGGAGTACCGGAGACGACACGCCTTGGCATGAAGGAAGGCGAGATGAAAGAGATTGCTAATTTTATCAAGCGCGTTGTGGTGGACAAGCAGGATCCTGCAATGATAGCCAAGGACGTGGCCGAGTTTAGAAAGCAGTTCCAGCAGGTGCAGTATGCATTTGACAACGCAGTCAAGGCGTATGAATATATCAGCTTGACAGGCAGTAGATAGAGACAGAAACTTTCCTTAGAGATAACGGAATTTTTCTTGTTATAGCTATAGAGCTGTGGCACCAACCATCAATTTTCATCGTGAACCTATTTTTCTAAAGCCGGCAGTCTCATATGCCAATTTTTAAGATAGTTTTTGATGCCTTCTGTAATCTAGTAGTCACGCGAAGGAAAAACACTCTTCAATGAATCCGTCTACCTAAATTTGGAGCAGATACTGGATAGCAAAGAATGATCAATGGTTATAGCCTAATAGTGTTTACCCAAAGCAAATCCGTAAAGTTCAAGGGATTTATTCATCATTAATGCCTATTAATTCAATAGATCAGATCGTTAATGAAAGCAATTCTTAAGGCTTATAATGGATTATATAGATTGTGTCTGTAACATACAGATGTTTCAAATGCGGAACACTTCTTGCTCCTCATGACGTTCCATGTCCTCATTGTGGCAGCAATCTAAGAAATATTACGGGCGCAGTAAATGAAATAGTATCCATAGAGGAAGCAGGACGAATAATGAAAGATTAGTTTGTGGAACTAACAGAATGGGATCACACTTTGACGAAAATTGTAATCACATCAGCTGGAATACTAATGAATTACTATTTTGAGTCAGTTCAATCTAATCTAATATCCTCGTCACTATTTGGCCTTGATCTCTTGCTAAATAACACACAATTTAGAATCGCTAGAAGACAGGAAATCGAATTTTGAAAACATATATCCAACCAAACTAAAAGTTTGTAAGACAGTAGATGATTTTGGAGGGTTGCCTCCTGCCTTACAAAATATTGTTGTACACTAAACATGAATTGCAAGGCATGATTTCGTAATTTTCGATAAATGTTCAATATGTCTTTAATAATATCTAACATCTAGAAGTTCAGGTTTGATAAAACTAGAGTGCTGAAAGAGCATCTAATGCATTTTATATTAATGTTATGTTCACAACTATTTTTCTGCCGGTGGCGTTACTGCAGTTAAAACAACGCCATCGATTTAAGAGCCGTTATTGTAGTGAGAGCCAGTAGTCTAGCAAGCAATTTGTTCATTGGATTATGCAATTGTGAAGTCTAACCAAGCTTTAACTTTCCGTAATTTAGGCAGTGTTATATGTAAACTATTATTGATGCAAAACTCTTTGCGCATCCATTACTATAGAGGGATGAAGGGAAGGCATTAGTTTACCAATCGTTGGTTGTTTATATCAGCAAATCTACCATCAACGATTACTGCTTCAATCTCCTTTGTATTGCTAATATTTTGTATGGGATTCGCAGAGAGAACGATCATATCAGCTTGCTTTCCCGATTGTATCGTACCTGTGATGTCATCAACACCTAGAGCTTTAGCACCATTATTTGTGGCAATCTCTATAATTTCCAATGGTTTTATGCCAGCTTCAGCTAATAGTTCTAGCTCATTATGAAGACTTGCACCTGGAACTAGCCCAAAGTTCGGTATATCGGAACCCGATAGAATTTGTACTCCATTGTCATGCATAATTTTTGTTAATTGTAGTACTTTAGCCCAACGTAGCTGATTTTGTGGATCAGAAAAACCATCATCATATCCATCGGCCTCCTCCTTTAGCATAGCCTCGTATATGCTCAAAGTAGGATCGACGGGTATATCGTTTTCTACTAATGCATTTATCATTTCCTCAACCTCTGTACTATTGTAATCCACCAAGTCAAGCCATAAGAAATGGTCAAAAGGACCTCCACCATTTTCAAGGAATTTTTCCCGTTTGTCGCCTGCTGATAATAAGAAAGGATTTACTGGTACTCCGTGAGTTAAAGCGTCAATTCCCAAGTCTGCAGCATCAGTCCAGCTTGTCATATACAGATGTCCTATGACACTTATTCCTTGGCGATGAGCTTCGTCTATAGCAGCTTTTACCAAATTGGGCGGTAAACCAACATATAGCTTGACATAATCCACTCCTGCTGCGGCCTGATGACGGACCTCTTCTTGGGTTTGTTCTTCAGTGCTAATTTGCTTTTCTACAAACGGTATTGCTATTTGCGGACCATTAAGCAGTCTTCCAGCAGTAAATATTTCAGGACCTTCAATATTGCCTTCAGATACATTGTGTTTTAAGGCTATTGATTGATTGGTAGGACCAGCAGGATTTCTTATGGTAGTAATTCCGTAATCTAAAAGCATGTCAAGTGCATTTTCTGAAAAATTCTGGTTGTATGAATTTTTTCTCACTCCAGCAACATGAGCATGCATATCAAAAAGGCCAGGTAGGACATATTTTCCTGTGAGATTTAAGATATTTACTTTAGCAGTTTCATTATTGATAAGTGAAAAATATTGATCGTGATATTCAGTTTCATTGGTTACTACAACTATTTTATTGCCATTAATAATTATGACTGCATTTGGTTTTGGCGGATCTCCAGTGCCGTCTATTAAGGTAGCTCCTACCAATACTGATATTGTATCATTATTCATTGTGTCCAGTGACAACGATGATAATGATGGGTTATTCTGAGAAATGGAAGGAGAGATTATAATGGTATTAGATTCATAGTATGAAGGTTCTTGTAGTAAGAACGCAACTGTTGAATCGAGATAATGAGAGATCGGATTAGAAAACAACATCCATAGTGTATAGACGACGATTACGACTAAAAACAATGGTATTACTATGAATTTGAAATACCGAGGAAATATTTTCATCTAGGCAGGAATAAGAGATGTTAACATTTACTTAATGAGTTCTTCTATTTTTAGTCTTGTTCTTTAGTTTTCAAAGATGAGGGCTTGCTAAATTCAGGATCATTATACGCAGTACTCATGAGATAACCTAGGCTACATGACTGAGAATAATAATCTAGACTATTAACAAGAAGATCCTTCTTACCAAGAGCAGATTGACAACGAGCAACCTAATATCAGTCAGAAAAAGGAATTTATTTTAGAAAATGGTGTCTGTCAAGAACTTTTGTCTTGGGCTTTTAGCCATTTCTTAAAGGAAGAGGTAGCTCTTGTTTATTTATTTTGCTGCGGCCATCATTAATTCTGCAGCAGTAGAGAATAACTTTTTCTTCAGTTCTTGTCTGTTTTTATCTATGCTATTATTAAGCCCACTTCTGCTTTGTTCGAGTATTTTCGTTTTTGCTTCTATGTAGGCTAGAAGGGACAGCTCTTCGATTTCTTTATCATCAATATGCCTATTATTATTGTGGTCGTTATTCAATTCAAATGATATATAATAGAATTTTGCCTTCATCTTCATTACTTTTGTATAGAGTGAAAGAGTACTTTTTGATATATTGTTCTTGTTGCTACTGTCGATGGCAGCTTCTCCGTCATTAATCTGAGAAATTACAAGCTTCGAATCGCCATATACTTTTATGATATCGTTCCTATAACGATTTTTGATAAGCCATTCAAGCGCTCTTATCAAGGCAGTATAAGTGGCGACGCTATTGGTAGACGATGTAGAATTTGGCCCCGCTGCTAGACCGCAAGACTCATCTAATAAATAACCTTCTTTATTCCTAATGATGTAAGCATAACATGCTATACCTCTAGGGTTTCTTGACAAACATTGTCCTAGAAAGCGTACAGTTACTATTTCCTTCATCTTAAGTTTTTTGCATTACGCGCATTTAATGCATGTATGCCTGCATCTTCACAGAAGGAAAAAGAGAGGAAAAGAGAAAAATTTTTCCCGTCATGCTATCCTTGTTTCAACTTTTGATTTTGAACCTATGGCTTTATGAATGGCAAGAATTAGAGAATCTTCTTTGGTCTAGTCAATGGAATTGAATATGAAGAGAAATTAAGAGTTCTGGAGTACAAGGGATAGAGAAAATAAAATAGAACAAATAGCTCAAAAATAGAGGACGGTTGAATTATTGTTGTAAGTCGCTAACCCAAATATGTTCCACAATAAAGGTTGGAATTAGTTCTCTGCGAATGATTATATTGTCAGATTCATTCTTGTAAAATGTAATTGTAACAAACTCTGATACAACTTGAATATTTACAGTTTCACAAATCTGTGGATCTTTTGTTGCGTCAAACTCTTGGATCTTTATCACATCTGGCTTGTTTACCTCTCTCTGGAAATACCTAACAATTACATTAGCTACTTCTAAGCCATGGAACTTTATTGTCTTTTTAATGTCTGTCATGATGACTAGTACAGTATGCAGCAATAAAACAATAATAAATTTTCCAATTTTTGGAGAAGTATATCCTTGTACTGAGAGGGTATGCAAACATCTTGTTTTGAGGGGTTTAGGAAAAAGTACGTACGTATATCCATCGTACAATCAGATAATTCTACGAAAGCTTTTACTCTTCTGAGGATCTTACCCTCTTGCTTCTTTGAACAAAGCTTGTTGCTTCATCGGTCAGAGAAGTTCCTGAGTCTATCGCTTTGGCGACATCTTCTTTGTTGGCTGGATCCACTGTCTGCTGCTGCAAATGACTTTGTTTTTCCTCCCCTTCCCTATATTCAATATGGGTGGCCGTCGATTTAATGTGAGAAGATTTCTGGACTTTGTCTGCAGGTGTATTGGTCTTATTCATTATTCCCTTGGACCATACTGCAACGTCCGGATTATCTAGTATATCGATTATCCCAGCTGATGTACTACCAGCTTTTGTTAGATCAAATGTACTAGCTTTGGTTGTTGTTTCACCCTTTTCTGTCGTCTTTTTTTTGCTGCCTTCTAAGTCTTGTGAGTCACTTAGCTTTTCAATTTCATCTTTTGTAATATTAGGAGTCATATTTCTGTGTCAACTAATCATGGTTCACATAATTATAAAGACTTCAACATCAAGTCTTAAGCTAACGAAGAGATAGGACGAAATCGAGTAGCTTTGGAAGCTAATTCAAGTGGAATTATCTATATTGTTGTTTCAACCTCTTGCTTTCCTTTGGATTAGTTCTTAGCTTTATATTATATGCACTTTATCCTTTTAGGAAAGAAAGTGAAGGTTGGACTAATTTCAGACACCCATGACAATTTCAGGACCATAGAAGGTGCTGTCAAGATATTTAGAGAGAAGAGAATAGACTATGTAATTCATGCTGGCGACATAACTACTCCTGAAGCGGTAGAAGCTTTTGCAGGACTAAAATTGATTGGCGTATTGGGAAATAATGATATCGATAAAAAGGGACTTGAGAATGCTTTTGAAAAAATAGGAGGTGAGCTTAGAGGTGAGCTTGGTGAGATTGAAGAGGATGACCTAGTAATTGCGGTCTATCATGGAACTGATTTTAAAAAACGAGAAGCTTTGATTCAATCAGGCAAATACAACGTTGTCGTTTATGGCCATACTCATAAGGTAGATAACAAGGTTGTTGGAAAAACAATTGTTATTAATCCTGGAACTGCTAACGGTTGGTTCTTTGGGTACAATGCAACCGCTGCGATATTTGACACAGTAAGCAAGGAATGTGATTTTGTAGAGCTATAACAAGTATGGCGTTACGTACACATAGTTACATTGAGAAAGAGATGCAAATTCTCTATCTCTTTATCTCAAATACCGAAATTTGCAAGTGCTATCTCATAGCTGGTTCCGTGGCAACTGTTTTCACCACAAAACCTGAGAAAGTTGACTACTGGTGCTAAGTACCAACTATGAATCTATCTCAGCATGACAGCAATAATGTCAGTCCGCGAAACCGTAGTACCAAAAGGCAACTTTACGCCAGGTCAGAGTTGGGGCGCATTGAGGAAGGCATGGAAGGGATACAGGATCGCCAAGGTACAGGGCGACAACGCTAAGATGAGCGAATACGCAACCAAGATCAGAAAGCTCCAAGGCGAGTTGGGAATAAGCGTTGCTTCATTTCCGCACTTAGGGATAAACTAAGTGCAACCTTTTTCTTTTTCTACTATATAACTATCTGTAAATTGAATCGTTCTTTGACGAGAGTTGTTGTTTTAGCTTCATCTCGATCTGTGCTTTTGGCATAGCGCCTATAATTACGTCAACTGCCTTGCTGCCCTTGAATATCATCAGGGTGGGAATGCTCTGTATTCCAAATGAAGCCGCTATTCTTTGATTCTCGTCTACGTTGACCTTGCCAAATGCTACCCTGCCAGAGTATTCTCGAGATAATTGTTCAATTATTGGGGAGACCATCCTACATGGGCCGCACCAAGGCGCCCAAAAGTCCACAAGCATGATGGGATATTTTGTAACCTCACTTGCAAAGTTAGAATCCGTGAGCACTATTGGCTCGGTAATGGACGACATCATTGCCTTGGTGGCGGCCTCCTTTTGCATCTCGGCCAGCTTCTTATGCTTGATCGCCTCAAGTTCATCGTCTGAGCTCATACACAGCAGATCATGGCAGAGATTGGCTATATTTCTTACGAGCGATATCTAATTATTAGATAGGCTCCCTTTTTGGGAGCAGAAGGTGATTCACTTTGGTCGAGAATGATGAAGGAGGCAATATCATGGCCGAGCAGCAAGAGAGCAAACCAATTGAGGAAGGAGAAGAAGTTGAGGCGCTGAGAGCTGAACTTGAGTCAGTTAAGAGCGAGCTTAGAAAGGCAAAGGAATCCTCTGAGAGCAGCCTCAACAAGATGAGGTATCTAATGGCAGACTTCGATAACTACCGCAAGCAGATGGAAAAGCAGCTTGCCTCAAAGGCAGAATCCATCAAGGCGGAGTTGTTGCTCAAGTTTCTCAACATACGTGACGACTACCTCCGAGCACTCTCGGTGGCTAGGCAGAGCAAGTCAGAGCAGGTAGTAGTCATTGAAGGATTGGAAGGAATACTGAAGAATATTGACTCGCTCCTTGCCTTGGAAGGAATAAGAGAGATAGAGGCAGTCGGGACACCTTTTGACCCAAACGTTCACGACGCTATAGCATATTCTGCACGGGATGACTTGGCAGAGAATACAGTGACTGCCGAGATAAGGAAGGGCTACATGCTCAACGGCAGGGTGCTAAGACCAAGCCTCGTTGAAATTTCAAAGATAGTTAAAAATAGCGTTAATAACACTGAAGAGATGGATATTCAAGGAGGACAAGGAGGTAGATAATATGGGGAAAATAATAGGTATTGATCTTGGAACCAGCAACTCGGCGGCTGCAGTTATGGTAGGCGGCAAGCCAACAATAATCCAGGCAGCGGAAGGCACTTCTATAGGCGGCAAGGCATTCCCATCAGTGGTAGCATTTACCAAGGATGGGCAACTCATCGTAGGCGAGCCAGCTCGCCGTCAGATGATTTCAAACCCTGAAGGAACTGTCATTGCGGCAAAGCGAAAGATGGGAACAGATTTTAAGTTCAGGGTATACGGCAAAGAGTACGCTCCACAGCAGATATCGTCATTCATTCTGCAAAAGATCAAAAGAGACTCGGAAGCGTTCCTAGGAGAAACTGTCGACAAGGCAGTCATTACCGTGCCGGCATACTTTAATGACAATCAACGCCAAGCGACTAAGGACGCTGGGGAAATTGCAGGTCTTCAAGTAGTAAGGATAATTAACGAACCCACTGCTGCATCTCTTGCCTATGGGCTTGACAAGGCAAACAAGGACCTCAAGATAATGGTCTTTGATCTTGGAGGAGGAACACTCGATGTCACGATAATGGAGATGGGAGGCGGTGTATTCCAAGTCAGATCTACCTCAGGTGACACCCAGCTTGGCGGCACCGATATGGATAATGCGCTTGTCGAACACATTGTACAGGACTTCCGCAAGCAATCTGGCCTTGATGTTAAAAACGACAAGGCTGCAATGATGAGGATCAGGGAGGCCGCAGAGAAGGCCAAGATAGAGCTGTCAAACGTTGTTACTACAGAGATCAACTTGCCTTTCTTGGCATATGACCCATCTTCAGGACCAAAGAACCTAGTACTACAGCTTACAAGGGCAAAGCTTGAGGAACTGCTCCGGCCGATAATTGAGCGCTGTAGGCAGCCTATGATGCAGGCGTTGCAGGATGCTAAAATGACGCCTGCAGACGTTGACAAGATCATCTTGATTGGTGGCCCTACAAGGATGCCCATGGTGAGACAGTTTGTCGAGTCAGTTATGGGCAAGGAGCCTGAACGCGGGATTGACCCAATGGAGGCAGTGGCAATGGGTGCGGCAGTCCAAGGTGCAGTCATAGCAGGAGACGTTTCAACCGATATCCTGCTTGTGGACGTAACACCACTCACATTGGGTGTGGAAGTGCTAGGCGGAATAAAAGAGCCACTAATCGAACGCAACACTACAATTCCAACAAAGAAAAGCAAGGTGTTCACTACCGCTGCAGACTATCAGACTGCGGTAACAATACATATTGTGCAGGGTGAGCGATCGATGGCAGCTGACTGTGTTTCACTTGGTATGTTTAACCTATCTGGCATTCCGCCAGCTCCAAGGGGCGTGCCACAAATTGAAGTTGCATTTGATATCGATGCAAACGGCATATTAAACGTCACTGCAAAAGACTTGGCCACACAAAAGGAAGCAAAGATCACAATAACTGCAAGCACCAAACTAGCCAAGGATGAAATTGAAAGACTAAAGAGAGATTCAGAGCAATTCGCTGATGCCGACAAGAAGAAAAAGGAAGAGGCAGAGACAAGGAACGAAGCAGACAACCTCATTTACGCCGCTGACAAGCTGGTGAAGCAGGATCTCAAGGACAAGGTAAGTCCAGATCAAGTAGAAAAAGTGAATAAACTAACGCAGGAAATCCGCGATGCTATTGCAAGCAATAACATAGAAAACATCAAGGCTAAGATACAGGAGCTGAAGAACGTCTTGGGAGAAATAAGCACGCAGGCATACCAGAGCGCCGGTGCCTCATCGGCGCAGGCCGGTGCAGCAGGATCTGAATTTGCTGGTGGTGGTGGACCAACGGGAAGCGCGGCTGAACCATCAGGAAGCGCGGCTGGGCCAAACCCCTCGCCATAACAATATTTGGAAGACACTTGTCTAAAATAATAGAGGATGAAGATCTGCATTGAGTAGCAAGCGGGACTATTATGAGGTTCTAGGCGTTCAAAAGAACGCAAGCAAGGAAGAGATCAAGAATGCATACCGCAAGCTTGCATTGCAATATCATCCGGATAGAAACAAGGAGCCAAGCGCAGAAGGAAAGTTCAAAGAGTTATCTGAAGCATACGCAGTACTTTCTGACGACGAAAAGCGTAAGCGTTACGACATCTATGGCCATGTAGGCGCGGAGGAAGCATTCAGAGGGTCTGAAGCCAACTTTGAAGAGATATTCCGCGATGCAGGCTTTGGAGGATTTCGGGACATATTTGATCAGATATTTGGTCGCCGAGGGGGCTTTTTTGGCGACGACCTTTTCAGCTTCGGCTTTGGAGGTGGTGGCGGTGGTGGCAGCAGGCGTAGGGGCCGAGACATCATCTACGATATGGAAGTCACAGTTGAAGATGTGCTCAGAGGCAAGAAGGAAGAAGTCGAGGTGCCGCGTTTTGACAGATGCAAGGAGTGTGGTGGCAGCGGGGCTGCGCCTGGGACCAAACTACGCAAGTGCACAGTATGTGACGGGCAGGGTCAGACAAAGCGAGTATATAGTCAAAATAGGTTTTCAACAATTGTTACAATGGAGCCTTGCAGGACATGCCAAGGTCAGGGTCAGATAATTGACAGACCTTGCACCAACTGCAGAGGAAGTGGCAGAGCAAAACAAGTTAAAAAAATTAAGCTAGATATCCCACCGGGGGTTGAAGATGGTATGGCGTTTCAGCTGCGGGGGGAAGGCGAAATGTCAGAAGCAGGTATATCTGGAGACCTCATAGTCAGACTACATGTCAAGCCACATCCCAAGTTTGAAAGACTTGCAGACGGGCATTTGCTTTACAACCTTGATGTCAAGTTTACAGACCTTACACTTGGCACAGACCTTCGTGTGCCAACGCTTGAAGGGTCGGAGAAACTAAAGATCCAACAGGGCACTCCGGCAAATGCCATTTTGCAGATAAAGGGTAAAGGACTTCCCCGCTATGGCAGTGCTGGGAGAGGTGACCTTCACGTGAGGATAAATGTCAAGGTTCCAACCAATCTTACAGACAGGCAGAAAGCACTTCTCAGAGAGCTACATAAGGAACTAGATAATCAATAGTGAAACAAATACTTTAAAATAGCAATTCCTCCTATCTTTTTAGACATATGTCATCACCGTTTGACGAATGGTTTGGGAGGAGAAGGCGTTTTGGATCTTGGTTCCCCGACATCGATGAGATGATGCGGGACGTTGAAAAGATGATGCAAGAGGCTTTCAAGAATGTCGAGCAACAGGTTCCAAAGAATTTGGTAAAGGAGCGGAAGCTGGACGATGGTTCTATCGTTCGTGAAATGGGACCCATTGTATATGGATATTCTGTCAAAGTCGGTCCAGACGGCAAGCCAGTGGTGCGCAAGTTTGGCAATATTGATGCTTTTCCAAACATCCTTGGCGGTAACATAACAGTCAAGGAAGAGCGCGAACCCTTAGTAGACATTATCAAGGGGCCAGATGAGCTGCGAGTTGTTGCCGAAGTGCCAGGTGTCAACAAAGAAGATTTGCGCCTGAGAGCAGACGAAAACACCCTCACTATTGAATCGGTCACTGGACAACCACGTTATCATAAAACAGTGGAGCTGCCAGAAACAGTCGACTCAACTACAGCCAAGTCCAATTACAAGAACGGCATACTTGAAGTATCCTTTAAGCTCAAGAGCAAGAGCGGCGCCGGCGTGCCAATTAACATCGAATAAGAACAACAATATTATTCTAGTGAGGCAGAAATAGCACAACGAACCTAGGCGGGGGTCGCCAAGCCCGGTCAACGGCGTGAGATCATCATCTATATTTTCTGATGATGACGCGATGCTCAGATGTTGTAATTGACTGGGACACCTCATCCCTTAGGGGTTCGTGGGTTCAAATCCCACCCCCCGCACTATTTTATTAGTAATATTTTATTTTTATTTTTAGAATACTCTCTCATTGTGTTATATCCAAAAAAAGGCTCTTTTGCTGTTGCTTGCCAAGAAGAGGCATTAGAAGAAGAAACACAAGATAGGGAGTATCGGCCTTGTATTCATTATATGCATTTTAATAGTTGAATGTTGTCTGGTAGTGCAAGTATCGATAACAACGACAAAAAAAATTGAAACACTTCGAACTTGAAGTAATAATAGCATAAAAGCCTTTTATACGCCAAAAAGCGGGACACATGTTGAAAACAAGAACATATGATAATAACGCTACGTGATGACCTCGATGCAATTTCTGAAATACTGAATGAAACCTTTAAGCTGCCTGCATTCAAGCGAAGCTACGATGAGGCCTTTGGCAAAATAGCTCAGATCCTGTATCGCTACGGTATTGTGGAAAATGAGCGCAATCTGCGCTTCCGCTTTATTTTATGCATGCAGGAGTTCTTTGATGGCATCCCGCAGGATCAGTGGCAAGTTAAAGACCCTGCATTTGTCAAGCAGTCTGAGGATTTTGCGATATCGAAATTCCGCGAGTGGATAATCGAACAGGTCATCTAGTAGTTTTGTTCTTGGCAACCCACTGCTCATACATCTTGATCAATTCGTCTACATCATTGCCATTCTCAGAATACACAACAATAACTCCAAACCTGCCCTTGCCGTTGTGGCCTCTTGCATAGTACCCCCAGAACGTGTCAGGCAGTCGCTCAAAGTTGGATCTGTTGTTTGCGACCCCCATTAGATTCTTGGCTATAGTGTCTACTACTCTCACTGAATCTTCAGCTTCTATCATCAATATATTACTGGATTGATTGTCAATTTAAAATACCTCCTGTAATAGTTCAAATATCATGCTTGTTAGCTATCACAATAGGTCATGAGGGCGAAGTGCGGCCACTATGTCTCTGAGTCTTACGCAAGGGCACACCATTGGCTTTGCAGGAAATGCCACTCCAACTTTGCATTTCTTGTAGAGCTTGAGGAAAAGCATGGCGATGACGCCCTTGTAGAGTACTGGTTCTCAATGATAATGGTCAACTTCTCGGATAGCAGAGGAGGAGACGCCGACTGTCTCATCGACCACCTGATCGATTTCTATCAACGCAAGCTGGTCGAAATTCCATCAAAGCGGCGTTACATTCACAAGATGCTTTTCATGTTACGCTCAATAAAGGAACCTTTCGATGCGCGGAAAATGGCGTAAAATCAATAACTACAACACCCTTTCCACCAGCTCAAAGACCTCGTTCATCGAGGGTGGTTCGCCGTTTGGATCCCTTACATAGAGCGAGGCACAACAGTTGGCGAACAGCAGTCGCTCTTGTGGATGCATACCTGCAAGGTAACCCATAATAGCAGCCGCATCCCACGTGTCTCCTGCACCAGTCAGTCTTTTTGCTTCGACCTTAATTGCGTGTGCAAATGCACTTTCTTTTCCGTTTGACCACGCTGCTCCTATCTTTGTATGGAGGTCAGTACTGATGCCCACTCTCCCGGCGATTCTTTTGGCCACTTCCTTGACTTCATTAGCACTGTAAATGGGTCCAAGTAGGCGGCCAAAGCCAAGTGCATCGGCAAGCGAGTTGCACTCATTTTCGTTTATGCTGAGGCAGTCAGTCAAGCTTGCAAGCTTGGCAAGTGAATCGCGAAAATCATGCTTTCTTGTCTCAAAGTCAGCAGGGCCAAGAAAATGGAAGGCGCTAGGTGAATTCTTGAAAGAAAATTCTGTCAGCTCTGTTCCCTTGAGGTTACTGGCCCAGTTGACTACCATTACCCCATCAGCATTCTTCAATATCGTTCTGTCTGCTTCAGAGCTTATCCTTTCGGAACCAAAATTTTCATTGTCTCCTATGTCGCTCACCATCACGTTTACACGTGTGTCTTCATAGGGAAACTCAAAAGATGTGGTGAGGCCGCTTCTGCCGCTAGCTATTCTGAGTGTAACCTTATCACCAAATTGTGAAAATGTCTGTCTTATCATTGTAGCGCCCAACTCGTCAGCAACCGTAAAAAGTGATACTTTGGCGCCCAGCTTTGCAAGGCAGTACGCTACATTGACAGCGTTTCCACCCTTGACATCCATTGTGGGGATGCCCCTGATGCTTCCACCTCCAACCTTTGCCTTTTCGGTAAGCGTGTCAAAAAGATTCTCCTTTGACTCGAGTCTGATTATGCGGTCAACGAAAAAGTCAGGCATCACTACTATGGAGCCTATGATGCTCAGGTGTCTCAACTTTTCAATTATTTCCACAAATGCTCAAGATGGTTTTGGGTGTATATGATATTTTAATGGGAAAGAGATATGAGGAGAATAGAAGGCTTACCTCTTATACATGGCTGCTGCACCCCTTTCACTGCCTTCGGACAGACTAGATATAGTAGTATGTTGTCTATGTTTGCAACAACACATGTCTTCGATCTCTAGGAGCATCAGTGTGCAACCTTGGTAGCAGACTTGAATCTCTGCTCCTTAAACCATGACTGGCTCAAGCACGTGTTACTGAAACATGTCTATAACTGTATATGTCTATTGGCATATTCTTGTTGTTGATGATTTATATCGCGCTCTCTCTTTTGCCTCATCCTATAATGCACCTGCCATAATGATGCACGGATATAGTGGCATCGGCGGCTTCGTTGTCAGTAGACTGCCATTTGATCACAATGTTCAGGTGCGGATGCTGAGCGGTTAGCTTTTCTTGGTCTCTTCCTTAGTATCTAAGTGTGTAGCATTTAGCCAACAGATCTCTAAATTGATGGTATGATCTTATTTATATAACATTCATATAAATAATAGCTACACAAATGTCTCAAATCTTGTATGATTTTAACCACTAAATCTACATTTGAAGCTGTTTTTGCTTCTCATTGAATTTCACACGAAAGCGGGGAACATTTATTATGAATCTTTCATGCGTTCCCTCACCTATTTTCTCAAGCTTATCTCGAGCCTCTAGCTTGAACACGACGCGCCTGTCATCCACCGATACCACCTCAGCCTTGAAGAATACCTCTGCTCCAACAGGGGTAGGAGCAAGATGTTCTATTTTGACTACTGTGCCAACTGAGTCCCATTCAGAGTCGGGTATCACCTGCTCCTTGAGTAGAAGTCGGCATGTCTCCTCCATTTCAGCTATCATGGAGGGCGTGGAAAGAACGTTTTCGCCTTTCCAGAGAAAGCTAGTAGTCTGGTTTGAGTTGACTGTTATAGTGCGTTCTTTTGAGGCACCTATTTTGACTGCAAAATCCATGCCTTAACGAGATCAGAAGTTATTTTTTAAACTTGTGTAGGGGATGCCCATCGTTTTTCTTCTCCTTTCATCTAGTACTGTACTAGCACTATTAAAGATGCATCTGAGATTTGTCTCGCAAGAATAGGTTGGGATTGGGGACTAAGGAGACTGCATAAACACAAAGGGCCAACCGCTTTCTCATGTACCAAAAATTTTTTATCGCTACTATTGTTGCTATTAGCTTTTTCCAGCATACCGGGTAGCATCCTCAGAATGTAGCTATAGCTATTAACAGGAGTGAGTAGGAGAACAACTGCTGCCGGACCTGTTGCTATAGAATCACTAATTTGCTGCTTATCGTCTTTGACAAGCTCCTCTTCTGGCTCATATGTCAATTCTTCTTTTGGTGTTATTGCACATGTTAGTCGGTTCCTCTTGTGTTGATATTTCTATTTCACTAGAAACAATTGAGACCTCTATTAGGCGCCTGCTGTCAATCAAGGTTGTCGAGACATTCTTCGAGGGAGAGATCTTCTGGACAAGCTTCTAATGTATCTCGTATATGCTGTTCTGCACTTGCTGATTCTCCTGGCGATTCTCCGTCTGCTACACCACCGTCATCTCCTCCATTATCGTCATCTCCTCCATTATCATCACCATCGTCATCATCTCCTCCATTATCATCACCATCGTCTGTTGTTTCTTCGGTGGTTTCAGCTGCTTGTGCTACTTCTGGTGCTGCTATTAACTCAAACGAATCAAGTGTCTGCCCGACTGCTGGAGGTGGTGGTAAACTGCCAGATGCAGTTGTTATTTCTGCTGTTGCAGTAGTAGTAGAATTACCTTCATAAAATACACTATACCCCTTTGTCGCCCCTAGGTTAGGAGCTGTTGCATTTGTAGCAGTTAAAACGAAATGACCTATCCTTGTTTCATTTGGAGCAGAGTTAGTACTGTATGTCATTTCTACAAGCTTGCCTGGCACTGTTGTCATTGTTTCGTTTGTCTGTGGATTTCTAAGGTTTGATGTCACATCTGTACTGTTTACAATCTGCATACTCCTGTAACCAACTTCCTGAAGCTTCTGTAGATGGTATGTTAGAATATTGTCAGTTGTTGTCATATTGTTGTTGGTAGTAGTAATATTATTAGCCAATAGTCTAGTGTCCAAATCAGGATACCGAATAATGTGTATGACATCTTGAGCTCCTTGACAGCTGCTAGCGTTGATACTACTAATGCTGTTTGTGCTGCCGCCACTAGCATTGGAAAGTACTGCTCCTTGTTGTTGTTCCTCTGGGCAGAGTTGCGCAAGTATTCCATAGCCTTGCGTCCTCTCTTCTAACAATCTAGAGCCTGTATTATTCACATCATGAATTACCCAGCCCTGTGGCACCTGTATGCTGAAGCTATCATTTGTGCTTTGAAATGTTGTTGTCGCCGCTGTTGCCGCTGTTGTTCCATCCTCAATTTCTCCAGGTTGACTAAATTGTTGTTGTGCGTTAATTATAGTGAAATTGGAAGCTAAAAGAATGACAGCTACTGCTATTGCCGTGAGCCCCATGGCCAACCCTGATGAAGCCAATAAGGGAGAGGATATTCTCATAATGGCTAGAACAGAAGGGATGTTCCAAACTAATATAAGGTTATTGATGAGTGATTCTGTAAAAATATTCACTTAGATGACTTCACGAAGCAGCACTACTAAACTCATTTGCACATCTAGCCCCCTTTCGGCTTCGTGTTAGCTAGTATTTATTATAGTAACCTCTTTTTGGAGCTTATCGTTCGTTGGGATTGGGATGACGGCAGAATAGTAGTATTGGTGATTTCATAGTAAAATGGGCAGAACAATACCATCGTTTAGGATTGCGCTTGCAATGGAGGAGGCTGAATGGAAACCATTTCGCAATGCCCATAGCAAATCAGATAGAAAGAGGTTTGATGAGATGTTTGATATTCCTAGACTTTACATCTCAGCTTGGTCTTATGCTGTCCAGCCTGTAAGGTTCTATCCAATACTCATGTCAATTATGCTTTACTGCTACGAACAACTAAGCGACTGCATTTCACCAGTTGATCAGATCGATCAAAGTAGAAGGTTACGAAAGGCAGAAGAAGAACACTCGCCACCACAATCAAAACTATTTGATTTCTAGAGCTTCTAGGATGAAGCGAATAAAAGAAGAAATATAATTAATAACTATACATCCTTTTTATGTTCTAAACTTTCTTTCCAGTTTTCATCTTGCGATATGTAACAAACCAGTCAATGATAGCACAGTCTCTTTCAGAAATCATTTTCACGCACATAGATTGTTCAGCAAGATTCCCAGAATGAAAGTCATACTCAATGCTGCCTATTAAGCTGTCTTATAAAAAGTAAAAAGAAAGGGTTAGGCGCCGTTTTTAGCGGCTGCGCCTTGCGGCCGAAATAATTACGTAAGCCAGTCCTACGGCCAGTCCAAAAGTCAGGGGTATCCATACTGGAAATGCTCTTGGGTCTATTGACTGTTCAAGGAGGGATTCGAAGAAACCCGGGATCATGCTGCTGAAGGGTTTGTAAGTCTTAGTATATTAGATTTGCTATTACAGCCTGAGAGCGAGCTCCTTAGATATATATACATTAAATTACCCCTCTGCAAGCACAGATATTCTATGAAGATACAGAAGGAGATGCGCAAGTTCTGCCCTCGTTGTAAGACTTACAGGGTCCAGACCTTGGCCCTATACAAGAGGGGTAAGGAGAGGACAGGGGCTGAAGGCGCTCGCAGGCATGCTGAGGACAAGAAGGGGTATGGCGGCCAGAAATTCCCCGAGCTCAAGAGAACTGCCAAGACTACCAAGAAAATGACTTTACGCTACACCTGTAAAACATGCCAGTACAAGACGATGAAGGAAGGTCTAAGGATTCGCAAGCTGGAGATATGATGACAGCGACATGAAGCGGGAAAGCATGATGATGCCAAAGCCTAGGAGCTCATTTCTATCTGTTCAGTGCACAAAATGCGGCGAAAAGGCAATAGTGTTTTCGCACACGACCAACAACATAAGCTGCAAGTCATGCGGCGAGCTTTTAGCAGAGCGCTCTGGCAGCAAGGCCAACATCGTTGGTAAAGTTCTAGAGGTACTAGACCAGTAATTTTTCTGCCAGCTCTAACTCTTCTTTCGTATTCACATTTAGCGCAATTTCTTTTCGATTCATGACCAAATAGCGTTCTTCCACTAATTCACCGCCGACACCCATTGTGTTGAATATCGTGATGCCGGAATGACAGTACTGATTCATCAATACTATGCTTGGCTTTACACCAATCCCCTCTACAAATCCTCTTTCAAGTATTATCGAAATTGCGGGTTCTAGCTCTTGCCTGTCATCATCTATGGTATTAATAATTTCGTTGACGATCTGAGAATTTAATAGTGGAATGTCACCTGGAACTGCCACGACCTTTTGTGGCTGTAATATTGAAAGCAGATATGATAAGTCCTGGGAGTAGCCTTCGCCAGCTGTCTCAATTGTCTCAATACCTTTTGATTCCAGGAACTTATTCGTTTCTGGGGTATTGGGCGAGACTGCTGCGACAATGCGGTCAAACCTGTCTGAGCTTGACAAGGCTGAAATTACACGCTCGACCATTGCAACACCATCCACTCTTAGCAGTGGCTTTTCCATGCCTGCTTGTTGTTGCATTCTGCTCGCTCTGCCACCGCACATTACAGCAGCTATCAAAAAATCAATATCACCTGCGGCATTGAAGACAAGGATGATAGCACCAAGAGGGAAGAGAGACGGGATATCTCATTTGATGCACCAAGAACGTCTCCAGATATGCCGCCAAAGCTCTTGCTAGAAACATACTTCAAGAGCTGTGCAAGGATAAGTGAAATGATCAGTGCAGTAAAGCCGGCATAGCTGGTGGTAAACCCTACAATTGCAACCATAATGCCAGTAGCCGCAAGCATCTTGTGCCTGTCCTTCATTGCCATAATGAAGGGCGAGCTAAAGCCCTCCCATGCAGACAGACCCCTGTTGGCAAGGAGCACCATCACATACTTCGCTATTACCTCAGATGTTATGATACTAGCAAGAATCGCCATGCCGGACGAAAAGCCGATATTGAATACAATTATCATGCCTACAAAATACATTACAAGCACCGCCACCCCTGCTGAGCCAACTGCAGGATCGAGCATAGCCTTATGCTTGGCTTCCTTGCTGCCTTTTGCCATCAACCCATCAGCGAAATCAGCCAAGGCATCGGTGTGGTGAACTCCAGTTATTATTAGAAGGGCTCCAGTGACTAAAAACCCAATAAGCAGAGGATGCAGAAAACTTGAAATCCCAAGCGCCATTGCACCAATGATTGAGCCTATAACCAGGCCTGCGATTGGGAATAGGTACATGTTCTTGGCAATGTAATAGATGTCCTGGTTCTGCTTGCCTACCGGCAATATCGTCAAAAATGCAAGCACTGACTGGATGGGCTTAAGGGATGCCAAGCACAAGCCTCCACCAGCCTGCCAGATAGAGAACCGACATTATTGGGACAGATACTACAATGCAGAAGAGCAGTGTAGTGAGCTTCATTATTGAGATTGCTTTCTTGCACTTCTCAAGTGTAACAGGCTCTTGATTGTCGCCAAGGGTGTAGTCCCCTATCTTTTCAAGCCTGACACGCAATGCCCCCGCCATAGTAGCCATTGGGTAGCCAGCATTGAGACTAAATGTTTTGTCGTGGTCTCGCTGTAGAATGTTAAGCGAATTTTTCCAGTCAGCTCCAAGTATCTTAGCCGATACCACCATCAAGAAGGCAGTTATTCTTGCAGGAATATAGTTTGCAGCAGTGTCAAGCCTTGCAGACATCCACCCGATATCCTTGAAATAGTCATCAGGGTAGCCGACCATAGAATCGAGTGTGTTTATTGCCCTGTAGGCAAAAGCGCCGGCAGGACCAAAAAGTGAATAATAGAAGATGGGTCCGGCAATACCATCGACCGTGCTTTCACTTATGCATTCGATGGTTGCCGAAAGGATGTGCTGCTCGTCAAGGTCGTCAGTTTTTCTTCTCACTATCATTGACAAGTTCTGCCTGGTTGCTTCCAAGTCACAAGACTCCAGGCAGTTCATGATTGCCTCGGAATGCCTCTCCATGCCTTTCATTGCAATCGTAATCTTGAATAGTATGGCGGACACAACAACAAGCTCAATGAGGCCTGCAAGATACCTGCTTGCAAATACAAGAAAATGAACGGCTAAAGCTACTATGATAACGAGTGAAATGACAAAGATCGTTCCCTTGGCTTTTTCAGAGCCCCCTTTAAGCCTTGGCAGAAAAAAGCCGATCAGCTGCCCAAGCCATGCCACTGGATGATATCGATTTGGCGGATCGCCAAACAGCCAATCAATGCCAATGCCACCGGCAAGTGCCCCAAGAAGATACAGCATCTAGAGCCCCACAACCTTTGACATCCTTTCCATGTCGATGTTCTCTTTTATTGCCTTTGCAATAAGGTCGATCTGCCAGTTCCATGATTCCCGTGGAACCTCTGCCTTACCTGCCACGCTGCCAACAAGGGAATCCTCTTCAGGCAGGTTAAACTCGAACTTAGGAATTATGCCAAGGATTCTCTTCTTTGTCATCTTCTGAACTTCCTTGATCGCTGGTGCTATAAGCGTGATGTCACCTCTGAACTTGTTTATTAGAAAACCTTTAACCATCGCCCTGTGAGCGGGCTTTAACAGCTGCGCCGTGCCGACGATGCTTGCAAAACAGCCACCTCTCTCAATGTCGGCCACAATTATTACAGGCGCCCCTACCTCTTGCGCTAGCAGCATATTGGCAATATCGTATTTTGCAATGTTGATCTCTGACGGCGAGCCGGCACCTTCAATGACTATAACATCGTTTTCGCTCCTTAGACTGTCAAGTGCTTTCAATACCATCGTAAAGCCCTGCTGGAGCACAAACTTCTCATAGTACTCTTTTGCATACATCTCAGAGTAGAAACGACCGTTCAGGAATACTGTACTTCTATACTCGCCAAGCGGCTTGAGTAGAATGGGATTCATCCTTGGGTCAGGCTCTTTTCTTGCTGCAACTGCCTGTATTGCCTGGACCAATGCCATCTTGGATCCGCTGGATGTAGCGAAAAAGTTTGAGGACATGTTCTGCGCTTTGAATGGTGCTACATTGTAGCCTTGATCTGAAAAAAGTCTGCACAGTCCTATCGCAATTGTGCTCTTGCCTGCACCAGACGTGGTACCCTGTACCATAATAAGCTTGGCGTGCCTAGTCATTCTAATCAAAAGCCTCCAGTGCTTTTAACAATAGAATGTTTTCCCTATGCATCTTGACCGCTAATCTGATATATTGAGTGCCCATGCCAGTGAACGTGCTGCAATCTCTTACAAGCACACCAGTTTTCTTGAGTAATTTATCTCTAAATTGTGTGGAATTTCTGCCTTGCAAGTGGACAAGAAAATAGTTTGAGTCTGATCTTAATGGACAAAATGATTGTAATTTGCCAATATTGTCATGCAAAAATTTTCGCTCTTTTTTGACAAGTGCCCTTGCTTTTGATAGATATCTTCTTCTTTCTAGTAGGGCAGCAACTCCTGCAACCTGTGCAAGACCGTTTACATTCCACGGGATCTTATTTGCTGACAATTTCTTTGCAAGAGTTGGATTGCACACACCGTAACCGACTCGCAGGCCGGCGAGTCCAAATGACTTGGTCAGTGACCTGAGGATCACGAGGTTATCAAATTCCGATATTTGCTCAATCATCGTGTTAGCATCAGGATTGTCTGCCAGCTCAATGAAGCATTCATCAAGAAGGATTCTTGTTGAGCTATCGACATTTTCGATTATTTTCATTATCTGCTTCGTGGCAAGTATGCCTGTAGGGTTGTTTGGATTGCAAAGAAATACCGCATCAGCTCCTCTTGCTTTTTCAATTACTTGACCGGCCTCAAGCTCCAAATTATGTAGCGGTACAAATGTCACTTCTGCACCCGCTTTCTGTGATGCAAGCTCGTATTCACAAAAAGTCGGTGCCGGGATAACTACACGCCCTTTTACAAAGGCTGCATATACAAACCAATAGATAACTTCTATTGCCCCATTTCCCACGCTAATCCATTCCGGGTCAACTCCTAGATAATGCGACAGGCTTTTCTTCAGCTCTCTGCACTCGGGATCAGGGTACTTCTGCGCAAGTGAGTTGGTGTTCATCTTGATAGCCGATATTGCCTTTCTCGGAGTACCAAGAGGATTGATGCTTGAGCTGCAGTCGAGTCTGACAAGACGAGGGTTTACTGAATAAATGCCACCGTGAGAGCAAGTTCTCATCCCCTTGCTGATAATAACCTTTTCCCTCATTCTTTCAAGAGCCCATTGACACGAGCTATATTTAGAATGTTTGTACTGGCCACAGATTATTGATGTAATCATAAAGTCCTGTTAAGAGAAGTTCTTATGCCTTTGGTAACTGACCTTTCAAGATATATGCGCTATTCTAAGCCCTGTATTGACCTCTTCTCGAAAATGTAAATCAATTTTCCTAGAAATTCTATAATTTGACCTTGTGACGTAAGGGATAGGCCATAATGAAAGGAATAACCAAATGGCCTCTACTACATAGCACAACAGTTAGTCATATCAAATCAAAATATCTGTGTATTGTTTTCCATTAAGTGGGAAGTACAGAAAAAATAAGGCGCATGGCTGTGATGCCCTCAAAGCTTACATCACATATTTCCATTGATCAATTTTGGACTATACTGATAGGATATTTCCACTATGTAATAGCATTTGCATGTTCGCTTTTAGTAGCTTGAAACTATTAAGAAAAATTTTACTCTGGAATAAAAATGTGAATAAAACTATTCAGAATGCACTTAATAACTGTGTCCCAGATTCAACCAACTATTTTATTCTTATGAAGTTGCTAGCCTAGGTGACAGTATCATACATAACATCCAATTTTCTGTTTAGCAGTGTGCGCTTTTTGTCGAGAAGATATTCGTCTATTGTATCTAAGGCGGTACGGATATAATCATCAGTTATCAATGAGGGCATCCTCAACCTAATTGTTTTTGGCAATAACGAATTTATTTTCTGCAAGAGCTCAAACTGCTTGTCTACATCTATTTCGTAACGGCACTGTTGAATTAATGAAGATAATAGACGAGGAGGATGATTAGCCATACTAGAAGCAATAACTTATACTTCCACATTGGATATAAGGGTAGTAAAAGTTTATCCTGTAAATTCAGTTCAGTTAATTATACAATATTTAGACAAGTTTGGAGTAGCCTTTCAATAATTATTATTTTGTCCATTCTCTGCCCTCCAAGTAATCGATAAGTTTCAACATTTCCTCTATTCGAACTTGACCCCCAATCTGACCTTTGCATGCTTCATAATGTCTTAGTAGCTCCCTGTCCTCTTCTTCAGATATACTGTTTTTCTCTTGTATAGATTTGAAAAACGTGTCCTCTTTTGCAGTGTGGTCGGAGACAAAGATTGCATACGATTTTAAAAATCTTGCAACAGGTTCTTTGCTGCTATTGTTCCATTTCAGTCCAATACTAGTTCCTTTGCTTTTGCTATCATCATGCTCTATGAGTACATCCAATTCACGCCTAAGCATGTTTGCTATTCTTCTTCCAAGCTCATGCTCGATAAGGAATTTTCGGATATCTTCTGAAAAACCATCTTTGTTTCTTGTAACTGGAAAGTACGCTTTCTCTTCCTTTCCGTGATGTAAGGCATCTATAAACTCCTCCATGACAACAGAGATTATTTGAATATCTTCTATGGGTATATCCTTATTTGCATAAAGTCTATCAGAGCATCTTTGTGCGATGTTTCCTATTCGCCTTACGATTATGTGTTCCTTCATCAGGCTGTCAGTAGAAGAAGAAAAAGAATCCATGATAGATCCTGCGCATCTCATGCTATTTCATTTTTGATATAAAAAACGCTATTAGCTATGATTCTACATTATTGCACGATATAATAATACTTAACCAACTTGTTTCGCTTCGGTTTCGACAAATCCTAGGGGTGACTCTCTTTCTAATTAATAAACCTCCCCTTGGGGCGGAACAGATTTTATATTATTGGTGATAGGGCACCTATGAATTCGATAGACTCGAAATGGGGGGGGAGGAATATAGCTACGACCGAAAACAACGCAAGTGGAAAGGTTGCAAAGAACACGAATGAACATGAGTTGATAATCACTCATGTCTTCGACGCACCGCGCGAGCTGGTGTGGAAGGGATGGACGGACCCTGAACGCGTGAAGCGCTGGTGGGGGCCGAAAGGCTTTACTGCACCTTTCTGCAAGACTGATCTCCAAGTGGGCGGAGTCTTTCACTACTGCATGCGGTCGCCTGAGGGCAAGGACTACTGGAACACAGGCGCCTATCCTGAAATCGTCGAGCCGGAGCGGATGGTCTGCACAGATAGCTTTGCAGATGAGGAAGGCAACGTGGTCCC
The DNA here is from genome assembly GCA_036373855.1 of Nitrososphaera sp. GTDB lineage: Archaea > Thermoproteota > Nitrososphaeria > Nitrososphaerales > Nitrososphaeraceae > Nitrososphaera. The sequence continues at coordinate 30,212 of DASUUX010000088.1, forward strand.
AGCTTCGCACACGGAATGAGCTCAGACTTCCCTCTAGAAATGCTAGTCACAGGGACATTTGAAGAGCTTGTAGAGCAGGAATGCAAGACCAAGCTCACCTTGCGGCATGTCGGCATCCCGTCAGGCGTGGTCCAAGATGGCGCACAGCAGGGCTGGAACGAATCCTTCGACAAGCTCGCCGAAGTCCTGAAATAATTTAGAAGGAGAGAAACCATTATGATAGACAATAACAACATTCAAGCTCAACAGCAGATATCAAAGCCAGATCCAGCGCTTAAAGGGCTGGAGGTATTGGTAGGCACGTGGATTATAAAAGGACACGAATCCAGCTCAGATGGAGAGATACATGGAAAGGTTACCTTCGAGTGGATGGAAGGCGGCTTTTTCCTTGTTCAACACATTGATATTGACCGCATCGGGCAGAAGATCAAGGGTATCGACTACATCAGATATGATGAGTCAAAGCAGGCCCTTACCTCGCACTACTTTGACAACACGGGGAATGCCCTCGAATACATGTGGGAAGTAGGCGACGACACCACCATCACGATTTGGGATGGATATGTAGGTTCTCCGGCGAATTTCAAGGATAAGTTTAGCGAGGACGGCAACATCATTACCGGCCGCTGGGAGTGGCCAAGAGGCGGATATGATGCGACCGTGACTAGGGTCAAGCGAATGAGCATGAGAAAAGTAATTTCACAAACGATGATATCTCTTGATGGCTCCATTGAAGGATTAAACAAAGAATTGGATTGGCATGTCTTAGATGATGAAATGGAAAAATATGCCGACGATCTACTAAATACTGTGGACGCTATTTTATTAGGACCCCAGCCTGACAAAAAGGAGATGAAGCGATGAAACGTCATAGCTTTCTTCAGGACCGTCGTTTGTTAGCTAGCAGCGAGATCGGGAGACTCAGGTCAGAAGACACAACAGAAGACACAATTGTCGTAAAGGGGCTGAGAAAGTCATTCAAAAAACTATCGGTATTAGAAGGTGTTGATTTTTCGGCTAGGCGAGGAACTGTTATGGCGTTACTTGGGCCAAACGGAGCCGGAAAAACGACCACCATCCGAATTCTTAGTACTTTGCTTTTGCCTGATGGCGGTCAGGCATTAATCAACGGATTTGACGTAGTAAAAGAAGCCGACATAGTGCGCAGCGTGATCGGATTGACGGGCCAAAACGCCGCTCTGGATGAATACCTGACGGGCGAAGAGAATTTGCGGATGATGGGTCGCCTCTACCGCCTCAGCTATCCAGATATCAAACGGCGTTCGCGGGAGTTGCTTGAGCTGTTTGACCTAGTAGAGGCTTCGAGTCGCACTGTCAAGACATATTCTGGTGGCATGCGCCGCCGACTGGACCTCGCTGTTAGCTTGATCGCGTCTCCCCCGGTCATCTTTCTCGACGAGCCCACTACTGGCCTCGATCCTAGAAGTCGCCTGATCATGTGGGATATTATTGAGCAGTTGGTAGCCGCTGGTACGACAATACTTCTCACTACCCAGGACATGGACGAAGCTGATCGTCTAGCCGATCGCATAGTTGTTATTGACGGGGGCAAAATTATTGCGGAGGGTACTTCTGACGAATTGAAGCAGCGTGTTGGCTCGGAGCGCTTGGAAATAACGATTGCTGGGACAAGCGGCCTCGAAGCAGCTAGAAAGGCTATTAGAGATGATGATAATGATGTTCATCTTGATCTCAAGAAGCGTACTTTCAGTCTTGCAGCCAGAGGAGGTGTATCACAACTAAAGCAAGTTCTGAGTCGTTTGGAGGAGGAAGGCGTTGCCGTTGAAAATGTATCATTCCATAGTCCGAACCTCGATGATGTCTTTCTAACGTTTACTGGACACACAGCGACAAAGCAATCAAGCGAGGAAGCAGAAAAGTCGGGAGAGATGATTCAATGAGTAAATCCACATCTTTTATTACCAATATCAAGCCAGAAAAGCACTCAAGACTCTTTTGGGTGCTGAGCGACTCGTGGATTCTAGCAAGACGCAGCGTCAAGCATATTACAAGGAATCTCGACCAGCTTTTGGCTGTCGGGCTATTCCCGATCATGTTTTTTCTTCTGTTTCGCTATGTGTTTGGCGGTGCGATTGATACTGGGGATGTGAGTTACGTGAATTTCCTTGTCGCAGGGATCCTGGTGCAAATGCTGGCCTTTGGAGCAAACTACACCACGCTAAACTTGGCGATTGATTTGCAAAGAGGAATAGTCGATCGGTTTCGCTCGCTACCGATGGCAAGTCCGACCCTTCTTGTAGGTCATGTCTGGGCAGATTTAGTACGAAATTCAATGTCATGGCTGATCGTGCTTGGCGTCAGTTTCCTCGTGGGCTTTCAACCAATTGCCGGCCCTGTGGAATGGCTTCTGGTGTTTGGCCTCGCGCTACTATTCTCACTAGCAATCTCATGGCTCTCAGCAATAATGGGATTAATTGTCAAAAGCGTGGAGGCAGCGCAGTGGACAGGTTTCATCGTCATTTTTCCGTTAACGTTTGTAAGCAGTGCGTTTGTGCCGACTGACACCATGCCCGCAGGATTACGGGTTTTTGCTGAAAACCAACCTTTAACACATGTCATCCAGGCGATGCGCGCCTGGCTTGTAGGCACACCCATTGGCAATTCCGACTGGCTGGCTTTTGCTTGGTGCGTCGGCATCATTGTTGTTGCAATTCCGATAGCGACTTGGCTCTTTAGGCGCCAAGCTCTGCGATAAAGATGATGATGAGGATGATATGACTGCAAGATGTAAGTCGGCTTCCTATAGTAAGCTAGCTGTCTTCTCTTTTCCTTGACAATTTAAAAGATGATATGAGAATTTCAATAGTCTATACAGTTCTCTAACTTAACGTCAACCGTGAGCGGAGAGGGAAATAGGAGTGGAAAGGACTATTTCAAGTTATAAAGAGTAGAAAACTAATCTAAACTCTTAGATTATCAATTATTCTTTGTAGAATACTTACCGCTTCAGTCAATACGCTTGTATCATTGAGAGCTAGCGCAGACAGTCAAGGAAGTGCTCTTGGAGTCACACAATCAGTATCTGGAATCGCGCAAATAATAGGTCCTGCCTTTGGAGCATCTGTTTTCGGTTACGGAGTCTCAGTGAGAGTTGACCTCCCTTTTATCATCGAGGCAGCAATCGCATTACCCGCGATTACCATGAGCATGGGGTTCATCAAAAGAGCAGTTGTCAAGGAGCCAGCGAATAGAGGAACATTCCAAGGAGAGGTGGCATGATTAAATGAGTCAAAAGCTACGCAGCGAGCTCGAAGAACAGTAGGAACGAAGTGTGAGTCATGCTTAAGTTTAATCGAGATATTTCAGGTAGCAGGGCTCTACTTCTCTCCCCTGAAACGATGAAAAATGGTTTTCGCTCTTTTTGTTGTTAGGCGGTTCTCTAATCTCCTTGAGAAAAGCGCCAGGGGGAGATTTGAATCCTTGTTCGTTAGGTGAGGGTTCAAATTTTCCTATATCATATGAATACTGCAAGTGAGGTCTAAAGCCTTCAATTGCCAACCTTAAAGTATGCATATGCATTGAGTACAGTGTCTTAAGAAACATGTCTACACCATCACCATCATCATCACCATCATCACCATCGTCCTCTTTAGCCTCAGATCCTCATGTTCAACCCCTTCCAGAAGAAGGAGACATTGTTGTTGCAAGTGTTAGAGACATCAAGGGTCATGGAGCCTATGTTACGCTAGACGAATACGGTGGGCTTACAGGTTTTCTCTCCATAAGAGAGGTTGCCACTGGATATGTACGCAACATCCAGCGTTTTGTAAAACCAAAGCAAAAGGTTGTCCTAAAAGTAATAAAGGTTAACAGGGCGAGAAAAGAAGTAGATACATCGCTCAAGCAGATCTCTGGTGAAGAGAGAAAGTCAAAGCTCATTGAGGTAAAAAGGAACGAAAAGGCCTCGGGATTTCTGGATTCAATTAAGGCAAAAGTAAATCTAAGCGATATTCAGATGAAAGAAATTCAAGATAGCATTCTTCAAAATTATGATGATATCTATGCGCTCTTTGAATCAGTAGCAGCAAAAGGGATCGGAGATGCAGTCAACAAACTTGGTTTTGATGAAGAGGTAATCAAGGCGATAGAAGAGGAAAGCAACAAGATACGGATTCCTCAAAATGAGATTAGAGGAATCATGGAAATTTCCTCCAAAAAACCTGATGGGATTGAGATTATCAAAAGTGTGCTTATTGATGCAGCAGAAGGTACCAAGACTAACCCAAGTACCATAGGTATTGCATATATCGGCGCTCCAAGATATAGAATTGCAGTCAAAGCAGAGAATTTCAAGATGGCTGAAAAGGCAATGTCTCATGCTATTGAAAAGATACAGAAAGGAATAGAAAAAAATCAAGGGAATTTTAATTTTACAAGAGAGAAATCAAAAAAGAAGTTCTACTAAATTGCCCACTCCAAGGGTTACCCAAATAGGCGAAGGGCAATTTTACCACATAAATTAAAGAGAAGTGCGTCTCTCTCTCGTCTTTGTTCATAGCATTATGACCACACCATTGTTGTCGAGCTGCTGGTAATATTCTTGGGATGACTATATTCTATCGAAATCTTTCTTACTGCCCTATTCATCACCCAGAGTTAGCCTATGCTAATATTATTGCCCTAGGCCATCTTTATTAGCACAGGCAAAGGTTTATTACTTGAGTTAACTTATTAATTGTGCACTCATAATGATCACTCTCAAAGTTATTGTTGTCGTGGCAGTTGCAGCAGCGGTTCTATCTACTGCATTTGCAGTTGCCAGTCAATCTTTTGTTGATTTCTTCGCCACAGCACAGGATGCTGAGTTAAGAAAAAATACTATTGGAGGGCATACTGCAGGTTATGGCTTACATGAGACCAGCGGAGACGTTTTAGACCCTGTAAGTAGTTCCAATACTGTCAGCGACGAGGTGGCCATAGACCCTGACACCTATCTCAGATCCTTTAACTATGGGCGCATTTCCAATCTTGCTGACGGCTCCACTGTAAGGGAGTTCACTCTTGTTGCAGACGATAGGCAGACGATGGAAATATCACCAGGAGTCTTCTACAACATATGGACTTTCAATGGCACCATACCTGGCCCAACTCTAAGGGCTACAGAAGGCGATCTCATAAGGATAAATTTTATTAACAACGGCTCAAAACCTCACACGATACATACACACGGTATCCACAAGGCAGAGATGGATGGGGTGTTTGAAATCATTAATCCTCGCGGGAAATTCGTTTATGAATTTTATGCCGAGGCTTTTGGAGTATACCCATATCACTGCCATGTCACCCCGCTTGAGGAGCACATTTCGCATGGCCTATATGGTGCATACATCGTCGATCCCAAGACTCCTAGGCCCGAGGCTGACGAAATGGTCATGATAATGAACGGCTTTGACACTGACTTTGATACTGAAAATAACTTCTATGCCGTAAACACCATCCCGTACTACTATATGCATCACCCTATAGAGATAGAAGAAGGCAAGCTTGTCAGGGTATACCTTGTTAACATGCTGGAATTTGACCAGATAAACAACTTCCATCTGCACGGTAATCTATACCAGCTGTACAGAAGTGGTACGAGCATGGCGCCTGACGAATACACGGATATGGTGACTATGAGCCAGGGTGAGCGGGCCATACTTGAGTTTAGCTACAAGTATCCTGGCCAGTATATGTTCCACGCACACAAGACTGAGTTTGCAGAAAAAGGCTGGATGGGACTTTTCATGGTTAAGGATCCTACCCAAACAGGAGGATCAGATGGCAGCAACAGTAGCAGATTGCTAGAAACTAAGACAATATCGGGAGATGTTGGCACCTAACCATGGAAAAAGATGAAATTCATAGATCATCATCATCATCATCATTACAACCACGCTGGTTTGCAAGTGCAAAAATGGTGGCGATTGCATTGGTTCCTCTAGCAGTTTTAGCAGCAATGATTGTCTTTATCTTTGGTCCAGGTCAGCAATTCCTTGGTGCAGGTACGCCTCTTCCTGAAATCAGCATAGAGAGGATAGAGTTTCAAGGAGGTGGAAATATAATCGCATTCATACGCAACACGGGCCCAATCGATGTTACAGTAGCCCAAGCAGACGTCAATGACAGAATCTTGCCGGCTGCAATAGAACCTAGCAAAGAATTGCCGAGGCTTGCAGAAGCCAAAGTGATAATTCCGTTTCCTTGGAATGAGGGAGAGCCTTACGAGGTAGGTGTGACTAGCTCTGATGGCACTAGGTTCAGCAAGAGTGTCAATGCAGCTGCTCTTGCTCCAGCTCCTGATATAGAACAGGCAGCATTCTTTGGGCTTATTGGAACCTATGTAGGTGTCATACCAGTTTTGGCAGGACTATTGTGGCTTCCGTTTATCAAGAGGCTCAGTCTTCAAAAGTATAGGTTCTTTCTCAGCCTAACTGCCGGTTTGCTGGTCTTTTTGGGAATTGATGCCCTAGTTGAGGGTAGCGAGATCGCTACAGAGAGCGTAGCAGGGGTCTTCAACGGCCAGATTTTGATTGTCCTGGTAACAATATTATCATTTCTTGCATTGATGTATGCTTCTTCGAAGCTGGGCGAACGCAGCAAAGGCAGAACAGCAGAAGAAGTCGATAAATTATCTGCATATGACTCCATACATACAAACCAAGCGAAAACTCTGGATCAGCAACAACAACAACATCATCATCACCTAGTTGTCAAGCCTGTAGCGATAGCATTTATGATATCAATTGGAATTGGACTTCACAACTTTGGAGAAGGGCTAGCCATAGGGGCCTCTGTTGTCCTTGGAGAAATTGCGCTAAGTACATTCCTTATAGTAGGGTTCATGATTCATAATACCACAGAAGGTCTTGCAATCGTCTCTCCACTTGCCAAGACAAAAGTAAGAAGAATGGTAGGCAAAATGATTATTATGGGTCTAATAGCTGGTGTCCCAACGATTTTTGGCACCTGGATCGGAGGATTTGTCTATTCTCCCGTTGCTGCGATAATATTCCTATCAATAGGAGCAGGTGCAATATTCCAAGTTGTCTTTTTGATATATCAGGGAATGGCCAAGGCAGAGGCTGAGAAAAGCAAGATAATGTCAGATGCTTCAATCATTGCAGGATTTGCAGCAGGCATGCTAATAATGTATGTAACAGGATTAATGATCCCATCATGATTAAATTGCAAAAGGATTTAACAACAATCGATACTAATAAGAGGCAAGAAAAGCTAAAGCTTCAATCAAAAAGAGTTCATTTAAGAAATAACAACAGCAACAACCATAACAACAACAACTCTAATGATAGTCGGCTTGCCTCAATCAGAGGCGCAAACAATGCCAAAAGGCCAGAGTGCACATATAGAATGGAAGACTACCTCGAAATTATCTATGAGCTTGTTCAGCGAAAAGGCTATGCCACCTTGGCCGATGTTGCCGAATATCTTAATGTCCGGCCCCCAAGCGTGACTACAATGATGCGCCGGCTGGACCAGAATGGCCTGCTAAATTATGAAAAATATCGTGGCATCCAGCTAACAGAGAAGGGAATGGACATAGCAAAGATCATACACAACAGACACAGCATTTTGTCAGAGTTTCTAAGAATGATTGGGGTCAGCGAAAAGATTGCAAATGAAGATGCTGAAAGCATGGAGCACCACCTTCATCCTCAAACGATGCACCGACTGACAGAATTAATGCATATCCTTAAAGTATCCAATAATGATTGATTGGTATACGTATATACTTTTAGAGAATTTAGAGGAGTAATCACATCTCCTTTATTAGGATGTTGCAGGCGTTATTCATCTGTACTATGGACCTTATTTTTCAATATTTGGTCTAATGATAATTTCCCTGCAGCCCCATATACAATCATACCTATACCATAAAGAAGTAAAATACTATAAACAAAGTACGAATTGGAAAAATGATTCCAAACATTTTGGAATTAGTAACGTAAATTGACGTTCCAATACTAAGATCACCAATGCCCCGATTCAGCTACTTTCCATTTGGACGAGGGATAAGAGGTTGCATTGGAGAATCCTTCGCATGGATGGAAGGTATATACTTATCATTGCTGCTATTGCACAAAAGTGTACAATGCACCTGGTTCCAGGTCAGCGCATCAAACTGGATCCTGCAATTACATTGCGACCTAAATATGGTATGAAAATGAAACTGATCCAAAGAAAAAATTAGAATAGTGCGAATAAAACAACAATTCCAATTGTAATATATCTAACATATACTACGGTAGATAAATAACGATGATGGTGCAGTTATCATCCTATTTTCCGCATCACCGACTAGCAAAGTTATTTTGCTATTGTCCCAAGTATATTTAACTGATACCTTCTTCGTTAAACCCACACAGGATATCGTAAAGTGCTTACTGTTTACAAAAGTTGGCGAGTAGGAGCTTAGATTTCTCTCTCTATCCAATTGAATTCTGACTCATGGTTGAGTATATTAAATTCTTATTAAATTCTTAGTTCACAAGAATATCTTAGAAGTTGATTAGCCAAATATTTTATTAATGTAGTATTCAAGATTCATTCAAACTATTGTTATCGTCATATCGATTTTTTGTTTTCCAAAATAGAGGGCAGCGTGTGGCGGGAGTGAAGTAGAGAAAGTCAAATTTGAATTCTTTCATTCCTAAATAAACAGATATTTTCCGTATGTTTTGATTGCTAAATTCTCATGATGTTCAACCTGTGAAATCAACTTTCATAGGTCACCTATATTTTACTGTCTTCATATCAGGGACTCTTTTCTTACGCTTTTTTTATTACACTTTCGTCCATGTATATTATCTCCCAGAGATGTCCATTAAGGTCCTGAAAACTACGTCCATACATCCATCCGTGGTCTTGTGGCTCTATAGATTCCCTGCCTCCAGCTTCTATAACCTTGTTTATCATCTGATCTACTTTTTCTCTACTATCTGCAGATAATGCTACTATCACTTCCGTATCTTTTGTAGCATCACAAATTTCCTTCTTAGTAAAAGTTTTAAAGAATTTTTCAACCAGAAGCATTACGAATATATCCTCACCAACGATCATACACGTCGCATTCTCGTCAGTAAATTGAGGGTTAAATCTAAAACCAAGTTTGGTAAAGAACTCTGTTGTCTTATTAAGATCTTTTACTGGTAAATTCACAAAAATTTTCGTTGCCATTATTATGTTAGAAGGAGGATTGAATGCTATAAACGCTTTGAATTATGCAACGTAGCCATTACAGATCAAAAACTTGATGTTCTGGCCAACAGGACAATGCGGCAGAAAAAATCTCGACAAAATAAGAGAAAGAGCTTCTTTTTTCTAAGCTTCTGCTGTCTTCGATAAGTCTAATTTTCCATGTTTGACATCAATCAGGAATTTTATCCAATTGTCAATTTCCATAATTTTTTCATCATCAATCTGTCTAGAAGGATTACTTTGTTCAGAGCCAAGCAATACTCTGTGTTTTTCGATTTCTTCCTTTCTAGTATAGGCATAGTTGATTATGAGGTCAACTATCTGCTCTGCAGACAATAGCTAAAGTGACACATTATGCCTAAAAAAGGAGGAGTTTTTATAGTAAAACCCGTAGACAGCAAGGACGGGCATAAACGGACATCAAGTCAATACCTAACATTCGTAGACCCCACCACTTGCGCTACGGGCTACTATTATTCTGCAATAAAAAATATTTTAGAATTTTGGAAGATCTTTCTGAATGACTACTGCCATTAAGTGATCTCCTTTTTTCTGAAGCTTATTGTGGCCTAAGCGGTCGTCTAGCGAAGAAGACAATGAGAGCAATCCGAATTTTCGAGTAGTCAAGGGCAAGCTTTTTGCGTGTGGAAGCCTAAAGTACATATCCATGTTCTCTGAAAAAGAAGCAGAGTATATCAAAAGCCAGCGGCTTGCAAGAATTGCTACGGTGTCGCCAGAAGAGCTGCAACCTGATATTGTTCCCGTGGGCTTTGATTTTGATGGAGCTAATTTCTACATAAGCGGCAAGAACCTGCTCAACACCACCAAATACAAGAACGTAATGAAGAACAACAAGGTCTCATTGGTGATTGATGATCTGAAGCCCGGCGACTCTTGGGAACCCCGAGGAATGAAGATATACGGCACTGCGGATGTGACAGGCGACCATGAAGGATACTTGGGACGCACGACCTACCTCAAGATAACTCCAAAGAAAAAGTGGAGCTGGGGGGTTGAGGCGCCTGTATTCGTTGACGGTAAGTTTATGGTAAACAAAGCAAGCGCTGGATAGAACCCTTTCTAGATCGCCTTGTAGCCCACCTCGATCATAAGGTGTTGCCGGACTGGATGGAGCAGCATGCAGCCGTCAAAGGATCATATCCTTCTTGGCAAGGCTGATTGCATTCATGATATCAAGAAGAAAGAGTGATGTGCACCTAATTACACACTAATAGCGTGGTCTCAATAATAGAGGCGCATTTCCTCATCTCTTTTTTCCGCTCTGATGACTTGATGCAAGATCATGCCAATTTTCTTATGCAGGCTATCGACCATCCCTCTCTCCCTGCTGAGTTACCGGATCCTTTCACAATAATCTCTGCTCAATATTGCTAGAAGGCACCTGAAGACTGAACAGGATATCATCCTTCATCTTTCGACCTTTATCCCAGCTATCTCCGCAGGTGTTTCGGCCATGTGGTATGCGAACCAATGCCAGATAGTTTCCCTGCAGCTGCCATCATCTGTTCATCTACAAAAGCTATGACATTCAACAGCAATCGACAATTGTCCCAATGAAAAAATACAATCAGTTGTGTGGATATTGATGGTTCGACACCTCAACTTTCAAAAACTAAACAGTTCAGATCGATTAACATCAGGATTTTCGGGCAGTCTTGGTACAGCCGTAATCCTCAATTTTTTGATGCCTTGTCAGTCAGAGCCCTAGATTTGTGTATTCATTGGGGTTATTATCCAGAAATAGCAGCGCATATTCCAGAATTTTTCAATAAAAGCATAAATAGATGTCTGCCGAGAATAAGGCTCCGACCAGCCGAAAAAGAGGGCTGATCCATCATTCAGATCTGCGCAGCAGGTAAAGGCCTGCTGGGCCCATGGGGCTGAATGGCTGCCGTAATGCGGAAGCAGGTACACGGTCAATCCGAAAGATTGGCCGCCACCTTTCCTAACACATTGCGACAGGGGCAAACCACAAGGCTGCCTGGAACCTGCAAAAACTGTCTTGAAGGGAAAGCCACATGCCTTCGAAAGCTGGTCGGATTATCTTTCTTTTTTCGATACCATACCACACCTCTCTACTGGGTGCCAGCTCTCTGTATCACAACAAGCCTTTCAGAACTTTCTGCATGATCCAGCCAGCCAGCCAGCCAGCCATGAAAAAATAGTATGTAACCTTTTTAATCTTTTTTATGCCTTTAAGAAACACACACATGTCTTCGCAAGGATCAGCAACAAAGGACGAAACTACCAAACTAGAGAACTCTACCTACAATATCCTGATAGCACTTGGCAAAGAGGC
>DASUUX010000089.1:0-9258 GCA_036373855.1 Nitrososphaera sp.
AGCAGCTATATCATATTGGCCAGTTATTTCGTAGACCACTTTGACTCCATTTAGATTCATCAGCTGATTGGACACAGCCGATGTATCTGCAGTTGAAGACACAGAGATTAGCGTTATCGCACTTGTCTTGTCGGTTGCCTCAAGCTCAATAGTAAAGCGTTTAATGATAGTCCTATCAACAAGGTTCTTGACTCTTCGCCGAACTGCCGATTCGGAAAGCCCAATCTCATTAGCAATCTCGACAAATGCCCTGCGCGAATCCGCCTGCAAAATGCGTAGTATCTTTTCATCAGTTTCGTCTACCTTAGCTGACATTTCTTCTCTTTTCCTCATCAGTTAATATAATGTCTAATATATCAATTACGCGGGAAACCGTCATTTCGTCCATTACAAGTGGCGGAAGTAGTCTTAGAATATTTCTTCCCGAGTAAAGAATCAGCAATCCATGGCGAATTCCGTCAAAGAGTATGTCTTTGACGTCAAAGCGAAGTTCGACCCCTAGCATCATCCCAATACCCCTTACCTGTCGGACTATCCTGTGCTTCTCCTTCAGTCGGTTGAGTCCTTCTTTAAAGTGCACACCCATCTTTGCAGCATTATCAATCAGTTTATCATCGATCAAAGCTTCCATTGTGGCAGTACCGGCTGCGCATGCTATAGGGCTTCCACCAAATGTAGAAGAATGCTCTCCAAGCCTCATTGAATCCATTATCTCTTGCTTGGCAAGAACAAGCCCCATAGGTATTCCACCGGCTATGCCCTTTGCAAGGCACATAATGTCTGGGGTGGTATTCCAGTTTTGACCTGCCCACATTTTTCCGGTTCTCCCAAGGCCTGACTGGATCTCATCAAATATAAGTACAAGGTTGCGCCTATTGCAGATCTCTCTGATCTTTGGCAGAAGGTCATCTGGAGGAACGATAATGCCCGTCTCGCCCTGAATGGGCTCAAGGATTACACTTCCAATTGTATCGTCGATTACTTCTTCCAGCATCGACGGATTGCTGTAGGGAACAAACTTCACACCATCCAGTAGCGGCATGAATGACTTTCTGTATTTTTCGCTGTATGTCACAGAAAGCGCGCCAAACGTCTTGCCGTGATATGCACCATTCATTGCTATCACACCATGCCTGCCGCTATACTTGCGTGCAAATTTCAGTGCAGCTTCGACAGATTCGGCACCGCTGTTGGCAAAGAATATCTTGTTCAAAGACGATGGAGCCACTGACGCTATCTTTTCCATGAATCTTAATCGAGTATCATTGTATGTGGACATGTGGGCCGTGATGAGTATTTCTGCCTGCTTTTTGAGAGCGTTTACTACTCTGTCGTTGCAGTGGCCAACCAGAGCAACTCCATAACCGCCCATGCAGTCAATGTATTCCTTGCCTGCAGTGTCCCACACCCTTGTACCCTTGCCCTTTGCAATATTTACTGGAAACCTTTGGTAAAGAGTTGCCAAATACCGGTCTTCGTCGTTCAACATGGAACTATCACCGTACAATTTCTATGGGCTATTGCTGTAGACAGTGGGTTTTCGATCTGACCAGAAGCAATCACTGCCTCTTTGACTCCCATTTCAAGTGCCTCTATACATGCAAGCACCTTCTTGTCCATACCAGACCCTATCTTTGGTAATGCCGCTTTTGCTTGATCTATGGTCATTGAATTGACAAGTTTTTCATCTAGTATTAGACCATTTACATCTGTGATAAAGATAACCTTGTCTGCCTTAATGCCGCCTGCCACATATGCTGCAGCCCTGTCGCCATCCACATTGAGAAAATCAAAATCTTCGCTTAATGCGATCGGCGAAATCACAGGCACATAGCCACTGCGAACGAGATCAGTTACCAGAGCGGCGTCAACGGAGGTTATCTTGCCGGTATAGCCGCCGTCTATTACCATCTTTCTTCCTTTTTCATTTATAATCAGAAGTTTCTTCTTTCTCTCTGCTTTCAATATACGGCCGTCTATTCCAGTAACGCCGACTGCATTGATATCCTGGCGCAACAACATCTGGACTATTACCTTGTTCAGCTTTCCTGACATGACCATTGTATAGATCTCGGCAGTCTCCTTATCTGTATAACGGCTACGCACACCGCCTGGCGACACAATGAATTTTTGCTCCTTTCCTAGCCTAGTTGCAGTAGCAGTCACTTCCTTGCCTCCACCATGTACAATAACAAGCTTGTACTTTTCAACCGTTGACTTTATGTCCGCAAGAGCTGAGGAATGAAGCCCGTCTACTACGCTACCGCCTATCTTTATGACTATCATACTGGTGTCAATGGAGTATACATGAGTCCTTCCCTTTCGCCGTATCCAAACATTACGTTCATATTCTGTATTGCAGACCCAGCAGCGCCCTTCATTAGGTTGTCAGAGGCAGAAAGTGCCACTATTCTCTGGTTGTACTCATCTATGTCAAAGCCCACGTCGCAAAAGTTCGAGCCGACTACGAATTTCGGATCTGGAAACTTGTAGAGGCCTTTCTTGTCACGAATTAATCTTACAAAGGGCTCGCCCTTGTACGCGTTCCGGTACATCTTCCATAGCTCTAGCTCCTCCACTGGTCTCTTGAGGAACGTGTGGTTAGTAGTCAGAATGCCTCTGACGATATTGACTGCGTGAGGACTCATGCTCACCTTAATTTGCCTCTTTGCAACGAGTGAAAGCTCTTGCTCAATCTCGCCAGTGTGTCTATGTTTTGCAGGCTTGTAGGGTCTGACTACACCATAACGCATTGCATGATGCGTCCCTGCATTGGCCTTCTGCCCGGCTCCAGAGGATCCAATCTTGCTGTCAACTACAATGTGATCAGTATCTATGAGGTTATTTTCAATCAGTGGCATAAGAGCAAGAAGTGAGGTTACTGCCATGCAACCGGGGCAGGAGACCAGCTGTGCGCTCTTAATCTCTTCCCGGTGAAACTCTGGAACTCCGTAGACTGACTTGCTCAGCATTTCAGGAAAAGGGTGCTCCCAGCCATACCACCTTACGTAGTCCTTGGGATTTTTGAGCCTAAAGTCTGCTGACAGATCTATTATCTTCATTCCTCTGTCGTATAGGTCCTTGACTATTTTGTTTGCCTTGCCGTGGGGTACTGATGTAAATACAAGGTCGCAATTGTCCGTCAGCTTCTCCATGTCCATTGGAGAGAATGTAATGTCTACAAAACCCTTCAAGCTTGGGTGAACACGGTGTACATACTCGCCTGCCTTCTGCCGCGATGTTACCATACTAAGCTCTATCTTTGGGTGAGACACCAAAAGCCGCAGTAGTTCTCCTCCTACGTATCCGGAAGCGCCAACCACTCCAACTTTCATTTCTGAAATTCTCCTTTGCTAAAATGCATCTCTTTTAGTTTTTCGCTTCAAAAATCCTCATTTATATTTTTTGGTCAGCTATAACCCTGAATAGGTCAATAGTGACCAGAATCGGTCATCATTTCCTTGCTACCTTTACTGCGTAGTCGATCATTTCGCTTGGAATATCAACCTTTGAGACGCTGGCAGCGCCGCGAAATTCTACCGTGTTATTTACTTCATGAACGACCAGCCCATGATTCTTGTCTTCCATCATATCCACGCCCAAGATGCCTCCTCCTACAGCTTTTGCAGCCCTTAGGGCTAGATCTTCGATTTCCCTTGTCATCGGCGCAAGCTCGACCTTGCCTCCCCGGGCAACATTTGTTCGCCACTCTGATTGTGAAGAATAGCGATAGATTGCAGTGACGGCTTGGTCGCCGACTACTATGCAGCGGATGTCGCGCGGCGGCCTATCAACCATTTCTTGAATGTAGTATATGCGAGAAAGTGGGCTGTCATCCTCTTCCCTCATTTCAATTATCGTGGTTGCAGTCTCGAGGTCACGAAGTGGATATATCCCCCTTCCCCACGAACCCACGATCGGCTTGAGGACAAGTGGAAAGCCGGTGTTCTTGATGCTTTCTAGCCCAGATTCTGCGCTAAATGCAAACTGCGTCTTTGGAGAGGGAATTTTGTTTTCAGCAAGCTTAAGCGATGTGATAAGCTTGTTTCCACAAGTTTGGCCCACTTCAAATCTGTTTATTACTTTGAACCCAAGAAATTCAAGGCAAGCAGTAAGATAGAGACCGCGGTAATAGCTTACACTTCTCTGCAGCATTACATCTCCTAGCAGGAAGTCCTTCTTTTTGCTATATGTGCCAATAGTAATTGTCTTTGCATCCACTATCTTCGACTTAATACCTTTCTTCTGCGTTTTTTCGTACAGTGTCTTCTCCTCGAAGCGAACTTTGTCGCATATGATGCTCACCTCGACCATTATTGTCCCCAATCTTCGCCTACTCTTTCAGCGGGCTTCAGCTCCAGGTTGTCTTCTCCCTTCGAGGCGATCTCATACTCGCCACCGCAGTCAGGGCAAGTTATGATCTCCCCGACCACTGCATCTTCTGGAACGCTGATTTCAGCTCCGCATTCTTGGCATTCAACTTTTGATTTCATTTTTTACCTCCTCTTTGTTTTTTTTATCTATAGATAGGCCTGCAATCACTGAATTTGCGATGACCGACTGCAACCCCCAAAGCTCCACGAACCCCTTTGCAAGACTCTGATCAAAGGTCGAACCGGTGGCATATGTTGCCAGATTATCTTTATATAAAGAATATTTTGATTCCCTGCCAACTACTCGAAGCGATCCCTTTTCCATCTTTAGCCTAACTTTTCCTGAAACACGATTTTGTGTCGCATCTATAAACTTACCCAAGTCTGTGCGCAGCGGATCCTCCCATAGGCCCGAATATGCAAGCCAGCTCCACTGATTGTCAACTATCTGCTTGAATGCAAGCTCATGCTTTGTAAGTACCATTTTCTCTAGGTCTTTGTGAGCCTCAATTATTGCCACGGCAGCTGGCGCTTCGTACACTTCTCGTGACTTAATTCCCACTACGCGGTCTTCAATGTGGTCAACGATACCAACGCCATGTCCACCAGCCTTATCGTTGACGTATTGGATGAGGTCAATGAGAGGGATATGCTCGCCATCCACCGCTACCGGGACGCCCTGATCGAATTCGATTTCCATATAACCAGCCTTGTCATTCTGAAAATTGATAAATTCAAAAGCCTCTTCAGGTGGTTCAAAGTCAGCTTCCTCTATCTTACCGCCTTCTAGTGCTCTGCCCCAGAGGTTGATGTCAATACTGTATTTCTTTGCCTCGGAGCTTATTGGTATGTTCTGCTCTTTTGCAAAGGATATTTCAAGGTCACGGGTCAGGTTGAGGTCGCGTATTGGAGCAATGATTTTAAGGTTTGGGCTAAGCGCATGCATTGTAACATCAAACCTAATCTGGTCATTGCCTTTACCTGTGCAGCCATGAGCTATTGCAGTTGCGCCTTCCTTCGTTGCAACTTCGACTGCTTTTGCAGCAATCAGTGGACGGGCAAGCGCAGTCGCAAGGGGATACTTACCTTGGTAGAGGCCGTTAGCCTTAATGCTTGGCACTATATAATCGCGGGCAAACTCTTCGCGGGCATCGATGTAAACATGTTTTATTGCCCCTATTGCTTCTGCCTTCCTTTCAATCTCCTTAAAGTCGTCGTGCTGCCCACAGTCGACAGTGACTGTTATCACATCCAGGTTGTGCAATGTCTGAAGATATCTTATACAAACAGAAGTATCCAAGCCGCCTGAGTAAGCCAATATAACTTTACCATTATTGCCCAATTATATGCGTGTGCGTTTCAAGCATTACATTTATATTTTTTGGTCAGGAACGACCTAAATCAAGGTAACATTGACCCATGCTGGCCAGCAACCAAAAATCGATAACCGAGGCCGTTAGAGAGATGGTTAGCAGCGATCTCTCGTTTCAAGACTCGCTTCAGCGTAATTACTGTAACATCAGCGCGCTTGCCCGTTTGATAAAGCCGCAAATTGATCATATGCTTGGCAAAGCTATCAGTATAGAAAGCATCATCACGGCGCTGAAGCGATCAAAGTATGATTATAATGTACAGGAAAAGCCCATTGCATCAATATTGGCAGCTAGTACGATAACCGTCAACACAGACGTAGCCAAGGTCTCAGCCAAGAAGAGCAAAAAGACGATTGAAAAGGTTGCTAAAGCAATGATCCAAAGCGCTGGCAATTTTATCAGCATATCAGAAAGCATAATGTCAATTACCCTTGCCTTTGACGATCTTTTGCTTCAAGATGTCAAAGTAATGTTTGCCTATGACGATATTCTCGAAATCGAAAACGGCCTAGCAGCTATCATTATACACAGTCCAGAAGATATTATCAAGACACCAGGATGCGCCATTGCTTTCTATAACCAGCTTGCTAGGAGGCACATAAACATTGAGGACACTGTCAGCTGTTATACAGACACCATAGTACTTGTAAAGATGGAGCAGGTCGGAAAAGCCTTCAATGCCCTTACTGATTTGATATCAAATTCAAGGAAGATGGTGAAGAAAAAGCGCCGGTAAAAAGGGTTTTATTTTGCATATCATCATCAGATAACTTATGTACCGGCGCTATACACTTGACGAGATCAAGCGCAGGATAACTGATGCTTTGCAAAGCGCCGGAGGCACAGGACTATCAGGCGTAGAACTCGCTGACAGGATTGGCATCAACAGGATGACAATTACTAAATATCTTGATGTCATGCATGCAATGGGTCTTCTCAAAAAGAAAAAAATAGGCAATGTAAACATATGGTTTCTACAAATTGGAGTTGGGGATATCGAATTCCCGATCAACTATATTCAAGTTCAGCAAAAGCTGATAAGCTCGATTCTGGCCGGTGACGAAGATCATGCCCGAAGAATCTTACTGAGCGTCATGAACTCTAATGTCGACCAAGTAAAAGTGATGACGGACGTCATAGTGCCGGCAGTTAACACCATAGGCGAGTTGTACAGTAGAGGGAGACTCAACAAGACAGAACGCATATTTTTGTTAAATCTGATGATGGAGCTTATTGATTTAGTCAAGTTCAATGTCCGGCCTCCAGAGCAAAAGGCAAACGCCCATGTCATATGCGTGGCTGGCTCTGAAGATAGAATCCATATGGCTAAAAGCGCAGCTGTGGCATTGTTGGCTCGCGGCTGGGATTCTTCTTATATTGGCGATGTGGGGGAACAGATTGACCCTTTCTTTGATATTGACTTTCAGCGTTATTTGTTGCGTTTGTGGAGTAACAAGCACGGACTGATGCTTGTATGTATATTTTCATCTGGTGAGGGGTCGCTTCGATTCCTATCGTCAACTGCTAAGGAGATGAAGGGAAGGCTCAGGGGTGAGCTTCGCATTACGGCAGTCACTACGCCACAGCTGCGGCCAGTCGCAGAAGAGAGTTCTGACTATGTGGCCATGGACCTGCTAGCTCTTTTAGAGTGGGCGGAACGAGAATTCAACTACCGCATTAGCGTCTAGGCTTGCTGGAGCGGGATTGGTGTTATTGGTGGAGCTTGAGGAACTATTAACTGTATTAGGAGACTGATTATTAATCCCATTACTGCAAACACTATGATTGCAAGGATAGCTATTCCAAGTGCTCTGAGCCATCCAGTATGAAATCCCTTTTTGAATACACCTA
Source organism: Nitrososphaera sp. (assembly GCA_036373855.1). Lineage (GTDB taxonomy): Archaea > Thermoproteota > Nitrososphaeria > Nitrososphaerales > Nitrososphaeraceae > Nitrososphaera. The sequence goes on from DASUUX010000089.1 coordinate 7,598, forward strand.
TCCAAGCAATGAAGGCTACAATGAATCCTATTATGACAGGCAGAGTTGGGTCTCCAACTATGGCTGTAAGTAAAGCAGCAAAAATGAAAAATACTATAGCATATATGATGGGACCGAGAGCCGTCACTAGCATGGCGCGGCTAAACGTAACTCTTCCGCGTGTGAGGATCTTGGCAGCTACCCATACAGGTATTGAAACAATTATCCACAGTACGAGCAGACCAATTATCACTGTAGCAGCGATTACTGCTATTTCTGTCCCGCTTTGGAGCAAGAATTGCTGAAACAACGCTGTTACTGTAATGCATCGAGATTTAAGAGCTGCCAATGATATAGATGACCTACGGGTGACCTATTAGATAGCTGTGACGTCTTTTACCAATCTAGATAATATTGGGGAATGAGACAGTAAAATTATATCCTGTGCTTGCAGAAGTGGAGGTTTTTTAAATCTTGTAGTCTGTGGTACTGTGTGCCTTCAAGTGAATTGTTAAGGTGCAAGGAATGCGGCCAGTCTTTTGACACATTTGAGTCGCTTAGAGAGCATATGAAGTCAGAAAAAGATGAGATAGAAAACCGTGTCAAGGGATTATCTGACGGCTAGAGCACTATGCATACCGGGACTTTACTTACAGCAGCAGCAGCAGCAGCCGCCATGTCAGGACGTTTGTCCTTCTATTGTCAGCAAAGTTTCCTTTGATGCTTGAAGGATAAAATGAGCTTTATAAGCTTAGAACCTGTAGTGCCCAAGACCTAAATATTATGATTTTTTTTAACATAAGGTATAGCTTGCGGAACGATACACGAAACAAACTCGAAGAGTCCGGCTACTTCTTAACTCGGATGAAGCAGACTGCTAAAGACTGGATGCTGCTCAGATTCAATCTTAGTGCTTTCCTATCGGCAGCTCGAAGCATCACTATCGTCATGCAAGAAGAGTATGATCAGGCCGCGGGTTTCGAAAGCTGTACAAGCTCCAGCAAGAAGAAATGAAAAATGACAAGCTGATCACCTTTTTTATCAATCTGCGAGATATATCAATCCATGAAAAACCGGTCAAACCAGGATTCCGATTTTCCTTTTCCTTTCCAGATGTATTTGCTATGCCCAGTGGTTCTACAATTGAGCTGGATGAGAAGAAAGAGAGCACCTACTTGACAAATCAGTCTGCAGCTTAGATAGCACCTACAGCTGATGATATTATCAAGATACACGCAATCTAGACATGGCACTTTGATGAAAGACCTGATGAGGATGTAATAACCTTATGTGAATGGTATATGTCGAGTATAAGTAAGATAGTATACGAATATAGGGAAAAATTTGATAATGTTGCATCAAATTGACTAGTCTTACTATACACCTTGAACTTGCGAGTTTGGACATGCGGAGGATGGAGAGTACACAGTGCATACACCTATTCGACTAATGTAGCTTCGTCACGTTATTATTTTCTCCTAGTCATATGTCAAATTGAAGTCCCCTACATGAAACGTATATCGTTTATAGTGGAATTTTATCCACTCCCAAGGAATAGATGCAAGCTATGCTGGGATGCTTATTGGTCTTGTAGTTCTACTATTCTCTTGACAAAGTCAAGTCCATATTTAGTTGCATGCTGATAATTCTTATCAGCAATGTTGGGTTCAAAGCTGATATAG
>DASUUX010000090.1:0-7149 GCA_036373855.1 Nitrososphaera sp.
CTGTCTGGGCTCTAGTGTATGCATTATCTTGGGCAGTCTCCAGCGATTGACTCCAAGCTAACTGGGGAGTGTAATAAAAAGGCAAAAGCATAACTACTGAGATAAGTATCAAAGTCATGGTACTGCGATGATGAAATGATATCGCAAACTGCTTCTTCCTTGCCATCCCACTTACCTCATTCATTTATGTGCTTTTAATAGTTAAATCAATATCTTACACCGGAACAATCTGGAGATTGATTATATCAAGTCAGAAAAATAGAGACCCGGGCAAAGATGATCACTAGGTAATTCATTAAAAGAATATGCTCTATTTGATTTGCGAACTATCAGGGCTTTTTTGAGACAATCTGAGACATTTCTGCAATGGTTTTTATAAGGTAACTGATGACTTCTTTGCAGTAAGCGTTTTACCTTTTGTCATTATGATGTTTTAGAGTACACACATTACTAGAGGTTTTGTCCGACAACCTCCCAAAACAAACCTGATTTAATGCCGTAGTTTCCCAGATTAGAAGAAATGGACCGGGTGGGAGATGAAGCCACGATCTCATCCAGCATCATTCTATTCTAGTTCCATCAGCTGCGGATGAAAAGGAGCTTTTCAAATCTCTGCCGGTCTATCCTCTCTTTTTCTATTTGCATGCTTAGCAGCCCTAGACATACAATCGAAGTTTTGAGGAAGTAGCCTTATATCCATTAGAATTTATTCAATAAACCAAACTACTACATGATACGAGAATCGAATTGAAGAATAATAATAGTAATCATTCATGGGATGCCGAAACATATGACAAGGTTTCTAGCACTGTGCAGCTAGAGTGGGGTAGGAAGCTACTTGAGAAGCGGAGATGGATTGGAAATGAAATAGTCATGGATGCAGGAGCTGGGTCTGGGAACCTCACAAAAATTCTCGCCGACAAAGTACCCCATGGTAAGGTTTATGCCGTAGACGCTGATCCCAATATGATTCAGCAAGCAAAGTCAAGCTTATCAACTTACAAAAATGTGCAAGTCATCCAATCAAGCATGGACAAGGTGAATCTTCCAACAGAGGTAGACGTAATTTTTTCAAACTCAGCCCTTCACTGGATTCTAAATCAAGAAGGCGTATTCTCACACTTCTGGCAATTGCTGAAACCAAATAGTGGTGAGCTTTTGGTAGAATGCGATGGTTACGGAAATCTGGACAAGATATCATCTATAGTTTTTAAGGTAATGCAAGGCGATCAGTTCAGAAAATATTTCGCTAATTGGAAACAATCATGGTATTTCCCAAAGCCAGATGACACGGAAAGATTGCTACAACAAACAGGATTTAGAGATATTATGGTTTATTTATCAGACCAAACTATGGTTTATCCTGATCTAGAAAGCTTTGCCATGTTTGTAAAGTTGGTGACACTGAGAACTTTCCTTGGTTATCTTCCTGATGCCCAGAAGAAAGAGCAATTTCTTGATGTATTTCTAAATGAGTTTGAACAATCTGGTAGGGCATGGTCGCTGGACTTTATGCGATTGGGTGTCTTTGCTAGAAAATCCTAGCACTGCTGGATTTGTCCGACAATAACCGAAAACAAGCTCACTTCAATGCCGCATTTTCCTCGTAGATAAAAATGGACCGGGTGGGAGTTGAACCCACGACCTCAGCAATCCTAGCCACTTCTATCAGAGGGCAGCTATGAAAAGAGAAATGTATTGCTGTTCAACTCCCACCCGGTCTATTATCTTGAAGACTTCGCTTAGCGGTGCGTGTTTACGAACCTAGAATACTGTAAGCAAATACATCAAATCTTTTCAAGGTTTTGATAGAACAGGAAGAAAATAAGTTGAAGCTTTACCTGAGGGACGAAAATAAGGGAGGAGCCATAGAGACTGCAAAAGCGATAGTGGATTCTTTAGATCGACGAGAAAGGACTTGATGATGTTCGTATGTGAGGGTAGTACATTGTTACTCCTTATCATAGAGCTTAGTTTAGTGATCTCTTCTCGTCCATTGGCGTAACTTTTTAAAGCTTTGTTTTCGAGGCAAAATGCACGCAGAATGAAGAAGCTGAACATTAGTAACAATAATAGAAAAACACCTCTACACAATATCTATCTTGCAGCAGCAATCTTCACGCTGGCAATAATCTTTGCATCGACTACTACTCTAGTATCAGCCTCTACAACTGGCAACACCACTACTATAATTACTACATCAGTAGGAGGAGAGCAAGAGGAAGCTGTAAGCAGCACGACTAATACCACTAATAACAATGTTTCAAATGCTCTTTTGGGTCGTCTTTTCTCATATGATGAAGGGGAAGACGTAGAATCAAACGTGAACCCAGTAAATGAAACATATATTGTAATCTCGTATTCGGGCAACAGAATAATTCTGCCTCCAAACGCTACAGGTATCATAAACGCGGCTGAGACAGGAAACGTCACAATCAATATTCAACCTAACGGGCTTTCCTTTAATCAAGGTCATGCCGTTATAATGACTGAAGGTGGTCCAGCAGAAGAAGAAGGAGAAAATGCAACCATCAGCTTCGTTTTGCTCACTCGTACAAATCCTGATGGCTCAGGAAATGGAACTAGTGTTACGTATTTTAGCACAAACTCTACTGGGCAGCTAGCATTCCTTGACAACCTGGTAGCAATAGGTCAAGTTGAATACTCTCCTGAGGAAGGCATCAACCGTTTTGCAGAGTGGGAATGGAAAGGTGGAACGCTTCCCTTTGAGAATTTGTTACCTCAACCATAGCTTTAAGGTTTGAGCTAATGCAAAAAAAGAGATAGAGTCATGCATATGCACCCAAGGTCATGAGGCGAGAATTTTTTGAACAACCTGCGACCTGTTCCCGTAGTTCTATAACATGAAAAAGTGGACCGGGTGGGAGTTGAACCCACGACCTCAGCTCTACACAATAGCTTTCTTAATCATCTCTCTAATTGCTATCTAAAGAGCAGAGCTATTGATCAAGTCAAAAAGCTATTATAGTAACGGCAATAATACATAATCCATGCATCACGAGATGCAATCAAGAAACCTTGACAAAAAACCTGACGATATCAGAAAATTTTCAAATGGCAAGGTAGAGCTTGTCAACCTTGGAGACGCAACAATTGGAAGGTACACTGCTGAGCCGGGTTGGAAGTGGTCCAAAGATGTCAAGCCCATAGTGAATACAAATAGCTGTCAAGTTACACATACACAATACGTGATATCAGGAAGAATACGAGTTAGGATGGATGATGGAACAGAGCAAGAATTTGGTCCGGGCGAAGCGGTGTATGTTCCACCAGGTCATGACGCATGGGTAGTTGGAAATGAGCCACTTGTCGCAATAGACTTTACTGGTGCTAAGGAATACGCTACTACTTCAAAGAAATGAGCTCAATTTAATGCCGTAGTTCCCTCGCAGATAAGAATGGACCGGGTGGGAGTTGAACCCACGACCTCAGCCAGCATTCTGGTGATAAGCCTATCTAGACAACAGTAGCTTAAAGAGAACAACTGTTCAAATCCCACCCGGTCCATTCTTACCATCATTCATCTACGTCTATTTCGACAATCTTGTATCTTCGACCTCTTATGTAATTATTTTCATGTCCATATCCATAACATATGAGCGCTCCACTCTTTTTATCTACATGTAATGCTCTGCCTTCTTCATGTTCTTCTACCGCACACGGTATCCAGTTATTCCTGTATCTGTCATAGTAGGCATTTCCATACTTTCTATCAACATATATCACCACAAATTCATCTGACATTTCGTGGTTGTTGGGAGAGATACGATGGTTATACTGCCTTTTGCTTTATTTTCCTATATGCCTCTGGTGCAACTACTGTAAAGGCACCAGCTAGTAGTGCTAGAGGAACGGCTAGAAAGATAGAATACTGGTAGAATATCAGGTCTACAGTCTCTGCTGTCAAAATACATGCACTCTCTGCAGTAACCAAAATGTATGTGCTTGATTTCAATATGTATTTCAAGTTTGGTTGTCTGTGTAGCTGTGGAAGCTTGGCAATTCCTACAACAAAGTTTTTGAAAGTGATTTTGAGGTTTGAAATAAAGCCTGACCCTGCGCCTTGCTCCAGAACAGAGCAGCAACTATCAATCTTTCTGTTTGAGCCATAATTATATCTACCAAGTATTGCGACAAAGGTTGTAAATCCTGCAAGAGCATAGCCCATTGCATAAGCTATAGGTATCCCTATCAGATTAATACCAAAAAGGTATAGACCAGTATTTTCACCAATTTCCGCAGCGGCAATACAGAGAATTTCTATTCCTAAAGCTGCTGCATACAATCCTTTGATATTTTTAAGAAATTGAAACAAGCCTGACGAAGACGAAAGTGATGACGTTGTTAGCTTAAGCTGCAAAGTATCATTACTATTTTTATTATTATTCTCACAAGACTCTGATGAGCAGCAATCGTCAGGTTGAGTAGTTATTATTTTAGCCATTGCTAGAGGCTTCTTTTTCAATGAGGAATTACGGCTATGAATATTAATGCAGCAGCACACATCTCTCGTGCATAGTATGCATCTTTCTACATCTACCTTAATACAGTCCTGCTGAACGCATTGACATTCTGCGCATCTTATTTCCATAGCATGAACAATTATACATGTTGAGATAAAAAAGCTTCAGCGTGGCGCATAAAAAATGACAGCTGCTCCAACGACGGCAACTATCGAGCCTATAATCTCGTATCTATCAGGCTTCTTTTTATCAACTATTCTGCCCCAAATGATTGCTGACACTATGAATATCCCGCCATATGCAGCATACACTCTTCCAAACTCTGCTGGCTGCAATGTGGGAATTATCCCATAAACGAAGAGGATTATGGCACCTAACGCACCTAGTGCAATGGTTTTCTTTTCTCGTAACCATAGCCATACAAGATAGCCACCGCCTATCTCTGCAAAGGCAGCTGCAAAGAACAGCGCTAATGTGACAGGCGCTTGTGTAACTATTTCGACCAGACGGCTTTCTCTCCTTTTCTTGGCATATAGAAGATAATTGCCACGCCAGCCAGCGAGATTGCAGAACCTATGACATCGAATCTATCAGGAGTATGCCTTCAAAAATCCATCCCCAAAATACAGCCATGACAATAAAGATACCACCATACGCAGCGTAAATTCTGTGAAAGTGCGATGGCTGAAATGTTGGCACTACTCCATATAGGAACAGCACGAAGCCGCCGAGCACCGAGCATCCAGCTCATGCCATCTCGCAGCCATAGCCATACTAGGTATCCGCCACCAATCTCGCACAGACCCGCTATGAAAAATAAAAGCAGTGTTATAGCAATTTTCCTTACCTTAGTCCTCTCTATTGCCATGTTATGATATATTTGTGCTCTATAGCTTTGCCTTTAGTGTAACTGCTTTTCACAACCAAAAAAGAACCTGACAATGAGAAAAACGTCAAATCCTGACATCGCCAAAGACCTAATACTATCAATAGTTTCGTAGAGAAATTGACTTTCAGCGTTTTTCAAAAAACCATTCAACGTAGTAGGTATTTCTTCCTCTTTTTCTTGTTTTTCTTCTTCCTCTATCGGCAACCCCCTAAAATCAAATTCAAACCAATGCCGTATTTTACCAGATCGATAAATATGGACTGGATGGGATTTGAACCCACGACCTCAGCAATGCCTATGGATTAAGACATTCCAGTAGACTTGTAATTCCTTTTATGCAGCTATTTTTGATGTTTATCCAAACAGGAGATTGCTACATCATTCCAATGCCCAATAATCCCAAGACCATCGAAATAAACGGACGGCAGTTGCACTATATAGAGCAAGGAGGAGAAGCTGGTCAACACCAAGCTATTATCTTTGTTCATGGAGGACTCGATGATTATCGATGTTGGCAATTTCAGATGGACTATTTTTCTAGCAAATAGCGTACTATCTCATACAGTAGAAGATTTGCTTATCCAAACAAATGGATTGGCAATGTTGCTCAAGATAACACCATTGAAGATAATGCTAAGGATTTAGCTGAGCTGATAAGAAAATTAGATATCGCACCAGCTCACCTGATAGGTGCTTCATATGGCGCCTTTATTACACTGTACTGTGCATCAAAGAACCCAGAATTAGCAAAGACAATGGTACTTAATGAGCCTCCAATCCTTTCATTCCTTGCAGGGAGTCATAGGAATGAGGATGTTAAATTACTTCATGGAGTGAGAACACATATCCAAATTCCAACTGAGGAGGCATTTAAGAGAGCAGATTTTAAAAAAGCAGCACAAATTTTCATAGATAGAGTCATGGATATAGAGAACTTTTTTGAACAGCTTACAGAGAAAGATAAGCAATACTTAATGGATAATGCAAAAAGCCTAGAAGGAGAATTGGAATCTGCACATCCTCCGTTCTTTACTACTGAAGATGTCAAACAGATAATAGCAATAATTCCCACACTTCTAGTAAAGGCAGAACTCAGCCCTAAGTGGCTGCTTAGAATATCAGATATACTTTATGATAATATGCCAAATACAGAGCAGATTGTCATTCCTAATCTAAGTCATGACAATGTCAAGTTCAGCAACATATTTAGCTCAAAAGTAATGCAATTTCTTGCAAGGCATAATTAGTTACATTAAGAAACGGTTGTTGGTTATAGCTGTAGTGCTGCAAAGAAACAGATAATAGCAATAATTACTAGTACAGCTGAATGTACATGGAAGAATGTTGCGGATGATGCTAAGCTACAGCAGTACATTGCTGCTGAATTTGTACGATACTTATCAAAAATGAGCTCAAACCAATACCGTAGTTTACCAGAATAAAACAAATGGACTGGGTGGGATGATTTGAACCCACGACCTCAGCGCATCAGCAGCAGCTTTCTAAGCAAGGACCTTGTATGCACTTATTACTTTCCCATCCTGAGCGCTTCTGCAGGGCTGACGTTGAAATAGTCCCTCTACTTTCGATTGACCATCATACAAAATGTTGTACAGAACTAGGATGCTCACGTAGGCTTATTCATCATCCCCTTCCAAGCATTAATGATAGGCTCGTACTGCGGCGATGCAGCGCCGATTACGCCAAGCTGTATCATGAAGCTTAGGTCGTCACGAAATGCTTTGTGTTCTGCTATCTTGTCATCTGCAATTGTAT
>DASUUX010000091.1:0-7788 GCA_036373855.1 Nitrososphaera sp.
GATCGAATTCTTATTGAATTTACAAGAAGTATATGCCCAGATTGCAGACAGGTGGTAGATGCACGGATTTTCAAAAAAGATAACAGAGTATTCATGAAAAAGAGATGTGAAAAGTACGGAGAGTTTGAAAGCCTCCTTAGCTCTGATTTTGATGCATATGTCAACGCCTATAAATTCAACCGAAGTGGTATGATGCCGGCGAAGTTTGGTACGGAAGTAGATAAAGGATGTCCTTACGACTGCGGTCTCTGCCCTGATCATGAGCAGCATTCCTGCGTGGGCATAATTGAAGTAACTAATGCATGCAACCTGCGCTGCCCAACATGCTTTGCAACCGCAGAAGGACATGATTTTCTTTCTCTAGAAGAAGTTAGCTTCATGTTAGACGAATTTATCAGGCATGAGGGCCATCCAGAGGTGGTCCAGTTTAGTGGAGGCGAGCCAACGATACATCCACAGATTCTTGAAATGATAGGTCGGGCAAGGGAGAAGGACATCAAATACGTGATGATAAACACAAATGGTATCAAGATGTCAATGGATGAGAATTTTGTGGAACGCCTGTCTAGGCTCAACCCTGTGGTTTACCTTCAGTTTGACGGTTTTAGAGAAGAGACCTATGAGAAACTTAGGGGAAAGGATTTGCTGGAGGCCAAGATGAATGCAATCAATAACATGGAAAAACATGGAGTTAGGATCATGCTTGTAGCTACCATCCAAAGAGGTGTTAACGAGGACGAGGTTGGCAAGTTAGCAGACTTTGCATTATCTTGGAAATCTATCAAGGGCATTGTATTCCAGCCTACTTTCTACGCAGGAAGACATCCAAAACTTGACCCGACTGACATAGTTACCTTGCCTGAGGTCATAAAGAGCATATCGGCACAAAGCAGGAATAACCTAAAAGCTTCTGATTTTGTGCCTACTCCATGTTGTTTCCCAACCTGTAATTCTTCGTGCTATCTATATGTTGACGACAATGAAGTAAAACCGTTGGCAAGAATTGTAAACGTGGAAGAATATTTGGACTATTTCACAAACAGATCCATAGCAAGCCTCAGCGAGATCAAAGAATCTTTCAGAATATTAAATTCCTCTGAATGTTGCGTAGGAGAGAATTCATCCGGGACTGGAATGGGATGCTGCGGCGTCACACTAGATCTGAAGGGAATAGAGAAGAACATCAAACTAATTATGATACAGTCGTTTATGGATCCTTTCAACTTTGACATAAAGAGGCTTCTAAAGTGCTGTATACATGAGATAACGCCAAGTAGAAAAATAGTGCCTATATGCGCTTTTAACAACATACCACAATACCGAGAAGAGGTGAATGCATATTTTAGCAATAAAAGAAGGGCAGCGGATAAAAACAATGCAAAATACTGATTTTAAAAGATGCTGTGCCGATTTTTATCAAGAGAAAATCTCTAGGCTGCTCTTTGGCGAGAGCATGCATCCGGGTGCACTAGATTTGACAAAGGAGCTTGGGGAGAAGTTAGGACTGCAAAAAGGCAGCAGGATTTTAGATGTGGCCTGTGGAGTGGGAACTACTGCAATATTTCTTGCAAAGAATTTTGGTTGCCATGTTACTGGGTTGGATCTCGCAGAAGGGAACATAGATGAAGCCAAGAAGCTCCTGTCAAATTCTCTTGTCTCAGAGTTTGTGGACTTTAGGGTAGGTGATGCGGAATGCATTGATTTTGAAAATCAGATCTTTGATTGCACGGTATGTGAATGCTCTCTCTGCTTATTTCCAAATAAGAAGAAGGCAGTCGAGGAAATATATCGTGTGACCAAGAATGGAGGTAAAATTGGGATATCCGACATTGTTGTCCGAGACACCATTCCACAAAGTCTCAGAGATAGCCTATATAGATTTGTCTGCCTGCTGGAGGCTGAGAATGATGAGAGCCATAAAGCCCTATTGCAAAGCGCAGGTTTTGCAAATATCTCTATTAATGACAAGAAAAGCGCCATTATACAACTCATTGACGATATAAACAAAAAGATGTTTACAATAGAGCTCTTGAAGGGTCTTGGAAAGATCGAGCTCAGCATGGATTTAGAGCGGACCAAGAAGGCTATCAGAGAAATCAGAGAATGCATCAGTTCCGGCATCATTAGCTATGTCCTAATAACTGGCGAAAAGCGATGACCCCCTTGGCCAAGGTTCGCATAACCATTTACAAGGTGACGGACAACCAAATGTTTTTCAAAGTACCCCATAGAGTCTGCGAAGAATGTGACATCTTGGTTAACGTAACTAAGAGGGTTGTAAACGAGATTAACGACAACAGGGTTACAATTGAGATAAAACCGTGGTTAAGCAGCCTCCGGTCTTCCCTTAAAAGGGGAGGATGGCATCCCCCAGTACTTTTGATTAATGGTCAGTTGTTCTCGCAAGGCACGGTTCCGAATGCCAAAGACCTTGAACAGAAAATTATCCAGGAGCTAACAAAGTGACTCACACGCATGGAGGCAGAATTGAAGAGTGAAATGTGACTACTGTGGCCTTTCATATGATTATGCTGTATGCCCTTTTGATGGGACGCGTCTTGGAGAGCCCTCCTTGTCAAAATGTCATAACCCAGAAGGGATAATACACGACCTGATCAGCGTTCCAAAAGAATATCTACGATATGAAGAATACGTCAGGCTTTCACCCTATAGGAACTTGGCTGCATGTCCCAACTGCAGGACACCTTATTTTTATTCATCTCTTCCATCCAATCTCCAAAACGAATTTAACAAGAAACGAAAGTCAGAGGAATGCTTCATTGCAACAGCAGCAATGGGTTCACATCTACACCCATATGTCCAATCACTACGAAATTTTAGAGATAATATGTTGCTCCAGTCTCGACACAAAACATCCTTTGAAAACCTGCTCGCCTTCTACTACAGGTTAAGCCCACCTGTGGCAAGGGCCATGAGCCGTAACATAGTATTGAAAACTTTTCTCAGATATGCCCTTGTCTATCCAGTAGTTTTTGGAATCAAGGGAGTTTTGCCAGTGTTTGATGTGGTGCTAAGAATCACCAATGAAGTTAATCGCACGAGTAGAAGCTAGCTTGATCCTCATGCTAATAGAATCGTGAAGATCGAAATCGTACAAACAATATCTCGCACCTATTTTCTTACGAGCGTAGATAGAATAATATCATATTAATTCTAAGCATTGTGGAAATAATTCATGCTTTAAGGGCTAGTCTATAAATTAACGTGTGACAAAAACTGTATGTTACATCTCGGCCATTTCTTTTTATCTCATGCTATTCATCTATATCTACATAAGTGCTATTCTTGAAAGACTAGAAGAACATACTGACGGCGTACCTGTATGCGCAGAAAATTTCACATAACCTGTAGTGACACTGCCTATTATATTGACGAGGTGCACTACAAAATAGGGGATAGTAGTAAACCCGTCTTCGATGTCACCTAATAGTACTATGATAGCGTGTATTAATTTTAGGCAAAGTTCTCAACTATCTCTACTTTTCCTTTCATCCACGGATGCGGTTCGCAGTGATACAGGTATTCTCCGACCTTTGTAAATGTGAACTCGAAACTCTGACCCTCTGTTAGAAAGCCGCCGGGCACTTTTTCTTGCTGCTGTAAAGAATCGAATGGTCCGCTAATCTGGTCAATATAACCATCATCTGAAGTAATAGTATGTGGAACTGAATCCTCGCTTGTCCAGACTATTTTGTTGGAAAGCCCCATTATACCTCGCAGTTCCTTGGGCTGGAAATTTCTTGTCTGTTCTGGCTGCGAAGAGCCTTCAACAATCTTGACCTCTATCGATTCTGGAGGCTCCAATATGGCTGCTGGCAAGATCGGTTTGCTGTTTGCTTGTGGTATGTATACAAACTGGTAGTAACCTATACTAATTCCTATGGCGATAACAAAAGTGATTATGGCTATTCCTCCTGCATGATTGTCTTGGAGAGGTTTTTCTGCCATTTGGACTGTTTTGTGGAAGATTTTGCTTTAACAGTTTCTTGAAATAGATGGACAATTAGTTGAACAATCAAAGCAAAGCAAGCTGCCAACGCGTTGGCTAATAGAATGCAAGATGGAAATTTCTGGACACTTGTATCTGTTAGAATAGAACTTTAATCGTTCAAGGACATGCACATTAAGTAGAGAAATGAAGATCAGACAGATGGTATTCGTTTCAACAAAATTGATAGTTAACGCACCAGCAAGCAGGGTATGGGAAACACTGCGCAAATTTGACGGCGTCGAAAGATATTTGCCGGTAGTCAAGAGCTCTACCGTGAAGGGATCAGGCTACGGAGCAGAAAGAACATGCACAGTTCAGATGAGTCATGATCAAGCGCCTATGCTTCTTGAGGAAAAATTGCTTGACGTAGATGAAGTAAATAGAACTCTGCGCTACATCATTGTAAATTCGTCTATGCCGATAGTTGATTACATGGGGACTATGAAAGTTACAGAACTTGACGAAAGTACATGTGAAGTTGGGTGGTCAAGCACATTCAGTGCTAAGGGGATACCAGAAAATGAATTGGTTGGCATGATTAAGGGAATATATGCTATGGGATTGGATGGATTACGAAAATTACATGAATGATAAATTGGCTTAGGTGCTTGCACTAGAAGTTGATTTCTTAAGAACCTATATCATTATAGACCAGCTGATTGAGGCTACCCAACAATTGCACTACAAGACCAACAATATTGCGTTACCCATGCTGGTGCCAAATGACATACCCAGAGCAGCAGGCATCGCTTCTGGCGGTATACCCACAAGTATCGTTGCCAACATCATAAGTGGAACCATTACCTTGCCTGCAACAAATCCCCGCTACAGCACCATATGCTATGTTTTTCCTATCGATTCTTGTATCGTTCTAGTCGTCATTAGACAGAAATAATACAGAATTTGTTGAGATTTACCTTTAATGTTCAAAGAAAATATTCGACTCTCCCACATACCTTTTAAATCAATCAAGACTGCTAGCAGTTGGATGCAAAGGATTTTTGCAGATTAACAAAAAGGCCATCATGGTAAAGGAAATGCGGAAGGTTGATGCTAGGGCTGTCTCTCTTGGTCTGCCTGTCTATCTTATGATGGAAAATGCTGGAAATGCTCTCGCCGGGCAGTTACTGCTAGGGTTACGCGGGAACGTAAGAAGAAAAAAGGTCGCAATTGTGTGCGGCCTATCAAACAATGGAGGTGCAGGTTTTACCTCTGCAAGACACCTTTCGTACTATGGGGCAAATGTTTCAGTTATTCTTCTAGGGAGACCCGCCCATATCAGAACCAAAGATGCTAAATTACAGTGGACTACGATAGAGAAAACAACTGCGATCTCAAAAATCACTGTAGAGGGAAAGAATGACCTTCGACGGATGAAGATGATCATAGCCGATTCTGATGGAATAATTGACGCAATTCTTGGCACAGGATACTCTGGAGGAAAGATAAGGGAGCCAGCTTCTAGCGCCATCGACAGTATTAACAATTCGGTGGCTTACATTGTATCCAACGACGTTCCATCAGGTGTTGATGCAGATACAGGGATAATTCAAGAAAAGGCTGTTGCACCGGATTTTACTATTATTCTGCATAGAATGAAGCCAGGACTTCAGAATAAGAAAATTGTTACTGGGTCTACCAGTGTCGTAAGCATAGGTATACCCTAGGAAGGAGATTGATAAAATGTTACAAAAAAAGTCGGCACTCACGCGTAAGAGTGATATCTTCTATATGCGTAAGAAACCTTGCATTCAAATAATAACAATCCTGTCATAGCAATTGGCCAATTACTATCCATATCATTGCGATCCCTATAACACCGAAAAGTGTTGCTACTATCCTTTCCATTTTTTCAGAAGGTATCCGACCTTGGAGTCTCGATCCAATCTGTCCGCCAATGATCACACCTGGAGCTGTGTAAGCCACCAAATGCCAGGGGACTGCCTCTATTCCTCCTTCAGAGATGAGTGAAGAAATATGAGTAAAAGAAGCTGACATTACCGTCACAATTACTACCAGCACAGAGGTAGCGGCCGCGACAGGAACAGGGATCTTGCAGTGTCGTACAAGCTGAGGCATTAGCACTTCGCCTATACCCACAGACATTAACCCAGTAATGAAACCTCCGACCGAAGTGACATATGATCCTCTATTTCTGTGACAGATATGATAATTGTATACTATTCCTTCCTTTGTTGTAACACTTCTTTTGTGACCAATATGAGCATATGCTCCATGTTGCGCATTTGTTGTAATTATCTCCATCTCCTTTGGTTTGGGCCTGCGTAAGAGAAAAAATGTCAAGATTAGCATCAAAGCGCCATATGCTAGCTTCAGCACGTCAGGATTTGCAAAATTTGAAAGCAAGGCTCCAGCTATAGCAGCTGGGACTGCCAACAAAATGAATGGTTTTGCAACACCAAAATCAATCAAACCTCTCCGCAAATAGCCGATTAGTCCCGATGAGAAACCAAAACTTTCTGTCAGTAGCGCAACTCCTATCGCCGCAACGGGACCTGCTAGAACATATTCTGGTCCAAGGAATGGAAACAAGATTAGGAATATGGGCACGAACATGGCAGCTCCTCCTATTCCGCCAAGCATTGCTGTTGTTGCCACCATTGTTGATAGTGGCAGCATAAACCAGTAGATGAGGAAATCTGTCATCTGTGAGGAACTATCCTGAATTTTGACTATACCAAGTACCATATATCATTGGTTATGATGATGTACCTTGTAGGTAGAGGTATTATAGCTCGCATCAAAGAACGAATTAACAGGAAGGAGAAGAGACCTGGTAGGCCAAGTCTCTTTGACTACTATGACACGTACACCAAGATTAGAAGTAGTGTCGAGAGATTCTTTAGTTGGTTGAAGAGTTTCAGAAGGATTCAGACGAGGTATGATAGACTTGCGTCAACGTACTTTGGGTTTGTGCAGCTGGGATGTGTTATGATATTGATGAGGAAGGTTTCCAGATGACTTCATTGTTCATCAGTCAAATCCATAATGATGCTCGATTATCGATAATATACCATTTATGAGATGACTTCTAGTCTCCTTATTTTCTCATGGAAGTATTTGCAAGACAGCTCGGAGCGCTGCTCGCCGCTTTATCTATCTCCTGCTTTAACACTTCTTTAGGGACATACCCTACAACCTCTCCAACTTCCTTGCCTTCGCAGAAGAACTTGACAACAGGTATCCCTTGTATCCCGTACTTTGAAGCTATATTTGGCTCCTCATCAACATTGACCTTTACAAATTCCATTTGTTCTGTGTAGTCATTTGCAATTGATTCAAAGATGGGTTTCAGTCTCATGCAGTAGGGACACCAAGGCGCCCAAAAATCAGCTACTACGAGTTTCTTTCCGGAGACCAGTGATTCCCATTGCGAACTCTTTATGTCTATTGCCATAAGAACAGTCAATGACGGGATCTATTTTATAAGAAATTCCTTTAACAGTTAAAGAATCTAGAACATCCATTTCCGACTGCGCAAATTGATTCTATGCATCAACTTGTATAGAGGTATCAGCAAACCCAAGCCCTGTTTGGATGCATTATTGTGACTGTGACCGACTCCTGAGTTTCCTTAGAGTCACTCATTTTATACCTTCCATTGTAGGAACCCTAGCAAGGACATTCCAAAGTTCGCACTAAGACTGTCTCTTTTGAGGATATGCCTATCCATATTACGGAAATGATAGTGTCAAGCGATCATTTGAGGTTCTCATGAAGTGTTATGTGTCAAGCGAACCCCGGGATGAACCGGA
>DASUUX010000092.1:0-5145 GCA_036373855.1 Nitrososphaera sp.
ACAATGGGTGGAGGCGGTACTGATGCTACGGCGGAGGGCAACGCTACTACTACTACAGCCACAAATGCTACTATGACTGCAAATGCTACCACCACAGCTGGAGAAGGAGGAGGAAATCAAACAACAACATCTTCGCCAACACAGCTTATAGAACAAGCATGTATTGCAGCGCTAAATAACGACACTCAGGGTGTACTGATGAACCTGAACTTAGCCCTGAATGCATTAGGAGGTAACATGACTACAACTGCAGACGTCGAAGGAGAAGAAGCAGAAGCAGAGTAGCAGCAGGACACTCTGCTCCTCTTCTGAAACATAAGGCATTTTCTTCTTCTCTTATTTTCTTCTGTTAGTTGATAATTTTTTCTAATAACCAACGCTACAGCCATTATCTTACCTGCATGAGCTGTAACAATGTAATGGTTACTAGCTATGGACTATCCACCGCCGAAAAAGGGAAGAAGAAGAAAAAGGAGCTAATACAATACAATAATTACTGACATTACAGTGTAATACAACCTAATCTTTTTGGGGTGGTTGGCATGCGCGGTATGAGTCTCTCTATGTCTTGTTCAATCACTCGACAAGTCCCATAGCATTTGCAATTTCTGAAACATTTTCGTACCGTTTCTCATCAAGCTTATCTATTAGAGGAAGTATCTCTGTACTTTGTGGAGTGTTCAGTTTCTCTACAAAAGTAACAATTGTTTGCTTGTCTGCTGGAAAGTCTAAATCTTTTAAGATTTGTCCTACCGCTGCAGCTTGTGGAAAATCGTTAATGGTTTTCTCCTTGCGCCCACCAGGGATTTGACTTTGCTTTCGGACTGCTCTTAGAGTTTGTTCTTCGTTGTACTCTGTTGGAATTTGCTCAGGATGCTCACTTCCTGAATCCATATCAAAAAGGGCACACCAAGAATCTTTAATGTTATTAAGCTGTATATGTTAGTACTACTACCTTTGCCAGCCAAGCAATAGTAAATTCATGCCAGATTGCGATACTCTTCAACGACCTAGACGCTGAATAGAAGCTAGTAATTCTGAAAGCAAGGAACTATATCAGTTGCAATTAATGTAATAATAATCATTTAATTAAATTGAGAGCAAGAGTGCGCATGCCAGAAATAATATATGCAAGAAATGTGGCTCTGATCTCAATCTGGCCTGGAGCAGTGCTAGTCCTTCTGTGCAATCAGAGCCATCCAACATGACCTGTGACCCATAAATTTGACCTCAGCTCCTTTTTCCACTAGGAAAGTTATCTTCGTCAGGCTGGTATGCTTCTCATCCCCTACCAATAAAATGCATTTTTTGCAACCTGTATCTCAAGACCGAACAACAACAAAAGGAAGTATATTGAAGAAGCTCATTGATTTAATAATCTGATCCTGCTTTTCAATTTCAGCAACCATATTCACCACTTTGGAAGATCGTTATGTTGTATTGCTGCTGATTCATTCGATTTTTCATTAACATGAGAACAATATAATACCGCTTGTTGACTTTCTCGGCAGATCCGTGATACTTTGGTTACAGATATGAGTGTCAAACCTGGCCCCACCTATTTTACTTTATCACAGCGTAAGTACTTGAAGGATTCACATCATTAGATGCTGCTGCTGCTGCCGTCGTTGTCTCTTACACTTCCTAACCCTTGTTTATACCAATTGAGCTCTTTTTTTAATTCTTTATTCTCATCTGTCAAGTCTTCTACACTTATGGTTAGTGTAGATATACGCTCATTTGCTGCTTCTCGTTCTAGTTTTAATTCGTTATTTTCTGCAAAGAGTACTTCATAATCAGTAGCTATTTTACTTATTTGTTTTTGCAGCTCTTCTACTTGTCTTTGAAGCTTTTCCCTGTTCTCTTCGATAACACCTTGTGTGTAGGCGTCATTTATGTATCCGATGCATAGATTGGCGAGGTTTTCTCTCTCGGGAAGAAATGCTCCTTTGCCTAGCATCTCGTAACTTGTGATAGAAGATGCTAATGCTTGTGATAATGGTTCGTTGTTATCTTTGTCTACACTAATACTTCGTGCTCTCTCATATAGGATCATAATGTCTTGATTACGCATTTTCTCAATGAAATCTTCGACGTCTTTAATTGCACTACTCATTTTTTTATTATTGGGTGCTTCCTTTAGGGAAGTCGACACCATGTTGCCGCTATCGACAACATGCTATTTAAAAAGAGATCAGATCTATAAGTATTATGTAAACCAATCGAACACAAGATAGGCCATTGTATTTGTGATATCCTGATAACTCATCTATGTCTCCGAGTTACAGTAATGGTAATCAAATTCAGATAGAGGCATCAAGGAGACACCTGATTTCAATAGAAGCTCATAAAGCCTTGGCCTAACGATAGGTGGTTATTGGAAAATGATATACATGAAAAGAAATCAAGATCCGGCTGCTTTTGACAATTATCATTCTTCCATCCTGAGCGATAAGATTGGCTTGCCATTTCATGCACCAGATGGATGGCAGAAAATTATCCCACCACAGGAACTCGAAAGACTAGTTAAAACTGGAGATCAAGTTGGTATCCATGTCCTTGTTGGTGACATCCGAAAGTCTACTTTTCTAATGAAAGAATCAATTTCATCAAAGCGATTTGCACAGATAACCCGCGATTTTATGAAGGCTGTTAGAGATACAGCTAGCAAGAATGAAGGGTGGTTTGACAAGTTTACTGGAGATGGATTTATTATTTATTGGATATATGGGGATGAGGACAATCAGCAAAAATATATTTCACAGATCCTATCTTTCTCTGATGCACTACTTTCTATCTTCCCAGAAGTCATGAATGAGTATCGCACAAACTCTACAAATTTTCCCGCCGACATCGGACTTTCTCTAGGGATTGACTCTGGCTTGTGCACTTTGGTCAATATTGAAGATTTAAACATCATCGGTCCTCCAGTAGTGGGTGCTAGCCGCATGGTGGCAGAGGCAGAGCCATTTGAAGTGCTCTTTAATGTGTCAATTGGTGCGTGGCTAAACAAAGACAAAGATCGGCTAGCTAGAGACTATGGAATTTGCATTGAAAGAAAGTACATTAGAACCATGGAATATGGGGAAACAGGACAAGAAGCGTACTCTGTACGATTTCAGAAATGAATAGTGTATGCGTCAGCGATCTCAAATGTCTGTTAGCTGAAGAAAAATGAGAGATCTCGTTAATCGTTTTTGTTAAGATCTTTTTCTTACACTCATTAACATAATAGTACTTAGTCTTCTTTTCAAAAGAGTCATCGTGAGTTCTATATATATCTCAGCATAATCACTGGGGGTGCTTGAGTGTGGACTATTATTATTAAAGTTGAATACTGAAGTGGCTGAAAAATTTAGACCTAATTAGTTATGGGCAGCCCCTCTCCTTTGGGTCCTTCTCTACTAATATATCGTTAATGTCCAAGAGTTGTTTCCATGACCACAAAAGGATGCAAGCAAAAGCAAGAGATCGTGGTTGTCTCTGCCCTAGATTTGCTTTCCGCCAATCACACAATATGCAAAGAACCAGATATTGCAGATCATAAAAATGTAGAAGAGCATGAGAATGCTAGTAGCAGCAGCCATCCTGCAATTTTGAACCTTAGGTTTCCTTTTGAATTAAAGCCTGACCAGGTAAAGGCAGTGGAGGCGTGGCTTGCAAATCAATGCAGAGGGTCAATCATTTACGGCAGTGGCACTGGCAAGACAGAGATTGCATTTGAATGTGCCAGAAAGGCAGCTGGAATGAAATCTACTAAGGAGTTCAACATCCTAATGCTAGTGCCGCGAATTGTTCTAATCGAGCAAAACTACAGGCGGCTTACCAGATATGGCATACAACCGGAGAAAATAGGCAGATATTTTGGAGAGGAAAAGGAGATCCGGGAGATAACAATCAGTACTTATCATAGTGCCGCAGTCAACCTTGACATTGTAAAGAGAGCAGACATGGTGATTCTCGACGAAGTCCACCTTGCAAGCGCCACATCGCGATCATTTAGCAAGATATTTGATATTATCTCAAATAGCAGCAAGGCGCTTTTAGGTCTAACGGCAACTATTGACGAGGTTGATCCAAGGAACCAAATAATTATGACAGTTATTCCGCCGGCTAGAAAATACCTCATCAAAGATGCAGTCACAGACGGACGTTTGGCAAGACCAATTATCAATCCAGTAAAAGTGAAACTTACAGAGCAGGAGCAAAAAACCTATGAAGAGCATAGCAGGAAAATAAGGAATATCTCTGCCCGATTTAAAAGGTATGACGCTAAGGCAATGATGGAGCTAGCAAAGATGGGAGGCTTTCCAAGCTGGCAGGCAAAGGCTTGGTTTCTAAATGTTAGGAAAAGAAAAGGGCTACTTGCTTCAGCGGAGAATAAACTGGCAACGGCGGTGGAGCTGATAAAAACAAAGCACCCCGACCAAAAGGTTATGGTTTTTAGTGAAACGATTGAATCTATCAGGAAGCTAAAACAGCAGCTCAAGTCTGAAGGCATAGAATCAATGCTAATAGACAGCAGAATGTCCTCTTTTATAAGGCAAAAGGTACTATCACAATGGGGAAAAAGGTTCTATCCTCTGCTTTCCGTTCATACACTTGAAATTGGCTATGACGTTCCAGAAGTCGGAATTGAGATAATTCTGGCAACAACTTCTAACATGAACCAGATAGTCCAGAGAGTGGGAAGACTTCTACGAAAGATTGAGGGTAAAGAGACAGCACTGGTCTATGTGATATATGTGTCAGATAGCAGGGATGATAACATCTTAAAGTGTGTAAAAAACGCCATAGATACAGCAGCAGGTGAAACTGCGATACTAAATAAATGATATCTCTATCACACTTTAGGAATGCACAAGATAATGGTTTCAACATTCTCTATTAACCACTAATCGTGGGTTCAAGCAAATCTTATCTAAATCCCGATGGATCCGCTAGAAACCGTTCAAATGTCACAAGCTCAATAAGCGATAGAAGGTAGAAAAGGTGCTGTAGGATCTTGATAGTTTCCAAATGTCATCAGTTTAGCAGGCCAAAGAATACGGAATCCGGAATCAAGTAGCCATTTAAGGAGGTCGAAGTTACGACCTGGCACGAAAAAGCCGGGACCAAGAATCGCAGAGGAGTTTGCTACGAGTG
>DASUUX010000093.1:0-26125 GCA_036373855.1 Nitrososphaera sp.
TTGCATTACCGGCTCCCATCATAGTGGCATTAGTTGCATTACCGGCTCCCATCATAGTGGCATTAGTTGCATTACCGGCTCCCATCATAGTGGCATTAGTTGCATTACCGCCGCCTTCTCCTGTGACTCCCTGCGCGCTTGCATAATGTGATGTACTTATAGCTATCGATGACGCCACGCTTAATGAAAGCAGCATAAGCGCCAAGGTTGCAAGTACAACCTTATTGTTGTCGTCGTTCTTTGATAGCATAAGAAATTAAGCAAGAGTCATGGCTTTTAACAGTTGTTGTCTTTAGTTAGTGTATATCTATTAATGAATCTCTACATCATGAAAATAAATCTAAGTAAAATCTAATGTGTGGCATATTAGCATTTGCTAGCGACTCTTTATTTTACTGTATATCCACCATCCTACGCCAACAATTATTGCCAAAATAATTATCCCTATAAAGAGAGGTGCAAGTAATTCTATGAGAAATACTATTATGACAACTATAACTATTAGAGCAATTATTCCAATAATTATAGCTGCAATTGTTCCTCCTATTCCCAAAATAATTATCGTTCATTTTGATCAATCCTGCATAAAATACTTATCGATTTAGAACCGGATAATGATGAGCTTGACATAGAAGGTCGCGGATAGCATTATTGTCAGTGGACCGTTTACAATACACTAGCTTGCAGGTTTGATTATTAACGAGCTGGACCCAGCAACAGTCTTGCAGCACTTCGGCGCCTAGAGTGTAGTAATCTCTGACCTGCTAAAGATGTTCACCCAAGACTCCCAAATTGATCCAGATGAGGGCCGCTGGCTTCTAAAGAAAATAGCAAGGTCAATTCGCAAGCTCTCAAGCCGAGTGTTGGTTGTTATTTCCCTACATGACTGCCCGCCCCAGTACCGGAGCACTCTTCTGTCCTTGTTCTATAACCAAATCCATATCGCTTTCATCAAGGAACCAAGCCGGTTGCATGTCAAGGTGAGTAGCAGCAACCTTCATCATCACCAAGGCGGCAAGAGGCTATCCTCCTCCTTTATCCTGACACGAGAGAGAGAGAGAGTTGAAGATTATTCCAGCGCGCTGATATTTTTTGAGATGGACAGGACAATCCCTGTTTGAATGGGAGAAGTTGCCAAATACCTCATAAAACTTATGTTTATCCCCCGCAGCTTACTGTTACGAGCTGATAGGTGTGTGAAGTATTATGTCTACGTATCTGATGCCAAGGTTGACATGTTGTATTCTCAAATATACTACAATTTACCTAAAAGCTAGTAGCTGTGGTTCCCACAGAAATGTCGGAATACAGCTAGTGCCACGCAGCCTCTATAGAAGCTTCGTATTCTTTTTCAATTGCATTCATTAATTTTTTACCCGTTATTTTGCCTCTTGACTTTGTGATAGCCACAATTGAAGCGCCCCCTGCACCGACGCCTTCCTTTACGAACCCATTTGCAAATGCCTGCAGACCTGGCTTGCTTGATTCGCCTAGATGAAGATCGCAAGATAAAATTGGAACTTGCTCTGAAGCCATCCTTACAAGACCAGACAGATCCGATGACGGATCTTTTGTGACATATGTTGTAGTGCCAATATAAAGACCGTTTAGCGACCTGCCGAGGTGCTTCAATATTGCAACGACTGCAGACATCTGAGTGCCTCCGGCAAGCATAATCTTGCCACTTGCAGACAGCACACCGCTTGCAATACCGGCTACAGAAGGCATCATTGGATCTCCAAAAGTGGATATAGCTTCAAAGGGCGAGCCGGTTCTTCCAACCCCACCAGCAATGACTCTCTCTATTGCAGAATCTACTACCTTGTTTTTCAGATTATGTGGATTTTCCTGCATACTGCTGCTTACCTTGAACCTTGCATCAATGCCAAGCGCTCTCAGCACGGCAAGTGCAGTTGTAGTGCCTCCAGGAATGCTCTCGCCTACTACTGTTAGATCTGACATAATGGCCAGTTGTTTTCCAAGCAGCTCACCATGCTCAAATGCACGCTTGACGCTTGAGATGTCCATTGCATTTTCATTCATGATGTTTCTACCCGGTTCAACTCCAAACGATACATATGGTACTGAGGGCTTGACCTTTGCCCCTGCATCAACTACTAGAAGGGGGATCCTTGCCAATTGTAACGCAGTCCGTGTAATGAGTGCCGGCGTAGGCTTGCCATCAGGCGTAGCCGGTACAACATCAATGCAGCTGCAGCGTCCACAATACAGAAATTCCGCGTCTGCCGGCGATGTATATTTTACTAGTTCGGCGTTTGCCCCCGCTACCGTAAGCCCCGAAATCTCGCTTGTGGCAGTATACGAGATCACACACACAAAAACAGGATTTTTTGTCGCAAAACTTTTGACTGCAAGCCTATCAGACGCTGTTATGTCTTGCATCTATTCACCAGCGGCCATAAGATCCAAGAATTCTTGTTTTGACCTAGGCTGGAGCACATAGTTGGTTTTCTTTTCATGTCCTATCGTAGATATAGGAGTCGGACCATAGTTGTGACCTGGATACAGGATGAGCTTTTCGTCCAGTTTTGTCAGCCTATCAAATAGGCTATCATACATCTCTTTTGCGTTACTTCCAGGAAGATCCACTCTGCCGCAGTTGCCCACGAAGAGTGTGTCGCCAGTTAGAATGAATTGATCATCAAGTAGGAGGCAGATACTGTCCTTAGAGTGACCGGGTGTGTACAAAACCCGTAGTCTAATGCTCCCTATTTCGATCGTATCCCCGTCAGATACTGCAATGTCTTTTTTCAGCTGCGAGTTTTTGTGCTGCACTATCTTGGCACCGGTTATCTCTGCCAACTGCTCGTTCCCAATCACATGATCAAAATGAGTATGAGTATTGATGATATACTTGGCCCGCCAGCTGTTCTTTTTTAGCGTTTGGAATATTCTATCCAAGTCCCACGAAGGATCAATGACTGCCGCTTCGCCATTTTTCTCATCAGCTACTATGTAGGTAAAATTGGCCATCTGGCCTACTGCGATCTGCAATACTGCTGGCTTCATACGATGCCCTTTTCAGCCTCCGGTGGTATCCCTATCCATTCCACATATACAGGACCTGTGTATTTCTTTTTATTCCTCTTCTTTTCTGCAAGTCCAACCTTTAATCGATGAAAGGTAATAGTGGCATCTGCCATGATGCACTTTTTATGAATCTGCCCAGTGTTTGGGTCAAATCCTGAAGGAATATCGATTGCCAAGACGTAAGCCTTAGATTTGTTTATTGCATCTATTGCAGATGCATAGGGCTGCCTGATCTCGTCCTTAATGCCTGTGCCAAATATGCCATCCAAGATAATGTTAGCATTGGCGATTCGGTTCTTTATCTCGCTGGTTAACTCTTTGCCAAATACTAATTCAATTGAATCCATTTTTTCAATTATGCTCCAGTTAAGCCTTGCCTCTTCGCTTCTTAAATCAGAAGGGCTCCCAAGTAGAATGACCACTACTTTGGCTCCATACCCAGCAAGATGGCGCGATGCGACAAACCCATCGCCGCCGTTGTTGCCGGTGCCGCATACGGTAACTATTTTTTTATTCTTCAAGTTCTTGAACTTTCGAACAACAAAATCTGCTACCCCGTGGCCGGCGTTCTCCATCATGAGAAAACGTCGCATTCCAAAAATAGAATGGCCGTTTTGTTCGATAGCATACATCTGATCTGAAGTAATTGGCTTCAACAATACATATGACGGTCTATTCAGACAAACATAAAAACTATTTAACAAAATTTGGACGTCTTCGATAAGAATACTCTTCAGTTCATTGCAAGTTCTCTTGAACCTAAGACTCTACTTTCTTGCTGTAGTTTAGTTCTTTTTCTTCTTATTTCATAAGACATTTTTTCAAACAGTGTTGATTAATATTCGTTTTAGCTGCGAGCACGAAAGAGAATAAACCTCGTATATTATTTTGGTCTTGGTTGCACCACTGTATGCAGCCTCAAATAATATTGCAACAATCAACAATATCTGTCCTAACGATATCTGTGCTACTTGTATTCTTCAAGATATCGGAATCAGATAGGCAAACTTAACATAAGATCTTGAGACATCAAGTTAAATCCTCTCTATTCGGGATATGCTTCTTAACCAGTTCCTTGAGGTCACTACTCATATCGGCTACCTCTCCAAGCGTCAGCTGCCCCCGCCCTTCTTTGCGCATCCAGGTGATGTATCCATCTGTGTCAATAACTATTGCCCCAGACCTTTCCAAGTAGTGCGCTATAACGTTTATCTGGACTGGCGTTAGGGATGGAAGCATCTTGCGAAGGTCTCTTAGCTTCGGATAGCCGTCAAAATTCCTGATCGCTTGCAAAAAAGTGTTAATGTCATCTTCTGAAACTTCATTTGCAGGTCTTGCCTTTCTGGGGGATTTTCGAGGTTTGATAGAAAATGTGTGTCGTCTTGCCCTAAAACATTTTCTCCCTACAGGGTTGGAAAGGCAAGCGTAGATTTTTCGAGCCCTAATATTGGAACATACAGTGACTGTGCGTCAGTTCCTAGGCTATCTACGAATGTGAATTCTCCAGAAAGCCTTTTTAGCTGAATGAACTTTTTGGTCGGCTTTTCATTCTCAACAACATAGTGAACCGTCACGCCTCCAACTGTGCCTGTTTGAATAAAAAGGACATGCTTGCTGTTGTAGTGGATATAATAGAGCATGGGAATGACTCCAAGCATCGACTGGGCGGAGTAGATTATCACCTTAAGCATGTCTTCTAGGTTCTGGTATTTTAGATACATGATCTCGCTTTGAGACATGGCATTAAGATAAATCTCACATCATATTTTCTTTTTGATTATCACAAATTCGCTTTGTGCTCAGCGCAGCGTGATGTATTCTTTGATTTTGTGTGTGGTACCCTAGAGAGCGCCTGCAACCATGAGCACAACTATATACAGGCGAACCCGACCTTGGAGAACCGGTTTGTTTGTAGCAAAGCCATTCTAGAATAAGAGGCTTGGTGCTCAAAATGGGTTTGCTGGCTTGGTTAAAATTCTCAGACGCTTTTATATATACAATAGAGATAGAGGTATGTACAAGTTTCTTCCAAGGTTGCGACATTGATGTAGACCGGAGAAGACAAGCAACCTGGACGCTTCAGAATACAAATACAGCTTTGAGCAGCTGCAGAGATGTCTGCAAGTAGAGGAGGTTCTAGTTATACATCTTGCCAACAATGCATAGCGTCGAGATCACTTCAATGTGTTATGCACGAATCAAGAGCTGGGCTCTATCTTTTCGATCTGCTCTTGAAGATCACCATGTCTAACATAATCTGGGAGGACACACCGCCGCGCCATGTGCTACCAAGTCGTGGCGGTGGGTGGATATTGCGTTCATACAAATTTTTTCCACGGTAGAATTAACAGATCATGACCCTTATGCCTCTAGATTCTCAAGCTACTGATCTATGTTTTGTACTTCTGTTGGCACATTTTTGCAATCATTTGGAAAGATAATATATAATAGATAATTCTTAGTTTGCCATAGCCACCCTGACTCTTCGCACAAGGGTCTTGACATCAACCGGCTTTCGGAGGAAGTCATTTATTTTGACTCCGGGCATTGAAAATTCAAGGTCACTTACTTCAAATGCCGACATGAACACCACTTTTGCATCCGGCTTGATAACTTTAATGTTTGCAGCAAGCTCAAAGCCGCTCATCCGCGGCATCCTGACATCTGTTATTACCAAGCCATAATCTGCGGAGTTTACCTTAAAATGTTCAAGAGCCAGCAAAGGATCAGTAAAGCCAAAGACGGTATAGCCCTGCCTGCTCAGTGCCTGCTTGAAGATCAACACTATATCCAGCTCGTCATCAACCACCAGTATAGAATGAGCAGAAGACGACAGTCTATAGCCACCTCGCTTTGATGTGATACACTTCACTATTAGCGAAATGGTGCGACAACATTAAAGCCATAGTTGAGAACAAGATACGAACTTATATTGTCTGCGAAGAAATATTCTATAGAATGCAGGTCTAGGAAAATCAATTTTGGAAATATCGATCTATCCACATAAGCAATGATCTTGTGAGAAGTACTGCTCGAACTTCTTGCTTTTGCAAGACACCATTCTAGTATAATTAAAGCGTAGGATTTATACAAGCCTACTACTTAAAGTTACAAGAACGACGATAGGGCAATTGTTATCCATGATTCTCATAATAACTGCTTTGAGACTCTGGTATGTGATAAAAAAGGTCAGCATGGTGCAGATTGCCAAAGAGATACAAAAGATGATGACAGACGGGCAAATTAATAACCATATCTAGAAATCACTTCATCAACTGATGGAATTGTCACGGATATTAGTATTTTAGAAAATTTTGATTGGCGAGTTTGAAGAAGCATAGATATTATGATGTTGGAATAGGACTACAAAAGATGGCTTTCTTATTCTCTTGAGATGGACGAACCATCAGCTGTCATGACAAACCTAAATATTTGATCGACTTCTGAGTTTTCAAAAATTTCAGAGTCGTGAGTTATTATTATCAGCTGGGCCAGTGGTCCAACACCCTCTCTGAATGCCTCCGATAGTATTCTGACAAGCCCTCTCCTCCTATCTTCGTCGAGATGTGCAGTCGGCTCATCTAAAATGATGAAATCAAGCTTGTTTGAACCCATCATATAGGCAATACTAAGACGAAGTGCAAGGGCTACAGCCACCTTTTCGCCTCCAGAAAGTGAGTCCATATCAATTTCACCCTGCCTGCCGTAACACGTTATTGCTACTTCCCTTGTCCCTTCTGTAAGTTCGATCCTCGAAATGCCAATGTTGAAGAGCGAGGCATATTCTGACGCTTTCTGTGATATAACTCCGAGCGCCCACGAGCGAAGGCTGATGCCCACCATCCCGTCCCTATTGAATATCATCGAGCGTATCCTTTCCAGCATTTTGGAGAATTCAGAGGCATGTCTCAACTGCTCCATTGCATGCTTGGCAGAATCTATGGCTGCCTGGGCGTCAGTTATTACACGTCTGTACTCACCAGTTTTGACACTTGCAGTCTGCAATTCTTGTATCAGCCTTGTCCTCTCTAGCTTCCTATCTGTGTATTGCTGGAGGCTCAAGCCACTCATCTGCTTCCGCAATGCAGCAATTTCTTCCGCAAGTGTCTTTGAGACGCCATCGCCATCTATTACCAGCTTGAAAGGATCATCTCCTACATAGGGTATTTGCAGCGGAAGTTTCGCCAGATATTTTTTCTTGCTATGGAGGTCGTCTTCAATCTTGACCAAGTCGCTTTCAGAGCTTATAGAACTGTTTGACAAGAACTTTTCTGCTGTCACTATCTTTGTATCCTGCTCTGCCAGCTGTTGCTCTTCTTTCTTGAGCTCAACCTTGGCTACTTGCAGTTTGTATTTTTCTTCCGATCTGCGCCTGATCTCCAGCTGAATATGGTCTACGTTAAACATTTCGTTAACCTTTGTAACGGGAGAGTTGCAAACGGGGCATTTGCCATCCGCTATATGCAGTCTGCCGGCACATTCTAGAAAGCCAAGTAGCTTGCCCATCATACCCTCATTTTCCTCCAGCTTTGAATGGATCTCCTCTGATTCAGCTTTTATCATCTTGAGCCGTATCTGCACTTCTTCTTTGGTTTTCAGCACATCGAGTAAGTTCTTTGCTTCCTTAACTACTCTTTCCATTCGTTCTACCTCCGTGCTAAGATGGCTGCGCCTTTCAAGGACATGGCGCACGAGCAGCTTCTCGCAGTTCTGAAGCTCCTGTGTCTTTTGGATGACTGGCTCCAACCTCTCGATTTCCTTCTCAAGCTGACCTATTTTTTCCTCAAGCAGCCTTCTTTCATCTTCAAACTCTTTCAAAAGCAATGATGCCTCCTTTAGATCCTTCGCCTTTTCCTCTAGCAGTCTTTCCACCTTTGGAACTTCCTCGTCAGTGTAGCCTATTTCATCACGCAGCCTTTCGCGAAAGCTTACGATGACATTGCGCATCGTTTCATAAGCCGAGTCGAGTCTGTCAATGCCAATCAGGCCATTTAGCAATTCCTTAAAGTCTTTTGGTTGCGCTTCTACTATCCTGACCAGCTCGCCCTGCTGCACTACCCCAGCAACACGCAGCTTTTCATAGTTGAGCCCAAGCACCCGTGCTACTTCGACACTCATTGACTCGCCAAACTGTCTGCGCTCGCCGCCGACAATTGGCTTATTTACTATCTTGTCGCCATCTGATACAAGTACAAGCTGGGAAAACGACTGGAGGCCGGAGCCGTTGAGCGCTCTTATCACCTGAAACTCTTTAGAGTTGACAGCAAAGCGCATCTGTGCCATAGCATGGTTTGCGCCTCTTCTTACAAGGTTCTTGTTTGACTTTCGTGTATGCTTGCCAAAGAGCGAAAATGTCACTGCATCGATGATTGAGGACTTGCCGGAGCCGTTATGCCCTAGAAATATCGTTACGCCCTTGCAAAATTCTATCTTGGTGTCCTTGTGTGCAATGAAATTCTTCAGCTGGATATCCTTTAACATTTAGGATTATGGCCTCCAAATTTGTTTAACTTGTACGCCTGCCACAGTATTTCCAGAACCGACTTGGCATCCTTGTCAGCTGCCAGTGGCAATACTTCGCCTATCGTAAACTTGGCAAGCTCGTCTGACCCAAGCGCTTCTGCCGACAGTCGATAGAGCTCACTATCAATGTCTGCAGGCTTGGAATCATACACAGTGGTAGCAGCAAGATGCTCTTCTAGCGGCTGCCAAATGTAGTGAAGACAACAGTCATTGAGCTTTTTCAAGTGTTCAGCTATCACCTTAGAGTCAATGTTGCTCCCAGCTACCTCTACCCTTGCAACTGGTTTTTTGTCATAGGCTGTGGCCTTCTTGATTATCTGTTCGACCTCATTTGCAATGTCTTTGTAGTCTATTCTGGCAGAGAATTGCTGACGCCTGCTCTCAAGCCGTACCCATTGTGTTGATGGCTCCTCGCCAGACATGTCGGTTATGATAAAGCCCTTGTCTGCCTCCTTGATCCCTTCGCTTGGAGTCAGGTCGATTGAGCCAGGATAAGCAAGTGGCCCGCCAAGGAAATCAAACCTCTTTTCATGGTGATCATGATAATGACCCAGTGCGTAGTAGTTAAACCCTGCAGGAAGATCGGTAGAATTGAGCTCGCCTGCAAACTTGTTAAAGTCAGCCAGCCCCTGATGCAGCACAAGCACCCTATTGCCATCGTGTTGCTTTGCGAGCTGCTCTGCATGACGCATCTTTTCGATTAGTGAATCAATACTACTGCGCCGCTCCTTGTCTGCCCCAAACAATACACAATTTTCAATTTTGAAAGGTTCATCACATCGGAGCTTCTTTGCAAGGCCAAGGTTGCTGTAAATGTGGACAAATGGCACGTCGCGGAGCCGGCTGATGTCATGCTCGCCCAGCACAAAGACTACTGAAATCTGCTTTTCCTTCAGCTTTTTCAGTACGTTGCCAAGCGTGATTATTGCCTTGCCGCACGGCCGAGGATTGTGAAATAGATCGCCGGCTAAAATGACAAGCCTTACTCTCTCTTTTATTGACACATCTATTGCCTCATGAAAAGCCTCGTAGACATCTTCCTCCCTTTCCTCTAAGCTGAATTGCGAATATCCAAGATGGAGGTCAGAGATGTGTGACAACAACATTTGAATTCTGCAGGATCATCAACTGCTAATCCTGTATATAGCCTGATGGAATGTATGACTCTGATGATTCCGTGGCGGCCTGTTGCTTCATTGCTGCCAGCTGCCTCCATTGTTCTACCGCTTTCAGGTCGCCGCCTATCTTTCGCTCCTTCACTTCGTCCACCTTGACAAACGTTGGTAGGCTGACCCACTGACCTGCAAATATCGCCTCGCCGGGGTTTAATGATGTCAGCTGATCAATAAGATCCCGGCTGAGTGCTTCGCTTGCTGCAGAAACATGCATCTGGTCGTCCTGCTGGATCATGCGCATTACTGCTAGCGAGCCCATCTGGCTCAAGATGTTGGCGTCGATCCCTCTTGGGCGCTGTGACACTATGACTAGCCCAAGCCCAAATTTCCTCCCTTCACGAGCAACCTTGGAAGCGAAATATTTCGTATCTGTGTCTTCATCCTTTGGTATAAATACATGCGCCTCCTCTAATGCTACAAGTACCGGGGCAGGAAACCGCGGCTGTGACTTGGCGGCGCCCTTCTTTTGGCGCGTTGCCTTTTTCCTATCGTCCAGCAGCTCTTCAAGGTAAAATGACACAGCAATGTTAGCCTGTCGCTCAGTAAGTTCTACCAGATTGATAACGTTTATCTTGTAGTTCTTGAGAAGCGCCAATGGATCTGTCATACTAGGATCCAAGATGTTATGAAACTTGCGCCTTGCATCATCGATCTTGTCAACGACCTTGGCGGCTGCTTCGCGATATGACTTGTCGGCACCAATTTCTGATGCAGCGTTCATGAGCGCATCCCAAAAGTCCTCGCCCTTATGCTGCTTGACCTCTTCAGTGAACGCCAGCCTAAGCACATGCATCTGGTTTGAAGCATTTTCCTGAATCTCAACGACTTCTGCGAGCTTGTCTGCCGACAAAAGCCTCGGGTTTATCCTTCCATCCAGCAGGTTGATGTTGTTGTTAGACCCCATATCAAGCGTAGAATAGTCGTCGTGGTAGTCAAAAATCACCATGGTGCCGCTTATTCTGGCGATTTCTTTAGCCAAAAGCGAGACTAGGTTGCTCTTGCCCATGCCAGTCATGGCAAGCACTGCAAGGTGACGCGAAACGACTTTGTCGACGTCCACTCGAGCACCAACTTCAGCATTGCGTAGAAGCGTACCTATCATTACCCACTGTTGTCCAGAGGGTGCAAAAATGGCAGCAAGGTCCTTAACCGACGCTTCATATACTTCGGTGCCAGGCTCTGGGGGCAGTGCAGGTAGTATTGCCTTGCACTTTTTCAATTCAGACACATAGCCAAGAATGCGCACGTGCCCCTTGTAACTTTTATCTCGACGGTTCTCGGCGGCAACCTGTTTGCTCTCAAATGCCTCTTCGTAGTTACGAATGCTGCTGCCTAATGCATCACTGCTAATGGACGACCTTTCAACAAGCCCAAGCACCTTGTCTCCACCATAGTTGAGAATAACGTATTCGCCGATGCTAACAGGCCTTCTTGATTCAAATGTTACCTGATCCGGTTTCGTGACACCGATCAGGATGCCTAGTTCTTCACTCATTTAGAGCATCCCTTGCCCCTTGCTCATTCTGCAAGCCATATATGCTTGCGAGTCTGTCTATATCTTCATTGTTTATCTTGCAGGTGTTGTGCGCCAGCTTCAGGCAGTACGGATAGCCGGCTACACTGTGGTACCGCAGCTTATTCAAGGTTGATTTCATTTCCTGCTCACTTGCGCCGCTCATGATTTCAATCCGGATAACAGGAGTATGGTCGCGCAGCCTTGCATAGACTTCAAACAAAGGCGCATGGCAGAACTGTGTTTCAACAGGAACACTGAAGCCAGCCTCCTTGCAGGTGTGTCCATAGTAGTAAATGTCGCCGGCCTTTGACCCCATCTGGCCGAATTGCAACCTGCTCTCAGAGGTCTTTGATATAAAGATGCAGCTGCTACACTTCTTCACTATTTCTGACGCTGCTTCAGACCTGCTTTTTGTCAAACGCGAAACGATTGAACCATCGACGCAGATAGTATCAGCCTTGCCAGTCGCCTTTTGGGCAATGGATGCCTCCATTACCATCGCTATTGATTCTAGTAGCTCGCTTCTTGCAGAGCCGGCTAGGTCTTCTTCCCACTCTATAGCTAAGATCCTGTTGGTGCTAGTGACTGCCACTGCGTCTATGACGTAAAGTTGAAGACCCTGAAAAGCGCGCCTGTTCCAGCTGCTATCAATGCCGACAGATTCACATATTTCCGGCATAGACTCGTATGAAATCCAGCGCGATGATGCTTCTTCCAGAATTTTGTGAAAATTTGAATCTTTTATCTTTGATATCTTGACGTCTTTGTTTCTTAGAGCA
Source organism: Nitrososphaera sp. (assembly GCA_036373855.1). Taxonomy (GTDB): domain Archaea; phylum Thermoproteota; class Nitrososphaeria; order Nitrososphaerales; family Nitrososphaeraceae; genus Nitrososphaera. The sequence goes on from DASUUX010000093.1 coordinate 12,045, forward strand.
CCAAGAAAAACTTCCTTGAGCAAGTTATCCTATCGTGACGGACAGTAACTTAAAAAATTGATCATACTTTCATTCTATCGGCAATCGTGGTAGCATCCCACAGGGACCTGGCCTTGTCGCTTGTTTGCAGTACACCCGATCTTATTATCTTACTTGCGATGTTGGCTGCCATGGGCAGTGCACCTGTAGCTCCCGGCGAATTATAGTTGAGCACATGGAGCGAAGAATCACGCTCGAGTATAAGCGTGTCTGGGATGAATCTGCCGGTCTTGTCAATGACTGACGATCTTATGCCGGCTGTCCCGCGCTGGGTAAAAGCAGAGGGCCGGAGCTGCGGCAAAAATTCACGTACTCTGTTTATCATCATTGTCTTGGACAAAGAGCTCTTCAGCTCGGTACTTACAAGCGACAGAAACTGTCTGTCAAAAAAGATCTTCCGTGCACCTGTCTGAGATGACTCCATTATTTTTGGTAGCATGTCAACCAAGTTTCTACGCCAGCTGTAGGCATATGGGCCAAACACAGGTATGGCGTTTGGCCCCACCTCACGCCTGTCGTCTGCTCGCACGATCCAGTGTGGATCGAGAAAGGGGTATTCTGGGTGCTTCGGAACCGAATAGATCGACAGCTTTGTCAGGTTATGGTATTGTGGTGGTGCCTGCCAGTACTCCCCTCGGAAATGCATGTCGGTGTAACCCTGCGCAACACCCATCATCTGGGCGATGTCCATCGAGTTGCCGCCAGCCACATTGACAAGATACTCTGCTCGGACCTCTTTGCCTTGGTTCGTAGTCATCGAATACACCCCTTGACCGTATGATGATATTCGCTGGACCTTGTGTCCTAAGAGCAGCTTGCTGCCGAACCACCGAATATCTTCTAAAAGTCCAATAGTAAATGCGCCGTAGTTAACCGATGCATCTTTGGAGCAATAGATTGCAGAGACACACCGCACGTTTGGCTCCATTCTTGCCACTTCATTTTTGTCAAGCAATTGCAGTTCATTTTTTGTAAGGCCGTTTGCCACCCCCCACTCCATGTACTTGTAGAGCCGATCGATTCCCTTGTCATTAAGTGCAACCTCAAGGACGCCATCACGCCTAAAAGGCATTCTCTTGTGACTGGAATACTTCTGCCACATCTCGTAGCCAAGTGCTGCAGCCTTGGCAAAAGTCTTCTTTTTTGTAGGGTCGTAGAGAAATGGCGCGTGCACCTTGCCAGTATTTCTGCTGCTGCTATGCTGCGCAATGTCCTTTTCCTGTTCTAGCAGAGCTACTGATTCAGGATTTTTGGCGTGTGCTGACAGGAAGTATGCAATTGACATTCCAAGCACACCACCACCAATTATTGCGACCTTGCAGTCCACATGGAGCAGGAATCCATCCGTTAGATAAAACGTTTAATATCGATCTATGAACAGACACTCTGTATCTTGGTTCAGCAACAGGAATTTTTGTCAGATCGAAGAAAAGGGTTTGAAAGCCTGCCGGAGTTGCCCAAAGATAGCAGGCCGATGCTGTTGCTGTCAGCCGTTTACTCTGGCGAAGAGAAGAAAGTCTACCTGAAGTTTTACGATCCGCAAGACAAAATTATCTACCAATGGCGCGACAGGACTGACCACAAACCCTACTGCTATACAAAGATGGACTTTGCGGAGCAGGCCGAACAGGTTGCGAAAAAAGAGACCAAATTCATACTCAAACAGGTCAAGAAACAAGATATCATTCTTGACAAGGAAATTGAAGTCCTCAAAGTGATTGCACCTGATCCTCTCTCAATAGGTGGAACCGAACATAGCTTTCGTGAAAAAGTGACGTCATGGGAAGCAGATATCAAATACCATGAGAACTATCTCTACGATCGGGCGCTAATACCAGGTTCATATTATGTTAGAAATGACGAGGAGATAACGCCATTTGAGTACCCTATTTCTGAGAAGGTGCAATTTGCACTCAGAAGCCTCCTGTGGGACAAGATAAAGGAAGCAGGTGAGGCAGGCAAGGAGTATAGACAATACATCACAAACTGGGCCAAATTGCTTAACCAGCCGATACCGGAGCTTAAGCGAGTAGCTCTCGACATCGAGGTCGAGACTGAAGAGGGAAGAATGCCAAATCCACGCGACCATGACAGGCGTATAACAGCTGTTGGGTTTGTTGGAAGTGACGGTTTCAAGAAAGTGCTTGTGCTTGCGAATAACATATCAAGCGACGGCACACCGCTAATTCCGGAAGCAGAACCCTGTGCAACTGAAAAAGAGTTGCTAGAAAAGGCGTTCACGATAATCAATGCTTATCCGATCATAATCACGTTCAATGGTGACGACTTTGACCTGCCTTATCTCTATGCGCGCTCCCAGGATTCCAGCATTGATGCTAACGGCATTGCGATCCCAAAGGACAAGGTGCCCATAATGGTCAAAAAAGAGTCATTTATCAAACATGGAATGCAGGCAGAGCCAGTCGGCGTCAGGCATGGCATCCACATAGACCTCTACAGGACATTTGACAACAGGTCGATCCAGATCTATGCTTTCAGCCGTGCCTACACTGACCATACCCTGAATGCGATCAGCGAAGCACTGTTGGGCGACTCAAAAATAGAATTTGAGGGTGACATAAGCGATTTGCCCATTCAGAGATTAGCAGAATATTGCCTCAAGGACGCCGACCTCACATACAGGCTGACCAGCTTTAATGACAATCTGCTAATGAAACTACTGGTTGTCATTGCAAGAATTGGCCGGCTGTCAGTAGATGATATCGCTCGCTTTGGCGTCAATCAATGGATCAGGGGCATCTTGTACTACGAGCATCGTCAGCGAAATGAGCTGATACCCAGCAGAAGCGAGCTGGAAAAAAAAGGTACTTCGTCGACTACAGCCATCATTAAAGAAAAAAAATATCGAGGTGGCGAAGTCGTTGAGCCTGTACCAGGTATACATTTTAACGTCATTGTCCTGGACTTTGCGAGCCTCTATCCTAGCATTATCAAAGTGCATAATTTATCGTACGAAACCATCAATTGCTCTCATGAAGACTGTAGGGAAAATGAAGTGGAAGGTACAACTCACTGGGTCTGCAGGCACAGGAAAGGTTTGACTTCGTTTCTTATAGGATCGCTTCGTGACCTGAGGGTCAACTATTACAAACACCTGGCAAAGGACAAGACACTTCCCCCAGAGGAGCGCAAGCTGTACAACGTGGTAAGCCAGGCTATTAAGGTCATTCTCAATGCCAGTTATGGCGTCATGGGCGCAGCAATATTTCCTCTCTACTGCCTGCCGGTGGCAGATGCTACTGCTGCCCTTGGCAGGACAACCATCAACCGAACCATTAACAAATGCAGAGAGATTGGAATTCGGGTTGTTTATGGTGACACTGACAGCATTTTCCTCAGCAATCCGGATCAAAAGCATATAGAGCAACTGGTGCAGTGGGCTAGAGAGACGCTGGGTGTAGACCTTGAAATAGATAAGCAGTACCGCTACGTTGTATTCAGCGATCTCAAAAAGAACTACCTCGGAGTCCTATCCGATGGAACGGTTGATGTAAAAGGGCTTACAGGCAAAAAGTCACATACTCCGCCATTTATCAGGAAGGCATTCTATGATATCCTGGAAATACTTGGCAAGATCAGCTCGGAGAAAGATTTTAAATCTGCTAAAGAAGAAATTAAGAATGTTATTCAAGAAAATGCCAAGAACTTGGAAGCACACAAGATCCCAATTGAAGAACTGAGCTTCAACGTCACCATCAATAAATCATTGAGTACATATGGCAAAAAGACTGGCTCCAAAACGGTGGACGGCAACAGTAGTGACATCTACAAAGGCCTGCCACAACATATCAAGGCTGCCAAGATGCTTGCGGATGCAAACAAACGCGAGGTTCGAGCCGGTGACATAATTTCTTATGTGAAAATAAAGGCAGACGACGGCGTGAGGCCAGTCGAGCTTTCCAAGCCGGAAGAAATTGACACTGAAAAATATCTTGAAACAATGGAGTCGACATTTGAGCAAGTGCTGTCTGCCTTGAACTTTGACTTCAAGTCGGTACTAGGCAAGCCGCGACAACAGAGTCTTGACGAGCTGTTTTGGAGCAAGCCGGCATCCTAATTTATTATCAACCGGTTTTGAAGATTTGTGTGTGAGTTGGACATACTTTCGCTCTTTATAGTGCCGGAAATGACAAAGGCAGGTTATAGCTTTGCGGACATACCGGTCAGAATTTCATTTAGGGAATCAAATGTAGTTATTTATGGCGTACCTCTTGACATCACCACCAGCTTTGGCAAAGGGACATCTAGGGGACCGGAAGCAATAAGGCGGACTTCTGCTCTCCAGAGTGAGACATTCATGCTGGATGAAAAGGCCAACATTCATGATCTTGTAGGAATATTCGACCTCGGTGACCTAAAGCTGCTCAAGACAAAGAACATCATCAACATGCTTGACCATCTTGATTCAACAATCCCAAAGATAGTTGCTTCACTACGCAACGACAGCAAGATCCCAGTAATGCTCGGCGGCGAGCATACGCTATCATACTATCAATTGAAGGCGCTTGCCAAAGAAGAGCCGATAGTGATACATTTTGATGCTCACCGCGACATGAAGCCCAACTATGAAAGTCTGAAGATCTGCCATACCACTCCCTTCTATCATTTGCTGAAATATATCCCCGGCGAAAACCTGATCCAAATAGGTATCCGACAGACAGACAAAGAAGAAAACGAAACCGCTAGCAAAAATGGTGTCACAACCTTTGATGCGTGGGAGGTGCACAATGATATTGGCACTGTGGTGAGGTATTTGCAAAAGGCGACTGCCGGTAAAAAAGTCTACATTTCATTTGACATTGACGTCTATGATCTGCCATACGTACCCTGCACTGGCACGCCGGAACCATTTGGCCTCGACCCATTTCAAGTATTGAAATTAGTCAAGGCGATAGATCTATCAGCCTGCCTGATTGGAATGGATATGGTCGAGGTTGCCTTGAAAAATGGGGACTACCGCGAAGGCATACTGGCTACCCAGACATTGTACAGAATATTGTCGCGAAAATATGCTAGACCATAATCTGCGGCCTAGCTGATAGGCGCAGTGGAAGGTTCAGCGGAAGGTATGGTTTGTCCCTTGTTTGCTCCTTGACTTCATTTATTAGCTGATGTAGAGTAGTCTCGCGCTGTTTGCCCTCATTTCTGTCGCGTACGATCAGCTTCTCAGAGTTGATCTCTTTGTCGCCAATGACTATAGTGTAGCGTACCCATTCGGTTTCAGATTCACGTATCTTTTTGCCTACTGTTTCATCGCGGTCATCGATGTCGGCCCTTATCTGGTTTTCAGTCAGCTCTGCCCGTACCTTTTCGCAGTGTACTATGTGCTCTTGGCTGACTGGTATTACACGAACCTGTGTATGTGACAGCCAGAGCGGTAGTGAGGCGATGCCACCTTCTTTGGATATCTTGGCCGATTTTTCCAATAGTGCATAGATTACCCGCTCTACTGCGCCTGAAGGTGAGTTGTGCAGAATTATCGGATTCTTTTTGGTGCCGTCTTCTTCAACGAACTCTATGCCATAGCGCGCGGCGTTCTCAACATCTATTTGGTCGGTTGAGAGAGCTGATGCCTTGCCAAGACCATCGATGAAATTGAACTCCCACTTGAGTGTGAAGTAAAAGAAGCGCTCCTTCCATGTTTCAACTAGCACCGGCTTGCCGAACCTGTTGATAAGTTCGGTCATGAAGTCTTTGTTCTCGTTGTAAAAGTCCTCTGTGAGTCTTATGGCCATTTCCACGTCTTTGATTGTTAGGCCAAGATCGTTGAGTACGCTTATTGACAGCTCAAAGCGCTTGAGAAACTCCTCCTTTGCCTGATCCAAGTTTCTGCAAAGTGCGTGACAGTCAGGCATAGTGAATGCCCGCAATCGGCGCAAGCCTACTAGCTCACCACTTTTTTCGCGCCTAAATGAGTATCTTGTCAATTCATATAATTTCACGGGCAGATGCTTGTACGATATATTGAAGTCCTTGGCCATCAGAAACTGGCCAAAGCATGCAGCAAAGCGCAGAAACAGCTGTTTGTTGTCTGAAGTGATGCTGTATTGCCTTGCAGGGAACCTGTTGAAGTAGCTCTGAAGCGAAGGGTGCTTGGTGTCATACATTATGGGTGTTTCGACCTCAATTCCACCATACTCCATTACCCGCCTTGTGATATATTGCTCGATAAGAGACTTCATCAGTCTGCCTTTTGGATAGTAGCGAATATTACCAGCGTCTGATGCAGGTTCGTAGTCGGCTATCGCCAATTTCTTCATCAGCCGGACGTGCGCAGGCTGTTCGTTGACTGCCCTGTTCTTTGCTATTTCATAGTCTACCAGCATCTGAAGATTCGGGTCCTGCTTTTTGAAGTTGTATTTGTGTACAGGTGTCATCTGTCCGCCTGGCTGTGCAATGTACCATAACGACTGTAATTTTTCCTCCTCCTTGAGTGCAGATGATTCCTTTTGTCTATGCAATGGGTCAGCATGTTTATGCTCTTCTTGCTTTGAAATCTCCCTAGAGTTCTCAGCCAGTGGATGACCCTTTACCTTGATGCTAAACGACTTTGTCCACCCAAAAGGTGCGCGGTAGACATGGTTTATCGATCCCTTGGCGAAGCTTTCAACAGATTTGATGATATCAATTGCAAGGGATGGCGGCGCAAGGTCAGAGCTCAGATGAGCGTAAGGGTAGATTAGCAGGCGGCTGCTCTTGACCATATCAAGATATTTCTTTATCTCATCGACTGCTATCTTGGCAACGCTTTCGTCGTCTCTGTTCTCAACTGCTACAAAAGCTACCACTAGATCTTCGAGCCTGATCTTAGATTTGGTCACGATCTCTTCTGCGTCCCTGATCTCCTTTTCAATCGGCTCGTATTCAATAAAATCTGAATGGAGCTGCAGCAATCGCATATCTTAATCCTAATCCTAATCTTATATCTAATTTAAGCCCATCTGGCCCTTTCGTTTTCCCTGTCTTCCTTTGTAAGTTTTTTCCATTCTTTATAATGATCCCTGCAGAGATAGACTCTCTTGCTGCCGCCCAATCCTAGATCTGGGGCCATGCCGGCCTTAATCCCACTCATTGAGCGCTCGGCCTGGTTCCCACAGCTATCGACACTGCAGTTAACGCCCTTGTCTACTCGGCCCATATGATTGCATGAGATTATATGCTGACTATAAAAAGCTGACTGGATTAACTTAATACCTCAGGCAGCATATAATTACGACAGTTGCCATACAACGATCCTCTATGTACTAAATGTCTTCACCCTCAGGAGCTTCACACACAGATAGTGGCAAGTTTACCGCAGGATGTGGGACAGATAAAACGATGCACTGTGGCCATTTGTTCTTGCATGGTGACCGTCAGGCAAAAGGCGGACAAGTAAAGAGCCCAACAACACTAGCTGGCAAAATTTATAACAAACGTTCAGTGGATTATAACCTCACTCAAGCATGTCCGAAGACGACAATAACTTTGACGACAATTTTGATGAAGAGTTCGACGAAGATGAGGGCGCCAAGTAGTATCTGAATCAAAGATCTCCTCAAGCTTGAGCTCTTGTACTCCGAACTTGATGACTCCCTGTTTTCACTTACCTTTTATTTTGACGAATATCTCTACATCAATTTGATCGCATAAGAGTAAAACATTATGACTGAGTCTCTTATGAAGGACGCCCGCATGGAATTCATATGACCCCAGTGGCTGACTCATATTGGATAGCTGTGCGGACTTGCAATATGTAGGACGTCATCATACCATGATCGAATGCTGCAAATTTTGAGAACAGAACGAACATGAGCAAGGGTGGCCAGCCAGCCCGGCTTTGGTTATCAGGTGAGAATACTTCTAGGTTACACAAGAATCCTACGACAAGCAGACCGAGACCTATTGATATGTAGAGGGATGCAAAGGTCAGGTCCAGAGTACGTTAGAGCCTGAAATGGTAGCGGGGTCTAACCTGCTGATAAAGGCTAGATCTCATGTCCCAGCAGAATCATCGGTAGCTCAAAGAAAGACCCTTTCAGCCACAGTCTTGAGGAGTTTTCAACCTTTATTTGTAGTCTGAAAGTATATCGCGGTAGCGCGAATCCTTATACGCTATGTACTTGACATATTCACCATAAGTCATATCAAATGAACAATTAGAGCACTTGACAAATGAAAAATCGTCTGCTAGTTCCGCAGCTTCTTTGCAGTCAGGACAGCGAACCTTCACGTGCCATTTTGAACCCAGAAAGTATAATAATGTTGCCAAACTCTGGTCGGAGTTGTAATAGGTTATAAGCAAAACAAGTGTCAGATAACCTGTGGGCTGCACGTGGGATGAAATGAATGTCGAACAGCGGATTTTGATAAGAGATGCAAGAAAGCCTAGGGCCGGACTGTATTTTACATCTATTTGTTTTGATAGTGGCTTGCAATGAACTTGCGATGCGAGTAGACATCATCATCTTTTACAACAAGACAGAAAGCAGCTCAGGATACTTTCGCTGCTTGGCTTTGGCAATGAAACTGCAGGTGGTGAAGAATGATATACATACAACGTCGACTCGAAGCTAAAGTACATCTATTGTAGTAGGAAGCCAGGTCAAGGTGCAAGGTGCAGAGACTGCGGCTAGAATATCAAAACCGCTTTTTAATAGTCATTTCAGATTTTATCTTACTGCAAGAAGACTGATTTCTTTGCACTTCTTCTTTCGTTTTTTCAAAAAACTGCTCTTTTACTGGTGAAGTGATTCTATCGGGCCAGCAGGCAGGAAAAAATTTATTTCTTCATATACTTAGCCCATAGATAACCCGGAGTAAACTGCTTTGAATATCAGAGACATCATTGCCAAAAGGGCATGATGATAAATGCTTTGACATCTTCAAAAGTAGTTCAATAAGAAATGATAGTCATACTAAAAGTTTATTTCATTATAGTTTGTACAATACGCCGCTTTTTTATATCTAGCAGGAATAGCGCTCCATTCTGCAAGAATAGCGATGATTTGGAGCTTTTCATAATCCTAACAACTTATAATATCCAGAGCATCACCATTTGCAAATGAGTAAGACTTGCTTGAAGTGCGGTAAGACTTTTGAGGAGATTATCGAGGATCCAGCCGCTGAGAAGTACCCTGCATGCTCGGCATGCTGGAAGGAGTGGACCACTTATGCTGTCATGGTCATGAACGAGATGAGGCTGGATATGTCACTGCCGGAACACAGAAAGGCCCTCCGCAAGTATGAGAGGGCGTTCTTCGGACTTGAAAAGGGCATTGGCGAAATAGAAAAAAAGCCGGACAACCCCGAGGCACAACACAACCACCATCACTAATCATTTCAGCCCTACAGTTTTTAGCGAGTGCTCCGGAATCATCTTTAGTATTTCGCTCCTGTTGGGCAGCCCGAGGAGCACTTCATGTAGCGAGTCGGTAAGGCGTTCTCGCTGCCCTTGATCAAGTGACACAAAAGCAGCAGTCAGCGACTTAAAGTCAAGCTTTACAATAGAGCAGGGGTTTGCCAAAATCTGCATGCAGTAAGTTTGGAACATGACTCCACGTTTTTCTGCATCAAATTCTGATAGTAATTCAAGCCACGTCTTGAAAAGGATTGACAATTTATTTGGATCTATGATGGGCACAGCTGCTAATGCCATACTTATCATTTCGCTCTTTTCGTCATCGCTCATTTCATAGAACTCTTTGAGACGGTTTTGCAGCATTTGTTTTCGCAAAAAATCCGGCAGGTCTGCAAGTATATGGATGATGTTGCCAGCTGCATTATTCATGATTAAATTGCGTAATGAAGGGATTTATCTTATTTAAGGATGAATTAAATAACTACACTAGGAAGAGAGAACCTTATGTCATGCCTTGTGACAGTTGGCGGATTCTATGGAGATGAAGGGAAGGGCAAGATTATAGCCTACTTGGCGAAAAAGGACAATCCTGCAGTTGCTGTGCGTGGAGGCGTTGGTCCAAATGCAGGCCACACTTTTACTTTCGAAGGTAAGGAATACAAGGTGCGCATGTTACCCAGCGCTGTGCTCAACCCGACAACTAGGCTTTTGGTCGGCGCAGGAGTGCTTGTCAACCCGCAGGTTTTGCTAGATGAAATAGTGAAGTTTCATGCAGATGACAGGACATTTGTGGACAGTCAGTGCGGCATTATTGAGCAAACACATATTGACCGGGACATAGGCGAAGACTACCTTAAGAGCAAGGTGGGCACTACAGGCACTGGAACTGGCCCGGCTAATGCTGACAGAGCACTCAGGAGGCTCAAGCTTGCAAGAGACATTCCAGAATTGTCACTTTACATGGAAGATGTCAGCAATTCAGTTAACTATGCTCTACACAACAACGAGAGGGTGATAGTGGAAGGGACACAGGGAACTTATTTGTCGCTGTTTCATGGCGGCTACCCCTACGTTACATCAAGCGACGTGACTGCTTCTGGCATCTGTTCACATATTGGCATCGGACCAAAAAGAGTCGACGAAATACTAGTGGTCTTTAAGGCATACGTGACACGTGTTGGCAGTGGGCCGCTTGAGAATGAGCTGAGCGAAGAAGAGGCAAGAAAGCGCGGCTGGATCGAGTATGGGAGCGTCACAGGTAGGCAGAGGAGGGCTGCGCCTTTTGATATGGAGCTTGCCAAGAAAGCGATCAGGCTCAACAGTGCAACGCAACTTGCAATCACAAAGCTGGACGTCGTTTTCCCACAGTCAGCAGGCCTGCGCGAATACATAAAATTGCCCGAGGATGCAAAAAAATTCATTGAAAACATTGAAGGCGAGACCGGCCTTAAGGTGACCCTAATTGGCACGGGAAGAGAAGTCTATGATGTTATAGACCGCAGGTCATCGTAGCTTGCTTGCCACCAGCGCCTTTACAATATCCCTGCATAAACGCAGGTCATCGAGCAGTTTTTTCTTGTCTCCTGATGATAGATCAAGCCTACCGATCATTGACTTTACAGTAGTGAGGTCTGCTGACTTGACAGGCTTGGGCGGAGGATTCCCCTCAAGGCCATAACGTAATTTCAGATCCAATATTGCATATTCAAGGGCCACGTAGGCACGCCATAGCGACAGCCTGTCCGGGTTGCTACTTTCAACAACAATTGATTTGGCCTGCTCTACAAGCCTGTCCAGCTTCTCCAATGATAATTATTCTACCGCCAACGGATGACTTTAATACTGTAAGTATTAACAATATCGCGATTTGCGGCTTAAGGCTCCATGCTACATTGCGCTGGCAAGCCTCAGGGATTTTGGCAGGCTAGTATGCGCGCTGGAGCGGACTCCTTTGCCTACATTTTCACTTCAGTTTAACAGGCACGAGGTGCTTGCAGTCCAGACTGACATCATCAACGGAAGGCCTGTGATCTATTATACACAAGAGGACTCAAAGAATGGTCAGTACCTGGCCTACAGAGTAAGCAACGGCATTGAAGAAGTGTTGCTTGCCAGCTCGGTTGACAATCCTACATATGTTTACTCGCCTATTCTCAAGGTGGAAAAGTTCCCCCGCTCGCTTGCAAGATCTGCGAGGATTGACAAAGGATCAGGCTACACAGTCATAAAGCTGAAGGATCTTCCAAGCCTTGCCAAGGTGGCAGCCTATAAAACAATATACGATGAGCCGCCCCTGCCGCTCTTTCTGTTCAAAGAACGCGGGGGCAAGATTGTGCTAGGCACTGCAATGAGTGCGAATGACAATGAGACCATATCCTATTTTTACTACGTGACTGCAGAAGAAGAGCCAAAGGAGCCATTTTTGCGATACAGCAGTCAAAGGGCCGATCAGCCAACGTTCTTGACAAGGCTGGATGAACACGGATATGTTTATCTCAAGGTGATAAGGCTGGCAGAGGATCATCCGCTGGTAAAGACCTATGACTAGGCCCTTTTTCGAAAGGATTGCCACAGCGGCTATAGAAAAAAAAAGCCCAATAGTTCTTGCCCTCGATCCTAGACCACCAGGCAATCAAATGCTGCCAGAACTTGCAGCAAGGATCATCTGTGCAGTCGAGCACCACATCTGCGCCGTCAAGATGAACTTCCATATCATCCTACCGCTGTCTGCGTCTGAAATTTTGCGGATAAACAAGCTGGTCCACTCTTTTGGGCTACAATCGATAGCAGACATCAAGCTGAACGACATCGAAACCACCAACGCTGTTGCCGTCGACCACCTAATAAAGATGGGCTTTGATGCCGTCATAGCAAATCCCTTTATTGGCAGAGACGCACTTGCTTCGCTAGTACAAAAGGCACACAAGGGAGATGCCGGCATCATTGCGCTCGTGTACATGAGCCACCCAGAGGCAAAGGAGGGCTTTGGGCTCGAAATACAAGGGCGCGGGCTATACAAAATGTTTTTTGAAAGGGCAGTGGCTTCCGGTGTCGATGGCATAGTGGTGGGCGCAACCCAGGATAAGATTTTAAAAGAGATCGCAGGGCGACTGCCGGTGTATTCGCCGGGAGTTGGGGCGCAGGGCGGCGATGTAGAACAGACAATTAGAAATGGTGCAGATTATTTAATAATTGGCAGGTCAATAGTTGAAGCCAAGCAGCCTGCCAAGGTCGCAAGAGAAATCCAAAACAGAATCTTATCGATAGGCAAGTGAGTGTTGCTGAAGATACTCTTTTGCAGCTGACAGCAGGTTCTTGGCGTTTAGATAAGTCAGTTGCTGCATTGCGTCATCGAATTTTCTCCATGCAAAGCCAATGTGCTCATGTGAAAGGATCACTTTGCGTGTGCGCGTCCGTGCAAGATACAACACAACCTCCTTTCGCACAGGCTTCTTGCCATGTCTGTATTTGTATTCGATCTTCATGCGAAAGCCATCCAAAAATTCAACATTAGTAATGCAGGTCTCTTCGCGAATTTCACGAGTAGCGGTCTGCTTTTCGTTTTCTCCAGCCTCAATGTTACCCTTTGGAAAGTCCCAGTGGCCGGCGGAGTAATGCAATAACAGATATTCCGGCTCGGAATTGCCTTCCATATAAAATACCACTGCACCGGCCGACCGCTCGTCTATCAATAGTCTGTGATTGATCTGGTTGTTTGTAAGTTTTTTGCAGTATTATTCTTCGTCATGGTCATTCTCTTTTGCCGCTGGCTCTTTGTCTTGGTCCTGCATTAGAGTAGGCGCTGCATAGTTGTGTACGTCTAACCATTCCTCTTGCGACATCCAGTAGCCGCAAAACCATTTTTGCTGTTTTGGATCATAGTCTCCGTGCTGTTGTGGCATGGTAATTTTTTGTTGTAGTCACCTTTACATTAGTGTTTCAGAACTTCGCCACCTTTTCTGTTCCTAAAATAATAGTAAAGGACTGTTGCAGCTACAAGCGATACTGCAAGGCCTATCAGCAGAGATGAGATGAGCGTAAAGGGGTTTGTCCCTTCTGTAAGCACGGATGTAAACTGTAGTAGTGGGATATAGAGCAGCGCAAGCACAGTAAGGCGCAGTATATCAGACATAATCCTGCTGCTTCCCTTGAACCAATCGCTCAACAGGACGCCGCCAAGGATTGTAGCAATCCCTATCCATAGCAGAGTTATAGTACTGTTTGCAAATCTTGCCACTATAGTCCTATTTGAAACGATGTCAAGCGCACTCATTTCAGGAGTGAGTATGTTGGACGGTATGCTGGATATGCCGTTTGCAATGGCCGCAAGTATGATAAGCGCGCCGGCAATGATTGAGAATATCTTAATAAACGACGTTGGAGTCAGCCTGCCAAATGAGCTTAATGCCTTGTCGATGTCAAATGCCCTGACGATGAAGGCACCACCAAGAATTGCAAGCACGATTGCAGTTATCCACTTTGCTGCGTCGAATATGACGGCAAGTGCCCCTGCTGCTAGCAGGATGCCAGGGACGCCTAGAAAGAACTTTGAATACTGGGAATCATAAACGAGCATTCTAAGATACCGGCCCAGCACCGCGTACGAATACTCAACACTTCTACTATGCCGGATAATTACACGCCGCACTGATATCACAGGTACTCTTGATTGGATGACAGG
>DASUUX010000094.1:0-6772 GCA_036373855.1 Nitrososphaera sp.
TGCAGAAAGCCTCCCGTCAGGTATCGGTCGCTTTGAAGTTCTCTCCATTATCTTGTCAATGTCTCTATCGTAATAGTGATTAAGAGCACTCGCTCCCATCGATGCTAGTGCACCTGCAAGTGTCAGGAAGCCTATTTGCCAAGCATTGACATCCCATGCGACATTAGGAGTAGAATCAAATCTGCTTGCAGCTAAGAGTGAAGCAATAGCCGTTACTACAAGGACAACCACGATTCTTGGCTTTGAAACTTCCACATAATCACGTACCGCCACAGGCTTAACTCGATCGGAGTTCTCCCCTTGCTTGCATTTAATTTATTCGTTCTCTCACTGGTCAATATATGAAATGTTTTAAGTTGGCTACCTGTAGCTTGAAGAATCTCATCATCTTGCGCTTTAATAAGGCATGTTCACCATCCGATAGGCCGCAGAAGCATTTCATGTTCTTCTTGTCTATAGCGTGAGATTCCGCAAGCATAAAGATCTTCGCTATCTTGTTGCGTGCCTGCTGAAAGTCATAATATTGACTAATCTGCTGAATGTTCTCGAGCATATCAAGCAGAGTCACGGTGTTAAGCCAAGCATCCCAGACTGTATCACTCTCGCTTATGTCGAAAAGGTCTGCCATGGGCACGGTCCTTTGCTGCAGCGCATGCACTCTTAAGACCTAATATCAATAACTCTAAATTTATAGTTAGTTTTAATGCACTAGGCAATGCGCCTGGGACATCTGAGGGACATTTTGATACTAGGACTGCCTTTATTTTCCAGATCAGAAAGATCACTGCATTTCTTTCGGCGTACTCTAATAATCATCTACAAATCCTCGCCCATCACCCTGTGTCAGCTGCAAAACCTCATATCCTTTACCATCTGTGCAAGGAGGCTCGGCGACCATGCGTGCTACTGGTAGAAGACACATTCCAGCAAGGATTTCAACTGGCATATACGCAATCGAGGAAACGATTAATTATGCCAAACAGATCCCAATAACAGTACAACAATATGACTGACTGGGACCTTATGACACCCGGTATTGGTCTTACTTCGATAGGAATAGTCGGTGTCGGAATTTCTCTTTCAGGCATTGCCAAGACATTCATCGATGGGATGCACGCCGTTACTCTTTTGACCATGTTCATCGGTATGATCTTCCTTGCCTCGGGCCTCATCAAGGATGGCTTTCCGACTTCAGGTAGAGCCAAATCCGCCACATTTGTCACGCTTGGCTTCCTGGTCACTTTTGGTTTTGCCGCAGCGGTGACGGTAAGCACGCAGGTTCCAAGCATTTTTGCATACATCGGTCTCATGCTTATAATCTCGATTCCAGCTACGGTGCTTGCAGTTGCTTCATACCGAGGTACTCAGTACCTCAAGGCTATGGCTGTTATATTTATCGCTGCTGCCGTTGTAGGTGGCTCAACATTTTACGCATTTGGGCTTGTGACCCCTAAGCCGCCAGTTCCTGAAGAAGAACAAGAAGAAGAGGGAGGAGGATCGCCTGCTGCAGAGGAATCAGCAGCTCCGCCTACTAACACGATCAGCGCAACGATACTTCCTGGATCCTCTGCACAGGGCAACCCCGATTACGACCCAGATCCCATTACAATCAACCAAGGTGACGGAGTTCAATGGACAAACGAAGACAATGTGCCACACACTGTAACCAGCAGTCAGGAAGGTGTATTTGACTCGAGCCTAATCAATCCCTCAGACACGTGGCTGCTAAATTCCGCTGAAATTGCTCCTGCAGAATATGAATACTACTGCACGCTCCATCCATTTATGGTCGCAACGCTGGTAGTTTCAAATGGCGCAGCCCCGCCAGCTCAGAGCTCTGGAAATGACACGGCGACGCAAGGCGCAGCCATCAACAATCAGTCGGGCACATCTGCCAATAATACTGCAGCAGGCAACAATACTAACACAGCAGCCATTTCAAACGCTCCTCCGGCAAGCGGCTCGGTAACTACAGTATCAATAATAGTTGGAGCATCAGTTCCAACCAACGGCCAATTTTACGAGCCTAACAATGTGGACACTACCGTTGGCAGCATGGTAACATGGGTTAACGACGACACCGCGCCCCATACGGTAACATCGGGGATCGTAGAGAACAATATGCCTGCATCTGATGGAAGCTTTGATTCAGGAATAATGAACCCTGGGAACAGCTTTCCATTTGTTTTTGATAAAGCCGGCGAGTATCCCTATTATTGCACAATTCACCCATTCATGACCGGCAAGGTCACTTCAAATTGAATGAACACTATCTACCTTACTGCAGCGCAGATTAGACAGCTCGTGAGAATCGCTAAAGAGGCGCTTCCAAATGAATCTTGTGCCTTTCTTCTGGGTGATAATGACAAGGTAGTCCAGATTTTGCCCATGCGGAATATCGATGAGTCTCCTGTCACATTTAGCATCGAGCCTGCAGAACTCCTACACGCATACAACCTTGCTGAGAGCAAAGGGATGCAGGTGATTGCAATTTTCCATTCGCATCCCGCAAAGCCATCGCCGTCCAGTACTGACATAAAATTTATGGAGATAAACCCTGTCATATGGCTTATTTATTCAACCACCGAGAGCCAGCTGAAGGCTTTCGTGTACGATGACGACGACATCGTAAAAGAAATTGCTATAGCAATTGTTGGTCTTAGGGGGTAAGCCTATCGGTGTCTCTTGGGTACAGAACAACCTCCCGTACGTTCTGTTCTCCGGTAAGGACCATCAACAGACGATCATAGCCAAGTCCCCACCCAGAGTGTGGGGGCATGCCCCATTCGAAAGCTTTAAGGTGATCCTGAAACGTAGCAGGGTTTAGCCCCTGCTCTGCAAGCCTGCTCCGCAATTTTACAGGATCGTGCAAACGTCGTCCTCCTGATGCAAGCTCCAAGTAATTGTACTGAAGGTCAAATGACTTTGAGAGTCTAAGGTCTTCCTCTTTTCCGTGTATATAAAAGGGCTTAAGCTTGAGCGGCCAGTCCATGATGAAGTAAAATCCTGGATGCAGGCTCCCAAGTCTTCTAAGCGCTGGATCTGATAGATCGTCGCCAAACTCCAGCTTTTCGCCCTCCTTAGCAAGTTCCTCTAGGCATTGCTCATAAGTCAGCCTTTCTATCTTTGTAACAGAGATTTCCTTCGCGCCAGCTGCCTGGAGGTCAGGTTTGTACTTTTCATGAAATTCGATAGCGACTTTTCTTACTACCTTTTCTAGAATATCCATAATTTCTTCGTAGTCAAGGAATGCGGCTTCAATATCGACGCTTGTAAATTCAGATAGATGCCTGACGGTATGCGAGTTTTCCGCACGAAAGTATGGCCCAATCTCAAAAACCTTGTCAAGCCCAACCATCAACTGCTCCTTGTACAATTGGGGGCTTTGTGCAAGGTATGCCTTTCTCTTACCAAAGTATTCAAATCTAAAGAGGTTTGCTCCTCCCTCACTTGCACTGCCAATTATTTTAGGAGTATTCACTTCAATAAAGCCTTGCGAGGAAAGTGCGTCTCTTATGATCTTAAGACCTGCTGAGCGGAGCCGGAAGATGGCTGCTACCCGTGGGTTCCTTAGATCAAGTGCACGTGCATCAAGCCGCTTGTCTATGGCAGATTCGACACGACCAGTAGGGTCTATTGGAAGGGGATGGAGCGCTTCTGTAACGACAGTAAATTCGCTTGCCTTTAGTTCAACAGGAAAGTCTCTTGCCTTGCTCTCTTGTACAATGCCTGAAACAGTTACTACGCTCTGCCTAGGAGCCTGCAGGGCAGTTTGGAGATTGCCACCTGTCACGATGACTTGACAGATACCTGTAACATCCCTAATTGTTACGAAAGCAAGTTTACCAATGTCGCGGATGTCCTCTATCCATCCCCCCACCCTTACCTGCTGCCCAACAAGAGTACCGTCAACTTGGCGTGCATAATGAGTCCTTTTGATGTCGTTCAGCGTCATTTTTCTTAGATCCTCTTTTGATTATTCTTAAACTCTACCAGCAGCTCGATGTTCCTGACAGCCTTTGCGATCTTTTGCAGTTTCTCTATATTGACTGGCACATTTTTTGCGTCGTCGGCAACTATGACCTTAGTAAGCTTGTTGGCTTCAGGAAGCCAGAAGAAGTTGACTGACAACACTTTAGCGGGGTGAAATAGGCTTTCAATGAATCGCCTATCAGATGCCTCGGTTTCAACAAACCAGACCTTCTGTCCCATTTCTTTTTCAATCTTGCTGGCAAGTTCTTTGTTACCCCGCAGCACGCTTACATCAGGGCCACGGAGTACCAGTACAAAATCTCCATGCACTCTTGTACCCCGGATAAGTGTAAACTTGTTGATTTCCTGATTGCGATCCGCCAAACCAATCAGCTTTTTCGCGGCATCAACGTCATCTTGCGTTATGCTTCCTGACTTCAGTTTCGCTTCGCACTTTCTGCAAAGCACGCCAGACTTAGCATCAAAGGAGCAGATCGGAGTTTTCAATTATTATAAACTTAGGATGATTTGTCTTTTGGGTTATATAACCCATATGTGATCTCGCAGAATGTCATCAAATACTGGATATGATGAATCTTTGAAACAACTGCAGTAGAGGAGGAGATAAAGGACCGGATAGCCCAAGGCGACGTACAGGGCAGGGATGTAGAGTACTGGAAGGTGCTTGACAGAATCAAGATAGTGAGGATTAAAGGCTAGAAGCTAAAGTAAAAACTAAAGCTAAAGTTAAGTTCATACAATAGATCATCTAATTGCTATATGGATGCTGATGAGGAATGTATCAGGAAGAGCCGGCTGATTGTGTGTATGTGTATCTGTGTGCGAGACAGAGATATTCAGACAGGCAGACAGATGCACGCACTCATGCACAAATACATCACCCATGATGAAGATTATGAGATCCTGAGGCATCCACACTGTATTGTTATTATATTCTCCGGGACCTAACGTTCACTATCTTGTCAAGAGCGTTGCCAATAAGTACAAACGCTAGTCCTGTTATTGCTATCATCAAGCCTGGTGGCACTATCCACCACCAAAGACCCCGCGACATTGCCCCAGAAGAGTGGGCATCATGCAGGATTTGACCCCAAGTAGGAATTGATGGGTCGCCAAGGCCTAGAAAAGAAAGCGCCGCCTCACCTAGAATTGCACTTGGAACCGCAATGGCAATGCTCGCAAATGTTAGTGGCAGTAACTGCGGGATTATGTGCTTGAAAATTATTTTTGTGTCTGACTGACCCATCAGTTTTGCTGCTTCGATATATTGCAGACTTTTTATCTGCAGCGCAAGGCTTCTGCTTACCTTTGCCATTCCTACCCAGCTAAATATTACCAGAAATCCAGTTATCAAAAATATGCTACGTCCTATGGTTACTGACAAAATTACGAGAAGGGGAAGTGTAGGAAGCGAATAAAACACGTCATTTATGCGCATGAGACCTTCGTCCGTTCGGTTTCCTTTATAGCCGGCGAAAATACCATAAAGTAGGCCGATAAATACTGCTGCCACTGACACAGTAAGACCGATAAAAAGTGCAACAGGTGCACCCCATAGTAGGCCAATAGCCAAATCGCGACGTAAGTCGTCTGTGCCCATCGTACCATAGACTTTGCCACCCAATATCACTCCGGAATCGACAACAGTATCGCTTGGATCAAACAGGTAGAAGGTGTTGCGGATGACATATGTGCCTTTTAGCACTTTATTTTCTTCTGTGTCAGAAAAAATCATAACTTGTGGCCTAGTAGCATCTACAGTATATGCAAAAAGATTGCTGTATCCAATAATACTGTCTGCAATAAGTGTATCTGTAGAGAAAATCCTAGCAGAGAACTCATTGCTCTCATTCTGAGGTGGAGGAAGAGATGCAAAATAAAGCTGGAATTCATTACCATCTGGCCTAATCACATCGATCTGAAGTGCTGGTTGAATACTGCCGTATTTGGCAGTATAAATAACCATAAAATCACTTGGATAAGAATCGTAATTGAAATTGAAGTTGTAAGAATGGCTCTCGATCCTTACGCCACCTTCTAGAAGACTGGTCTTGTCAGCATCCTTGGCGGTCATGATCAAATGCTCTGGCAAATTCAGCCCCAGCATGTTAACCCACACAGGCATAGCCGACTGGGGTTGGTTGATCCATAAGTTTGGGTTATTCCATTGTGTGAAGGATTCTAGCGGAATCGCTACGACTGCATAAATGGTTATAAAGATAAGTCCAAATAATATCGCAACACCTGCAAGGCCGCCCTTGGAGTGCTTAAATCCCTTGAAAATATCTGATGTAGAAACAACTTCTACAGGCCCTGTCAGGCGATCTTCACCCTTGGATCAAAGTAAGCGTAGAGTATGTCAGTGAGAAATACTGTGAAGATGAAAATGAGTGTGGATATATAGGTCAGTCCAATTATCACGGGTATGTCCATAAAGCCTATTGCCTGATAGTATAAGCTCCCCATTCCGGGCCAGCCAAAAACTGCTTCTACAGTAATCGCACCGCCAAACGAGCTAGCGAGGCTCAAGGCTACGACAGTAATGATCGGCGGTGCAGCGTTTTTTAGGGCATGGGAATATAGGATCTTCTTTTGTGGTATACCTGCGGCCCTCTTGGCTATGATATAGTCTTCTCCCAAGATCCCAACTACGAAATAGCGTACAATATAAGCCCATGAGCCAAAGCTAACTAGCACTATTGTGATAAGAGGCAACATCATATGATAAAGCAGGTCCAATGCATAACCAGGATCGGATGGTGCAGTAAGAGGCGTCGCC
>DASUUX010000095.1:0-4613 GCA_036373855.1 Nitrososphaera sp.
TACACACGTACTGTCAGACATCTTGCATGCCCAGTGCCTGCAGCTCATATTATAGAATAGAATGGCAAACAACCAGATTTTACTTTTCCTATACAGAAAAATTGCTTGTACGATGGAAAACTCACAAACGTGCTTCTATCATTCTATACCAATACTCAAAAATACGAATACTACAATTTTAGTTTCCTTTTCCTTATTCAATACTATATCTTGATGGTTGATAACCAACCAAATCCTTGCATCTAGCATGCAGCAGTATTTTTTATGTTATTTTTTAGTTCAATATGTATAATTGTCCTTTGTTGGCTCCAATTTAGAATACACAAAACATCATCTAAGCTGACCTTCTTCGGTAGCTTGATTTTGCATTTACGCTCTTTTTAGTTGAGCTTCTTTTTCTCTTCTTAACCTTTTCCATGATTGATTGCATGTTAGTACCCCGTCCTATTTGAATAGTATGTATAACAACATCATATAATGTTCCCTACGTTCTTTCATTTTATAACTGTGAATTAAGGTAAAATTCTTGGAGCAATCATCTGAGCAAAACTCCAAAACGCCTCTGGCAGAACTTAATATAATACACACTCTCAGTAAGGTTTTGAAATTCTTCTTTGCCGCATGATTTACATATATTTATCATTTTGTTGTTCTGACATTATGTTACTCAAGCATATCAGCCTTAAGGATCTTCGTATTGCTTTGTAGCGAAATAGGTAGGGAGATATATCATAGTTTAGAGATAATAAAGATAAAGAGGGTGTATTTTGAATGGCGACAATTCGAGTCTACAAGACAAATTCAACTTTTGTGAAAATATCGGGTTTAATAGAAGGGCTCAGCAATAGTGACCGAGATATTTCAGGTCATAGGAAATTATTGCTTGAGCTGCTGGCAACAAGAAACTCATCCAGATGTCTGAGGGGCATAAGAGAATAATCTGGTAAAACAAAAGAAAACTCTAAAGCTCAGCAAATCATTCAGGCTTATATGAGAAGAAGGAACCCTGATGCAAAGACACTGAATTCAAATCCCTACCCACTTCTTAAGAAAACTTTTTAGCTCTCTCTTTTCTTATTATTAAGAACAGAATCCTGTTTTTGAAGTGACATCACTGCGAACCGACAGGCTCACTACTAACCAGATTGTATCTCTATAGTGCGAAGGTTTTTTCTGTCGAATCCCTCTGGACTCTTATGCATTGTCCGTGTTCCAAAAGGTGAAGCCTACTGCTATTATAGCTGCAGCGTCAGTAGTAGCCATTGCTTCAGATCTCTAGTTCGTCCCGGTCTTCGCATAAGATCATGTGCAGAACCTTTCTTAGCAGTTACTCCTTTTGCTAGGATGGCGCTGTCTCGCCGGTTGCTTTCCGAACCATACCTGGATGCTGCTCTTCATGACGTTTTGCTTCCTCTTCTGAGTCAAATACCAGACCACATGCCATGCACCGATAGCTTCCTGGTGTTGCTGCCATCTACCAACAACATATACAGAGTAGTATGCAATATACACATTAGACAACAATTTTCTATGGCAAATGGAATAAGCTCATATGCCCTGACTCGTAAAAAATTTCCCAACTTTGATTTAGTTACAAGTTGTCAAATGGTCGAAGCATTCCACTGAGAAAGGTTTAGCAGCTTCCACATAATCTTTTCACCCAAACTTGTTTTCACTTATCAGTTTGATTAGCTCCTTCCTTAGCATCTTTAGATGCTTTTGCTCGTCTTCCTTTATCGTGTTCCACAGCTTTACAAGTTCCGGCTTGTTGTCTTTTTCTGCATCTCGGATATACTTTTCCATAGCCGAATATAGAAAATCAGCCTTTTTCTCAAGTTGATGTATGACATTATACTCTGAATCCTGTATCAACGGTTTATCTTTTGATTGAGATTCAGGCATATTATATCATATGAAGTGTACGCAAAAAGACTAAAAAGAATTGCAGTGGGTGGCAATTCAATGTCAGGTACACTTTCACAATTGGGCTATCAATAGCAAAACTTCTTTGACTTCTCGTTTAGATGCCATTTCTTGTATGATAGATCTCATGCTCGATAGGAGGACAGAGACAAAGGGTTTTTCTCTATCCACTTGAAAGCCCATAGTGCTCTGCAATCAGGTGGTGGTACTGTTGTGGAGGCATAAGTGAAGAAACGCTTCTCTGGACTACTTCGCTAAGAGCAGGATGTATGTGCATGGCACTTAATATAGGCTTCAAAGTGCGCTCGTGCTGCGTATACATGACATTGATTATCTCCTGAATGAGCACAGATGCATATGGTCCGATAATATGAGCACCGATGATTTCTAGCTCTCCAGCCTTCACAATAACTTTAACGAAATGATCCTTTATGCCCATGGCTGTTCCTTTTGCAGTGTCTTCGTATCTTCCAATGCCAAAAAGTATGTTATTTTCGCCATACTTTGCCAAGGCTTCCCTTTCACCAAGACCCACAGCAGCTATTTCAGGATATGCAAAAACAGCATGAGGTACAGCATGATAGTCTTTTTTCACCTTCTTTTCCTCCCCCTTTTTTAGGACAGCATTATAGTATACAAGTTCAGCCTCGTAGTTTGCCTTGTGTTTGAATGGATATGCACCGTTTGCATCACCAAAAGCCCAGATGTTTGGCTGCGATGTCTCTAGGTACTCACTAACAACTATCCATCCGTTTTCATCAGTCCTTATCCCTGCCCTCTCTGGATGAAGTATGTCTGTGTTAGGACCTCTTCCGGCAGCAATTAATACTTCTTCAGCCCTTACCATCATTCTTTGACCGGTAGTTCTTTCCTGAATAGTCAGGGTCTTCTTCGGTTTCTGCTTATCCTTATTATTATTGTTGTTGATGATGTTATTGTCGACGGCTGGTCCCACTTCGCTAACTTCAATTACTTCGTTATTCGTGATAATTGTCATGTGCTTCCCTAGCTCTCGCTTTGCTAGCGCAGATATTTCCGGCTCTTCATTAGGAAGGAACTGCTTGTTTCGGCCAACTATTGTGACGTTTGACCCCATGCTTGAAAAGAAGTGGCCATATTCAGCAGCGATATATCCTCCTCCGACAACTGCGATGCTCTCCGGCAACCTATCCATTGCAAGGATGGTGTCGCTTGTGTGGTATGTTATATCTTCAAGGCCCTTTATCGGCGGAATTATTGGTTTTGAGCCTGTGCAAAGAAAGATCATCTTTGCCCTTATCACAATATTGTTGCCAGCTTTCAAGGTGTATGGTTCTATAAACTCTACAACTTCGCGATAGTAATCGATATTCGGCGATTCTGAAAGCCCATTTCTTATCATTTCTGTCTCTTCGTTAATGTGATGCCTCATCCTTTCCATGACCTGATTAAAGTTGATCTTGTGTAACTGAACGTCAATCCCAAATTCATTTGCCCTTTCTATTGTACTTATCATCTCTGCAGGGTAGAGAAGAATCTTTGATGGTATGCATCCTCGTGTGAGGCAAATTCCTCCCGGCTCATCTTTGTCTATGACTGCTACCTTTAGATTTGGATTTCTTTGGAGCATCGCATCAACAACGTGCATCGCCGACCCCGTTCCTATGGAGATTAGATCATATTCTTTCATGGCAAATCCACATTTTCATTTGTTCAGTCAGTATGATTGTATATATATAATGCCAAGATAATTTGTGCATTACAGTGTAATAATATGTAATAACATTGTGCCTTGTATGTGAGTGGTAGATTAATCCCCCTCATATGGTAGTGGAACAGTTTGTCAAGTCACTTGACGCCAATAATAGAGTCAATATCAACGTCAATGACCCCAATTTTTATGTCGATACTTCCCTCCCTCTCTATCAAGGGAACTCTTTTATTCATAGTATTCGTGCTTGGCAGTCAGAGATATGATACATCTCAATAATGACAAAAAGAAGAACAACCGTACCATACTAGCTGCTACTGTCTTTACACTGACAATAATAATAATGGCTGCATCAACTATGACAGCTCCAGCCCTAGCCACCACCGCCGCAACAACAACAATCCCCCAACCGGTAACTGCGACAACAGACAACCAATCTGTAAATGTGCTAATTAGCTGGGAGCCGACAGAGATAGAGCCGGGCCAGGATACAGAATTCACGCTTGATTTCCAGGACCCCTCTTCAGGTGACTCTATACCGCATGTAAATTACAACTTTGAAATAATAGATCAAAATAATGGTGAGACAGTTCAGTCAATGACAGACCTTCACACACATTCTGGATCTGATGAGCAAACTGTGACGTTTGACACTACAGGAAGCTTTAATTTTGTAGTGACAATCATTGGAACTGGGATAGACCCACCATTTGATACCACTCAGAGTGGCACTGCTCAAACAGTCATTACGGTAGGGCAGCAATTGCCTGGTGCCACCGGTGCACAGTCTGCTTGTGATCCAACACAAATGGCAGTAGGAGGAGGAGGCGGTCAGAACGCCACTACCAATGCAACAACGACAATGGGTGGAGGCGGTACTGATGCTACGGCGGAGGGCAACGCTACTACTACTACAGCCACAAATGCTACTATGACTGCAAATGCTACCACCACAGCTGGAGAAGGAGGAGGAAATCAAACAACAACATCTTCGCCAACA
>DASUUX010000096.1:0-8758 GCA_036373855.1 Nitrososphaera sp.
AGTATCCGTTGCAGATATTCTTATGCGAGAAGGGGCTCATCCGGAATCTATGAATCGGAGAACACCATTTACTCTAGGATGGGATGTTGTTGGCGTTGTTGACAAATTAGGAGACAAAGTATCAACATGGCAAACAGGTCAGTTGGTCGCAGCTTTACCAATAGTTGGAGGCTATGCAGAATATATAATTCTGCCATCAGATGAGCTGGTACCAGTTCCCCCTGGACTTGATCCTGATGAGGATGTTAGTTTGATATTGAATTATACCACTGCTTATCAGATGCTCCACCGTTGTGCTGACATAAAATCTGGTGAAACCATATTAATTCACGGCAATGCTGCTGGAGGTGTTGGCACAGCCCTACTCCAATTGGGTAAGCTTTCTAACCTGAAAAAAATGTATGGAACAGCATCGTATGAAAAACATGATATTGTATCCAGTTTAGGTGGTATTCCCATAGATTACAAGTCAGTAGATTTATTTCAAGAGATTATGAAACTTACGAGTCATGATGATGATGAGGGCGAACGGGGCGTAGATGTTGTATTCGACGGCTTTGGAACAAAATCTCTAAAGTCCTCATACGAGCTTCTTCGTAGCGGCGGTAGATTAGTCGCTTATGGTGGATCATTTTCACCTATAGACATCGGAAATTACATGATGATGTTTACCTCGAACCTGATTCCTGACAAGAGAAAATTTATCTTGTATAGCATACAAATGCTAAAAAGGCTAAAGCCAGATTGGTTCCAAGAAGACTTAATTTTATTATTGAATTTACTAAAGCAAGGAAAGATAAAACCTATCGTTGCAGCAAGAATGCATCTGAATCAGGCTGCAGAGGCTCAAGAATTACTGGCCAGCGGCTCAGTCAAAGGTAAGATTGTGTTGATTTGCAACGATTTATAAACTCAAAGCAAGTTGTGGTGTATTATAGTATATAATGTCTTTCTATCCGTATGTAAAGAATCCTTTATTTGGACTGGGCACTAGCTTCTCGCAATTAGAATCCCAGAAATTGAAGGACTCAATCCCGATGGTCCCACATGAGAAAGCCTTTAACTCCGAGTCCATTTGATATAGTTGGGTCCACTTTTAGAACCGCTATCGGCATGGAAACCATTGACCCCGTGTTCTAGTTGAATTGAGTCCAAATCTTGAAGTTTTTTCTACCGGAACCCTCTGGGCCCGCCTAAAATAAAAAAAGTTCAAAAAGTGGACTCAATGCTTAGGAGCAGCCCAAGAAGAGGCTATGCCCGGGCGTACCAGTTTATCGCCAAGCATAAGACAGACTTCGAGAGGGTTTGCGCTGAAGAAGATCGTCAAATGCAAGAGAAAGGTTGACAGATTACTAGCGATTGAATCTACATTTCACAATCTCATAATATACTAGACCTAGCAGGCGGACATAATAAGCAACTACTAGGTAGGAATAACCAGGTACGAATCAAGAAATACTAGTATCCTTTTAGACGCCGCAAGTCAAGCAACTCATGAGTGTACACAATCACTTGTTCTGTATTGTCATTATAGTGAACGATAAACCTTGCGTTTTAAGATAAGTGTTAAAGCGTTAAAGGAGAACTATTCTTGCGCCTAACCTGCCTTTTGATGCAAAATCAAGCGAATTGGTATAGAGACACACAGTATATGTGGAGTTTGTTCTGAAACTCCATTAGTCCATGCCTTCCAATGTCTATTGTTTACAGTGTAAAAGCACCAAACGCCAGTAAAAAATTAGGATCCGACATTTTCAGGAATCGGCAAGAAAGCATCCTTCTTTTAACGTGTCTGCCGCGTGTATCATCCAACTATCATTAGGATTCATCGTGGCCAATGCGCCATTTATTCCGCCTGTGGCAAGAACAGTGTGGGGATCGCCTTTCTTGCTTTTGCTGATTATCAAGACATCTGCTCCGGAATCGTGAGCCCCTATCGCGGCCCTTAGGCCAGCTCCGCCCCTGCCAATGACTAAGATGTCACAGGATACTTTACGTAATTCTTCATTTAGATCTATTTTCTTGTTTCTCATATTCTCATTTGACTATATGGAAGCTTCCTCAAGTACGACATGACGAATACCAGTCCGCCTGAAATTACTCCTATGCTCAGCACTCCTGTAAATATTGCAATTGGAGCGATGAATTGATCCATTATTGCAGTATTTTCCTGTAGCGTATCACTTCCGCCCACTATGATGCCTAATACGCCTGAACCTGCTAGACCGGCAAATATCATGATGATTGTAGTGGCTGCGCCGCCAACGTTCATGCCTGCAGGATGTACCCATGCAAGGACAGACCTGAAACCCCGAATCTGTCTGCCCATGCCGACTTCAAAGTGACTGTAAAACACAGCACTTACAGCTATCGCCACAACCAGTATCATGTAAAAGATGTACCCGAGGAAGATCCATTTTGCCGGACCCTCAAATGACAGCGACAGGAATTCTATGATGTTTGTTCCAGAGATTAGTATCTGTGCAGCTACAAAGGCCAGCGTTAGCCCTGTGATTACCGCGCCTTGAACTATGGCGGCTATTATGAACCTGCCGGACCATATGCTACCGAAAATAAACCTTGGACGACCGTCAGAGACAACGGTCATGGCGACAGCCCCGTAAGGGTCATCGCGGAATGATTTGCATGTGGTGATGAATTTGTATACCGACGGCCCGCCAAAACTATTCTATTCAACCTATTTCCGCTAGCCTGTAAGGCTTGGGCGTGCCGGCGCTCGCGATGTAGCATCCAAGCGCGCCCCTGCCTGACTTGACTGTCCTGTTCCGGACTTTTTGCATCAGACACTGTAGTCATGTCAGTAGCCTAACTTCTGGAACAACTCTCTTGGATCTAGGACGAACCTTATCGAACCTATTTTCCCATCATCATTCACATGGAATAATCCGCATACAAGGGCCGTCACTGGCTGTGGCGGCTCGGGATAAGTTACTTCCAATGTAACACAGACATCGTTGCCATCCGCGATCACCTTCTTGATCTCCGGTGGGGGACCTGTCGCGTGTTCCAGATAGTACATGTAGGTCTCAGCTTGGTGAAAAGTGATTGGTTTAGCAGGCCCGGGTGCTAGGACCGATATGTTATCGCTTATATGGTTTCTAACAGTCTTCCAGTCTTTTCGTTCCATTGCCTGCATGAACTGCGTCACATTTTCTTTTGCACTTTTTGCAGTTTCATTTTTTTGCATAGCATTCCTTGGGGATTTCTGCAGTTAAACGCTAGCCTAAATGGTTTAGGCAAAGTACCCGACAGGAATTAATACAACATCTCCCTTGATTCATTTCAAGGAGAAATGTCTTCGTGGACGCGCTCGATGTGAAAATCTTACGGGCCTTGATTTCCGAAAGCAGAGCCTCTCCGTCCAGCGTAGAGGTAAGGTTATCGCTCAGAGCTATCGCAGCACGTATCAGAGCAGATGACATGACAGTGAATTATCGTTACAAGAGATTGCAGAAGGCGGGCGCATTGTCGGATTGGCATCTTATTGTCAACCCTTCTTTCTTCGGCCGTAGTGTACTTGATGTGGTGGTGGATGTTCAGCCAGAGTCGGAAAAGGCCGACATGATTCGCAAGCTCAAGCTTGTTGACGGCGTCATCATGATATTGAATTTCTTTGGCAGGGCTTTGAGGATTCTGAGCATGTATAGCACCAACGAATCTCGTTCCCGCGCCGTCGAACTGATCTCCCGAATTACAAACGCTGAGCGGATAACTCAATCTCGCATGCCCCTCCCATTAAGCCGGACCAAACTTCTGACTGAGACAGACGTGAAAATAATTGAGGCCCTTTCAAAAGACGCACGCAAATCCTCGGCCTCGGTCGCAAAGGAGCTCGGACTCTCGACAAGGACGGTTAGAAATCGAACAGACAGATTACGACAAGAGAATACTATCTTTACTTTTCCCAGTCTTAACATATATGGTATTGCCGGACTTATCCCGGTCTACCTGTCCTACACCTATTGCAATGGAGCAAAGAGCTCTGTCGACCACGCCATGCTCACTCACTTCGAATCGAGCTACCTTTGGGGCGTGTTTTATGACCCAGACCACGGCTCCATTATGCTAAACGCGCCCACGATGGGAGATGTTCCGAGAATCCTAGAATGGGCAAAGGCGCAGCCAGGAATTGCAAGCGCCCGGATCGATTTTCCCACTGAGCAATTTAGCTATCCAGAGAAATTTATCGAACTACTACAGCTCGGAAACAAAGGAGCAGCGTTGCAAAAGAATGCGATCTTGTGAGTGCGGAAATATATCCTCTGACCCAAATTAAGCATCGATAAAGTTCGTACTTTTTGATTCCCCAACACTTGGCAGAATCATTCACCACAAACTTTTTTATTTTGTCAACCGGTGAGCCAACGGGTCAGAGAACTGCGTAGTCGCCCTTCACTTAATTCCATTGGCGCACCGATACAGGGGAGTTGGGGGAAGCTCGGGAAAGCTCGACAATGGGCTTGGACTGCCGCTCTAGTCTTGTCAATTATTAGCATAGTGTGGTACGCAATTATTGTTGCTATTATTCCCAGTAATGGCGGTAGGACACTCGGCATTATCATAAGCGCAGTAATCATTTACTACCTATACAGACCACATGTCAAAGCGTATCTTGGCAAAGGAGTGAGATGATGAGAGCATGACAAATCAAAAACGTATTGTCAGTAGGACTCGCAGCGCATCAAAGCCAGTGCGCGTGACTGGACGCCACTCTCGCTCCTTGCCAATTTCGGTGAATGCTCGCGCGTAGCCCGGATAGAAGTCATCGGCTGCTGCCTGTTGCGTCACGTCTGCGACATAGCCTAACGAATGGATCCTCCCCTTTTATTTTATCAGGTGTTATGCACTACGCTACTAACAATTTATAACCCATAGGAAATGTATACACTGCATAACAATAATGGGGCCCATCTGTCTATTGAGTCCAAATTTTGAAGTTTTTTCTGCCGAGTCCCTCTGGGCCCATGTTTTTAGCAATATGATTCCCAACATGACCTCTCTCAAACTATTCGGGTAAGAAGATATAGCATTAAGCATGTTTTAATGCGGATCGATGCAATAGGAGAACATCAAGAAGGATTTATTCTATAGCCCACCGGCGATCTAGAAAGAAGGAGAGGATCATGATAGAGCCGATAATGAAGATTGCTGCTGCATCAGACTAAGCGACTGTCATTGATGCCTTGGTACATGCCTTTAACTCAGACCCAGCAGTGCGTTTGAGTGTTGAAGTTGGGCGTTGAGATCTAGGTGGTCAAATGTTGTGATGTCCCCCTTATGCTGACATCTACTGAAGGTGATGCTACTACTTGTTTTTGGGGATATTAGCTGAAATATCGTTCAGTACTTAGCGCAGGAATCAAAAAAGATGAGATCATAAAGTAGTTGCAAGCTTTATCATCGCATTTTCCAAAATAGAAGGCAAGTTTGTTATTTCTCTTTGGTTGTTACTTATTGCATCATAGCCGTACTGTTGCAAGATTGTTATTATGCTAATCGGCATTGGCAGTAGCATGAGGTACAGCTCCTAACTGCTGCATAAGTCCCATTATATCTGCGTGTGCCCTATTCTCTTCCACCTTGCTATCAACAATAGTTGCAATCCCTGTACCACCAAATGAGATCTTCTTGCCTGTTGGTGGTATTCCTTGAAACACTCCTTTGTGAGTGCCAGTAAGAGCCAACCGAAATGCTACTTTATTACCTTTCGCCAAGATATCTTCAATAGCAAAATGAATGTCTGGGAATGCATTGAAAAGGGTAGTCAGAAATTGTTTGTGTCCGTTCCAATCCATTGGTGACATGCCTGAAAAGTAAAAGCGATGATTAGGGGGCCATAGCTTTTCGATTTTTTGCAAATCCTTTTGACTGTGAAGCTCAAAGTACTGTCGAATTATTGCCTTGTTTTGTTCTTCCTCACTATTTTTTTGGTCTTCCGACATAGTTTTTTCCATGACTATACTTATGTGAATCCTGTTCTTAACTATGAGCGGACATTAGAACCGCAATTTGGACATCATATCCTTCTTCATCTTTATATCAAAGATCTACGATTACAATTAGGGATCTATCATGCAAATGGACAAGATAGATATCAAAATCATGAAAGAGTTTCTTACAGACTTCATAATGCCTCCAAGAAAAGCGCACATTAGAAGATCCTTTCGCTCACTCGCAAAGAGCATAAAAATAGACCAACATGCGATTAGAAACAGAATAAGAAAGCTACAAGAGCAAGGAGTCATAAGGCGTTGGTACATTGCAGTAAATCCTGCCATCTTTGGATTGAAGACTGCAAATCTGCAGATTTTTTTGCACGATAACTCAGACAAGGATGAGATGATGCAAAAGATCTCTTCATCATTTCCCAATATGGCCTTTTTGTGCAATCATCTGGAGCCGAAACTGATCGTAATATTGTATTACAGGGATGCCAAAGACCTTGATCACGATATTGATAGGTTAATGAAAATAACAAAAGCTACCTATATGAACAAAATGCCAAAACTCTTTACAGAGTATGGAGCAAAATTGACAGAGTCTGATTGGAAGATAATAGGTAGTCTACAAGAGGATCCTTGGAAGCCTTATCGGGCCATTTCAAAGGAATTGAAGATCTCATCAAAAACAGTGAAAAGAAGAGTTGAAGCATTAGAAAAAGATGCTGCAGTATATCTTTTGGCGGATGTGAATATGAGAGCCGCTGAAGGCATAATACCTGCAGATTTGTTGATTTTTTACGAAAATAGAAGCAACAACATCAATTCTGCAGTGAAGGACAAGACAAGATTGCAGATAGCAGAATATCTCAGGGATCAGCTTCTATTTTTCGACCCTAATTTTGCTCCTGATATAGATCATTTTGCATTAATTCTGTCCAGCATTTCAAAAAGCCAAGAAATACAAAAATGGGCAGGTGGAAGGGAAGGCGTCAAGCAATCAGATATAAGTATATTGCTAGATGTCTTTCCAAGACTTAAGTTATACGAAGAACTTGTAGAAGATATGATAAGGCGGCAGCAACAATCAACAGAATTTGTTGGAGTGAAAGCCTAGCATTCATGTATGTTTATGTATGTTTTCAGCACATTTGTAGCTGTACGACTATACAATATTTTATGCAACATTTTTGGCGCATTGGGCGCATATGAGAAGCGAGTTTGGCATATAATTGAAGCCTTCAACTTTGAGGGCACACTGATAGTCCCACATACATTCGAAGCACTCAATGGAAAAGGTGTAGCATTCTAAGCAAAATAAGCATGGTGTGAATCTTTAGAATGCTTCAAGGAAGTATTGAAAAACCAGTTTGGAATCGTCTTCTCCTCTATCCGTGCCATGAATCCTAAAGTCATTCATGAGCTTTTAAGATTTTTGGAAAACTAAAAAAGTTCTTTGATCTAATTCCTGAAGGATATAACTCCAAGTTGATTTTATAATCACAACCCTTGAGCGGAGGTTTATTGAACCCCTTTACATGCAAGACCTAAATCCTCTTGAGCGTACATGTGTAGAAAGAATTTTGGTTCCTCTCCCGTCCAGATAGCTAATAGGAATCCATAATTGGAGGCATATTCTGCTGCTCTGATATATCAGTAGCAATCTATAATACGAAGAGCATATGAAATAATTGGATCCGATCTTCACTCTATGCTACTGATTCATTGTGTCCAATTTTTGAAGTTTTTCTGCCGGAACCCTCTGGGCCCGCCTAAAATAAAAAATCGTTCAAAAAATGGGGTCAATGCTTAATTTTGTTGCTAGACTATCTCCACGTTCATCGAGTCTAGTTACTGAAGGTTTTTCTCTAAGCCTCTGGCTCTTGTTTTTAATAATAAGTCGGCAAACAGTCATTCGTTTCAAAGTATTTCGGTAAGAAGATATAGCATTAAGCATTCTTTAATGGGGATCAATGCACTAGACGTACATCAAGGAGAATTGCTTTTATAGCCCGAAAACAATCCAGAAAAAGGAGAAGACTTTGACAAAGCCGATAATCAAGACCGCTGACGCAGTAGACGAGGCATCTATCATTGATGTCTTGGTACGGGCGAATTCGGCGGATCCTGCTGCGCGCTGGGTGTGGCCTAATTCGCAGCAGTTCCTCCTGCATTTTCCTAGCTTTGTCAGGGCGTTTGGTGGCAATGCGTTTGCGCACGGAAGCGCCTACTACGTTGATGGCTACGTCGGCGCGGCGCTGTGGCTTCCACCTAATGTTCACCCAGACGAAAACGCGCTAACTGCGCTACTACAGCGCACAGTTTCTGATCAGATTCAAAAGGATGTCGTTACAGTCTTCGAACATATGGGACGCTATCACCCAAATGAGCCTCATTGGTATTTGCCACTTATGGGTGTCGACCCGTCTCAACAAAATAAAGGATTTGGCTCAGCGTTATTGCAACACACACTTATCCAGGTGGATCGCGACAACCACTTAGCTTATCTCGAATCATCAAATCCAAGGAATATTTCGCTCTATAAACGACATGGATTTGATTTACTTGGCACGATTCAGATAGGAACATCGCCTTCAATAGCTCCAATGCTACGCAGACCTAGGTAATACAACCAACATCGTTGTTATTTGTATGTAGTGGACTAATAGTCAATATCGCGATGTCAGCTAGCACATCTAGACCAATAGCAATCTATAACTAATATGGCAAGTATAAAATGACTGGATCTCGATCTTCATTCTTTGCCATCAACATGTTGGGTCCCAATTTTGAAGTTT
>DASUUX010000097.1:0-9522 GCA_036373855.1 Nitrososphaera sp.
CCTCAAGATCCCGAGTCTGCACAGTTGTTTGATACAAGCTTAATTAATGCCGGTGAATCCGCCACGCTGTCTCTTGCACAAGTTGCCCCAGGCCAGTACGACTATTACTGCATAGTGCATCCATACATGACAGGGAAGATAACCATACAGTGAGAGAGACTGTAAATATAATATGTACTTACTCAAAGCTCTCTCATTTACTACTCTTGCAGTCCTTTTTTCCCTGATATTTATTGGGGGGTATGTGAGCGCTTCCGGCGTGGGACTCACCTGTCCTGACTGGCCTCTATGCCCACAGGGTCTCGTGCCTCATGAAGACTTTATCATCGAATATATTCATAGGTCCGTTGCCGCTACAACAGGCATGCTTGTAATTGCTACAATGGCTTTTACACTAAAATCAAAAGATGCCCCGAGTGGTATGAAAATAGCATCAATAATAGCTGCTGGCACAGTGATAGGGCAGATAAGTCTAGGGGCAATAGTGATAGTTGAGCGGCTTCACGCAATATTGGTGACTTCCCACCTTGGGCTCGGGCTTGTGCTTTTTTCCATGGTGCTCATGACTATGCTCTATGCATTTAAAATCGACAATCAGAGAATCAGGACAACTACAATATCGTCGAATCTTTCTGCCACCAAGGACAACAACAACAACTAACTACTACTAATAATTGCAGAGCAATGATTTATACAGACAGATGTAGATATTACAACATAGTCTCGATGCATCGACGACTACTAGTTGTTGCAATGTCTGTCATAGTCTTATTACCACTTTCCTCCCTTGTCCCAGCGTATGCCCATTTTGACCACCTTGCCCATTACAACAATAGAGGGGGGTACGTGGGCCCGTACTACGCCTATGAAGCACTAGAGCCCGAATATGCCGGCCCAAACGAGCCTGTTGCTGTCATGTTCAGCGTTCAGGACCATGATGGTCGAGACACATACAATATCCATACTATGGCTGAGATCTATTCTGCCGCAACAGGCGAGCGTCTTGAGGCTTGGCCTTGGACAATGCAGGAAATAGGTGACTTTCAAGTTTTTTACAACTTTCCTGAAGTTGGTAGCTATCAGATAGTGCTCAGTGTTGCAAAAGAGGGCAATCCCATCAACCCCAATAGCATTGATCCGCCGCGGACAACACTATCAAGTAGTACGGGCTGCAACTGCGATAGAGTTATCTTTAATGTATCAATCACCAAGAATTTTGGCACTATATGGAATGCGATGATGTTAATCTCAATCAGCTTGCCTCTTTCGGTGTTTGGCGGAGTGCTAGCCTGGAATTACAGAAGGACAATAAAAAGTGGCAGGTATCAGGGGAGCGTGAGGAGGGATACGATAAGGTATATGATAATGCTAGCCGCAATAGCTGGTGGTGTTGTGCATCTTGCCGTTTACGCAGAGCATGCGTTGCTGCGTCTTGAATACAGCATATTTCTTTTAGTTGCAGCTGGTATGCAGATAGTTTATGGTGTGTTGTACACGCTTTTGACGTTGGCCGGACCGGGTGCAAACGAGTCTGCCCATAAATACTACCAAAAGAAATTAGCCGTCAATCTATTTGGGCTCATTGGAACAGGCATCCTTCTTGGGCTATATGCGTACTCTGTAATCTTACCACCCCCGCTTTCTCCAAACGACGAGCCAGAAGATATCGACTTTGCTGGGATCCTTGCCAAGAGCATCGAAGTCTTTACAGTCATTGGGATTGTCTACCTTATGAGGATTGAAAAGCACCAATTAACCGCCCAGCTAAAAGAGCAAACCTAGTAAGCAACCAATCAATAATTATCATAGCAAAAGTTTCACCTTAGCTAGTAAGACATAAAACACCATGAAGAGAAACCCAAACCTGATGGCTTGGAAAGTAATGATGCCAAAGAAGATAATGTTTGGCGAAAACGCTGCAAAAGAATTCCCCTATCCAAATAATGCCCTTGTGATTACCACAACTACTCCAGACATTTATAATAAATGGTTGGATTACATGGGAATCAAGGGCTATGAGGTGTATGACAAGGTAACGCCTGACCCCGCAATTGAAACTGTTGAGGCGATACAAAGGGAGTATGAGACTAAGGACATCTCCTGCTACATTGGCCTAGGTGGCGGAAGCTCAATGGACGTCTGCAAATATCTCGGCAAGCTAACAGGCAAGCCCAAGATATTGATCCCGACGACATTTGGAACAGGCGCAGAAATGACTACATATGCAGTAATTAGCTTTAGCCACAAGAAAAAGCTCCTTCAAGATGAAGCTTTTCTTGCCGATGCAGCAATTGTAGATCCATACTTTTTGCCTGGCACCCCGTTCAATATTATGAGAAACTCTGCTTGCGATGCCGCAGCCCAAGCCTCTGAAGCATACGATAGCAAGCTTGCAAACCCGTTCACGAAGTTTTTCTGCAAGGAAGCGTTTGACATACTTGAAGATGGGATAATCAATGACAAACATCACCTTCTACCCTACGGTGCGATGCTATCGGGCATTGGTTTTGGCAACGCATCGACGACGCTGGGACATGCGCTTTCATACGCGTTTTCAAATGAAGGCATACCTCACGGCTATGCCCTATCCTCCTGTACGACAGTTGCCCACAAGTTCAACAAGTCGACATATTACGAACGCTTTAAGAGAATATGCCAAAAGCTCAACTTTGAGCCTATCAAACTAAAAAAGCCACTCGATCAAGCAGCAGACGATATCATGCCTGACCGCGGACATCTTGACAATAACCCAATACCTGTTACAAAACAGGATGTTATAAAGTGCCTTGAAGAAATAGTCGCAGGCAACCCGCTGGCTTAAATTAAACCAGCCTTTTTTCCTTTTCAAAACCTTTAAATTCAGTGCGCCAGCTTTCTTCTTCTGCAATGACTGTTATTCACAAGAGTATAGAAATTAACGCCCCAATCAGCGAGGTATTTACTTATTTTGCAAGGCCAGAGCATATGGCTGACCAGTTCCCAGAGAATATGGGCCTCAATGTAATTCCAGTTGAAGTCAAGAACGGTTTTGGGGTTGGCACTATTTTCAGGATAAGTGGAGATTTTGATGGTAAAAAGCTTGAGTGGGACTGCGAGACTATCGATTATGTGCCTATGCGCAAGATTGTAGCTAAGATGATTGAGGGCCCATTCAAGAGCTGGCAGATTACAGTCGAATTTGAAGAGCTAGATCAGAACAAAAGCAAGACCAGCATGACAGTAGATTACGATATGCCTATGGGGCCTCTTGGCAGCTTTATGGATAAAGTCAAGCTCAAGAAGATTGCTGAAAGGGGAATGGAAAACGGTTTACTCAGGGTCAAGGCATTGCTTGAAGGCACCGGCTCGATACCGGTGTATATCACGCTTGATGCCTACCGGCAAATCCTGAAAGAAAAGGAACGATTTAACTGTTCAGTCTCTGAGGCTATCGTCAAGATAATCCAGCGCGGTCAACAACAACAACAACAACAACCGCAGACGGCTAGAACCGTTTAGCCTCTTATTTTTGTCATATATACACGCGTTTCCAGTCGAACATGAAGTTGGTAGTTCTGCTAGAACTATAGTTATACATTTGAGAACCTGGTCTTGGAACAACTGTGGATCGATAAATAAATAACTACCAAGTGATGGCCAATAATTATCTCATCCTATCTTGGTGCGATAGCAAAGGTGTCTCAGTGCTCTTATTTGACATTTCCCGACAGAAAAATTAATCTGCATCTCCTAGCATGCTTATGAATCGCGGTTAGCTAGTTTAATTTAAATACCGCTTTAGTTTGCAAATTTTTTGTGGGTTCGTAGCTCAGCCAGGTAGAGCGTCTGGCTCTTAACCAGTCAGTACATTTTGCTGGGTTAAAATGTCGTGGGTCCGAATCCCACCGAACCCGCATCAAAGTTGTCCCTTTATTACCACCCGCTTTCTATATGATATAGACTGGCAGATTTGCAATCCGTAACAGAGAGGAAGGAAAAAGAGGAAAGCGGCTCAATAAGACAACAAAGCCCAGTATACTCATTTATGTATGCCTTAAAATCTACTGAGGCGAGAAGACAATATCCAAAGAGGTTAAAGATGTTATTTGATTTTCTTGGGTTATCTGGAACATTAGAAGAGCAGGCGAGAGGCTTTTTGGACAAATCAAGACAGGACATTCAATGGTCTCAGGATAGCATCATCGTCTTCCTTGATTTTCATAAACAAAGAGTTAGATGTAAAGAACTTGCTGCAGGCACTCTCAAGAATTACTATAGGGCTGCCAGACTTTTTTGCGAAATGAATGATTTGACAACCATAAATTGGAAGAGGATATCAAAAGGATTGCCAAGAGTAAAGAATTCATCCAGTGATAGAGCTCCTACACTAGAAGAGATACGTAAACTAGTTGAATATCCTGACAGGCGAATCAAACCGATAGTCTATGCTATGGCTTCTGGAGGATTTAGATTAGGATCTTGGGACTATCTGCGTTGGAAACATGTTTCTCCCATAACCAATGAAAAAGGTGAAATTGTGGCAGCTAAATTGTTAGTTTATGCTGAAGAACCAGAAGAATATTACACCTTCATAACTCCAGAGGCTTATAATGCCCTTAAAGACTGGATGGATTTTCGTGTTTCTTATGGTGAGAAGATAAGTGGAGAGTCTTGGGTTATGCGTGACTTGTGGCAGACAACAAACATGAACTATGGAGCTAAATGGGGTCTTGCAACAAATCCAAAGAAGCTGCAAAGTATTGCAATAAAGAGATTATTAGATCGCGCTTTATGGGAGCAAGGCATTCGCCATACTTTACCAGCAGGAGTAAAACGTCATGAATGGAAAGGAGCCCACGGATATCGGAAATTCTACAAGAGTCGTGCAGAGCAGAATATGAAACCCATTAATGTAGAACTAACAATGGGTCATGATTTGGGAATATCAGAATTTTACTGGAGACCACGAGAGGACGAAGTTTTAGAGGATTATTTGAAAGCCGTAGACCTACTAACGATCAATTACGACAACTCGACTTTACAAAAGCAAGTGGCAGAACTGACAGAAAAAAGTAGAGAAGAAAATTATGATATTAAAGGAAAACTAGCTCAAAAAGAAAAAGAGATTGAAGCAGCTGCAAGAGAAGCTGAAGAAGGAAAAAGGGAACGTGAAGAGATAAAAGCCCAAATGAAAATACTTCAAGCAAACACATCAAATCTCATCAAAGTTTTCATGGGAAAGGAAAAGGAGCTAAAGATTTACGCGTGGGATAGAAAAGAGGGACCTATTCCCACAGCAAAGATGCTGCAAGCGTTAGAAGAAGAGCAAAAAGAACGCTAAATGTTTCCATATGTTAGGAGCATATCTCAGTGTAGCCATACACCTCATTCTGCTTTGACCATGAATTATGGTGGGGACGTTCTGGCTCCTGTTTTTAATGTTAAGGTCTGGTACCTCAATCATTCTTCCTGTGTCGCTCCATAAGTGGTACCAGAAGAGCCATCTTTCTGAGGATCTGGCTCCTTTACTTCTTCGACTAGACTCTTCTTCACGGCACATCTTTTGGGTTGTTACTTTCTTGCTTGTTTGTTTGATTGTTTTTGCTGTTCCTTGTCCTCCAACCCAGCATATTCGCTACCCGCTGCCTATCCTGCTCGAGTAATTCAGAAATAGTCCTAGGAAAAAGAACTTCGCCGCTGCTAGTACTACTATTATTCTCTTCATCCCTCTCTTGCTGTTGCTGCTTCTCTTGATGGTTCCTATGCATTCGTATTAACCTAGAGATCACATCATTAAATGAATCGCCTGCTTGCCCTAGCTTCTTGAGTGCAATATAGTTATGTTCCGAAACAACTATACGCTTTAACTTTAACCTCTTTTTTCTTTCAGATGCTGTTGTTACTACTGTCGCCACTTTTTGACTCTCAAAGTAATGGTTGCACGCTCGTATATAAAAGGAATTTGATGCACTAGGTGAACCTTAGGGGTCTGAGTACAAATTAGTCTCATTTTGTCTCATTTTCGCCGTCATAGTTCTTATATATGACTGAAGACCGAGCAGGCGCTATAAGAATAGACTACAAACTGAAATTAAAAAGCTGCTATCGATTTAGAGAAGAGAATTGAGCATGCTTGGGGTAATGAAACACTTTGGAGACAGTTAAACATAGCATTAGAGGCTGAGCCAAGATATTTCCTAAACAAAATGTGGGATGAACTAAAGACGATGGAGTCAGAGTTTCCTTACTTGGAATTGGCGAAATTAAAAAAAGAATACAAAGAAGAATTGGCTCAACAGAAGAACAAAAATGGTATTAGTGGATATAGAGTGAGGTGAAAATTAGATTGAATATTTACAAAGATAAGAACATAGAGGATATGAAACGGGAGGATGTAGATGCCATGAACGCAATTCTACGCCTACCTTCAGACATGCAAGTATGGGAGATGCAACAACAAAGACGTAAGCCAGTTTTCACGTCAGCTTCACTTAGTGCAGCAAATGCAGTCAATCGAGTGAAGTGCACCAGATGTGGTGGTTTAGCGCATAAAGCAATCGAGTGCCCCTTTGCGCCATACAATTTACTAAGGGATTAATGAGGATGCATCGCTGCTGCCGTTTTTAATTGTTGTAATGATGACCCGCAAAGAGTATATACGATGAAGATTTCGAGCGGTTACACTTTTTATAAGACATCTTTTTATCAATAATCTCATATCATCATCAACTCTTTCTGAATTACGAAATTATGATGGCACTGGTCAATTGCAATTTGAAGCTGGAGGACCTACAGATTGCGAATTCAAGTTAACTTTGTATCCATCAGGGGACCTAAGTCTTGAATGCGACGTTCCTATTACAGTTGAAATTGCACGAATCGGAATTAAGCAACTTGAGGAGGATCAATCTGATGTGTCCAAAGCCTCATTTAATGGTCAAACTAGCAACGGAGGAAAAGTGCACATTGAAGAGGCATTCTTAGATGAAATGACGTGTAATGGTCATAAATCCCGATCTCATGATGACCAGAATATTAAATACATTGTAG
The DNA here is from genome assembly GCA_036373855.1 of Nitrososphaera sp. GTDB lineage: Archaea > Thermoproteota > Nitrososphaeria > Nitrososphaerales > Nitrososphaeraceae > Nitrososphaera. The sequence goes on from DASUUX010000097.1 coordinate 7,030, forward strand.
ATTTAGATCGTTTGGGAGAAAAAGAACAACACATCCAAAATTACATTTCTAAGATCTGGGACGTAACGGGCAACTTAACACCGGTGCCATCACATGGAAAATGGATAATGAAAGCTCATATGACATTTATTATTATTAAAGAGGTGAAAATTGATTTTAAATCTGTCAACCAAGACGATTCGGTTAAAGCGACATGGGGGCTAACAAATTTGCAATTTGCAGGATGTGAAAAAGGTGTTGCAGAACAATACCAAGATAGCTTTAGGATCAATGTTGATAACCGTACATTTACATTTTCTCATGTCGACGACTACTGGCAAAAAATCAAACAATTAAGGGATACCACAGGAATTGATGTAACAGCGAATGTTATTGCTGAAACAAAATATTCTGAACTACGGCAGATCGAATATACTCTGGAGAAAGTTTGCTATCTTTTGACTTTTGCTACTATGAACTTGGTGACACGCCTTTTCAAGGATATTCTTAAAGATGGTCAGCTAATTTCCACAACCTTATTACCATATTTTACAATTCCATTCAAGAAGGCTTATTATCTAATTGATGTTCGTGATGGAGACAACTGTCAATTGAAAAGATTTCTTGAAACTACTTATCCAAAGTATGTAGAATTAGAGAGTACTTTTCATTTGAGGTATGTAATTGAATATTATATATCTACACCTAGAGCCCACAGCAGCGAGAACAGATTTACTATAGGGTATGTAGGATTAAACTGCCTTGCGAGCAATGCTCCTGAATATGCTAAACAACATGGCGACGAGCTCAAGAATGAGGGTTCTGTCCCCGCGAGAGAAGAAGACATAAAACGTGTCTTGAACGATCGCGATCAGAGTCTCCCTGCAGACCTTATACGTGCTTTAGCTGCAGCCGTTGCATATAAGGAAATTGGGGATGAAATTAAAACAAAATATTTGATATCAAAGTTTCGTGTGGAATTTGATGAGAAAGTCCTACACAAGATAGTTTCTTTTAGAGGTAAATTCATGCACACGGGTATGGATAAGAAAGGAAAGGCATGGACATATTCTCAAAATATCTTAGCCCTGATTGAAAGAATTTTGCTTGCAATGTTAGAATGGAAAGGAGAGTACATCGATAAGCTATCAGGTTTCACTGTCAGGACATTGAATTGATGCATACATTGTTAAGAAACTCTTTTTCATTGGCATTGTAGGCTGGATCTTGATGTTGTTAATAGCGGCTTTCTTACAACATCAGACGCATCTAGCCCCTTTGCAGGCACTAATAGCACATAAGCTATCCTTACCACCACCGGAGAAGGAAAGGAGAATGCAATGGAATAGAGTACACAGAAAGATTAGTTACACAGACCGAAATCCTCAAGTCGTAATGGTCAATAGTTCATATTTTAAGCAGAATAAACAAATAATTATCGCCATTCCCTTTGATACGTGATGAAGATTATCCAAACATCAACTGTGGGTTCTCCGATGAACGAGCAAAAAGTCAGGGAATTCCTAGGAAGCAAAATTAACCTTCAGATTGCAACAATTGACAAAAATGGAGATCCGATAATTCAACCTGTCTGGTATTACCATGATCCAGACGACGATAAAATCTTTGTTATTTCGGGCAAGAGCTCTCAAAAGGTCGCAAACATTCGCCGAAAGAACATAGTCTACTTCAATCTAGACGAAGACGCTTTTCCCATGCGATGCGCGAGGGGGAAAGCTAAGGCTCAGATTTCTGAAGATCCCAAGTATAATGTTGCGATAGTACGAAAAATGGTTCTGAAATATATCGGGAGCACCGAAGATCCTACTGCAAAGCAGATGCTAGATGCCGCAGGCAGCAGCGAGTCGGCACTGATAGAACTAACGCCTCTTTATTACTCCGCATGGGATTTCACTAAACACTAGTGGTCTAGACCCCCTTCGATGTCAGCTCTGTTAATAGAAACCCACTAGAGCTGGGCGTGTGGTTTGCCGCAACCTGTGCTTGCGTGAAGGTGTTGAAGGCTACAATGAAAGCTTGTATGACCTTGGCTACAAGTATTGCTCACTATGTGCTGTTTATCGGATGACATAGAAAACCCTGTGTTTTTGCTGCGGCGTCGAAGTTCTCTCCAAGTGACGGTGTACTTGTTTTCGGGATCTATGGCTTGGGCGTATTCTAGTGGATTCTCTATCTGTTCCAATGCTTTTTTGCTGTAATGCATGGTTCTAGATAAGTGAACGTCACAATAGTCTAAGCGAAACTCAAGTTTCATACCGACGGACTTGCCTTCACCCTAATTCAACACTCCATGACCCGCTTTTCAACAGCAATCGCTTTTGACCCGAATTTTCACCAGTGTCGAATAATAGACTCTGTTAACTTGCTGGGCGATAACCCTTCCTGTTAACTATAGGGTGATGGCACTGGTCAGAGAGAATCAATACAGAAAAAGGCTGTAGTGAACCAAGTAATGCTCCGACTTGGGGATAGATGGTGGCTCGAAGGTCTTAT
>DASUUX010000098.1:0-15349 GCA_036373855.1 Nitrososphaera sp.
CAATAATCAGGTCTCCTTCTGCATGGATCCTTTGCGTCGCCGCTCTATGGGTACCACGATCACCTGCACAAGATCTCCATCTTCTATGTTGAGTGCCTGCCTTTCAGCCTCGGGAATAGAAATCCTGCCTCCGCTCTGTACGGTAGTCTTGAACATTGCATTATGGAATGTCAGACTCTGGAGAACTGCAAAGTAGTTCTGCATGGCATCTTGCTGAATGTTAGAAAACTGCCGGATAAAGTCCTTCTGTGCCTCACTTCCCTTTGTAATCGCTTTTTTGAAACCTTCCATAGGATCTGTGGAATCGCTAGAACTCATGCGCATTAGCAAACACAAGCATCATTTATTTAATGTTACCTAGGCTGCTTGTCCACCTAAAACAAAATTGCGTGTGATGATAATTAGAAAAATCCAGAGAACAGTGCAGAAATGCCAAGACGGAACAATTTATATTGTGAGCCATTTCTGGCCAACGCTAGAATCATGTACTTCTAGAAAAAGTTCAATAAGAACGTGGAGCTTATATACCAGAATTGCAGACGCTCTTTTCTAGCTTTGATCCTGTCATCAGCATAAACAGCGGACAGGTCTTTCTTTGGGAAAAACACAAGAATTCATGGTATGGTATACATGGAGACCAAGTTATCAGATTCACACAGTCTGACGACTGTATTGAATTTTCTTCCTTCCCAGAAGACAAGTCTTGCGACCAAAAAATATTCAGACTTGACGACGATATCAAGGAGATATTTGAAGAAATATCGCAGGATCCACTTGTACGCAGACTTGTTAAGGCGTATCCTGGCCTGCGCCTCATAAGGCAGGAGCCTCACCAGTGCCTAATCTCATTTGTTTGTGCAAGCAATACCAACATACCTATGATTCGAAGGATGCTTTATAAAATGGCAAAAAAGTTTGGCAGGCGTACAAAAGTTGATGGAATAGACTTCTTTACATTCCCTTCCGCTGCAGATATCAACAAGGCAAGTGTAGATGAGCTACGGGGCTGCGGCCTTGGATACAGGACAAAGGCGATAAAGGCTGCAGCTGAGGCCATCGCAAGTGGACGACTTGATTTTGATTTACTAAAGAAAGCAAGCTATTACGAATCAAAAAAAGAATTGCTGCAAGTCTATGGAATCGGGAACAAGATAGCCGACTGCGTGCTTTTGTTTTCACTAGAAAAGCTTGATGCATTTCCAATCGATGTGTGGATCGCAAGAGCGCTTGCTAGCCATTATAGCTGGCTTCACAAAAGCAGATTCCATGATAAGATTGCTCCCCATCAGTATGAGCAGCTATCGGATGGCGCAAGAAAGTATTTTGGCAAGTATGCAGGATATGCTCAGCAGTATCTTTACTATCACACAAGACAAGTTGTAGGTAAAAAATGGTGATAAATACTTAATAACTATCGTTACAAATGCTGAATAGCAATGTTGGCTAATCGCCCTTATCATGGCAAGACCGTTAAGAGCGCTTGACTGGGTGGTTATCGCAGTCCTTGTGATAGTGGCTGCTATAGTAATATACCTGCTTTGGCCGCTTGTAATAGCAATAGCAATAATTGCCGCGGGATACTTTATCTATAGGTGGTACACAGGCAGAAGGCTTGTCAGGACAGGGTAGCCAATCTATTTTCCTTTACTATTTTTTTGCCAGCATAGCATAGCTTTTCTTATCATCATCATCTATCTCGGCAACGAGATCAAACAACTCCTATATTCCTTCAGTCAGGTTATCTAAAAAGCCGCAATCGGTGCGGTTCCTACAGGTTTGGGTACTATTACCATCCCATCTATCATATTGCCGCTTGTTGCATTACCTGATGTCTGAGTGCTACTGACATTCCGGATAAATTCCTAGCCATTTTCCTCTGTGAAGAAGTAGGTGGGTAATTCGACATATTAGCTGTCCCTTGAAGTGATGTTCAGTGACCTCTGTCGCAAGCAAGATGAGGATCACACTTATTCCTCATCCATGGACGGTGTATTACGCTGTCCATGCATATGTGTGTCTGTCTATCTGTCTCTCATTCCTAGAGACATTCAGAGTACCAAAGATAAATGCAGTCACAGGGTCTGAAGGTTACACTATCGAGTTGTTCGACTAAATGAAGTTACTCAGCTCAGGCTGGAACATTCTGTAACATCGATATGTATCATAGTATGGGGCGTTGTGTTTTTGTTGGATTGTCATTATTGTTGTATTTTCAATATTGTCGCATTGGCGATTGTGGTGATGTTGTTTGTAGTCATACTGCCAGTTATGCTTGTGTCAATCTCATTGATTGGTCATTGTTGTTTTTATGATAATTTTTCGGGTTATAGCTGGCAGAACACCAAATGCACTAGTGAAAAATCCAAAAAATCAACACTAGCGAAACCCACTACAGAAGCTTTCTTCAATCATAGGAATGTGCACAAATGAATCTAAACAATTCTACCGGCCAATAAGAAAGAAGTCAGCTCGCTGGTCTTATTGGCTAGAATTGATTAGAGTTCTAAATTGCTGAGCTACTGCGTTAGATCTATAATGCTTCTTCGGATGATCAGCTTGGCTTCTGGTGAAACGTCATACTGCTCCAAAATTATGTCCGGATCTTTGATCAGCTCGTTTCTGAATTCTGGCTCGCTGGCTGCCTTGAGGAGAACTTCGCTTATAATCTCAGCTTCCTTTTGCTGTTGAGACTCCAAGGGTATCAGCACCAAACGTATGCTCATATATAATCTTAATGCATGATTCCTATATAACTTAAATGAAATGGAAAGCAACAGTTAGATTTCACCATATGACGGATTTACGGGCTGCCAGCAGGAACACAATTACGTTTATAGCTAACTTTGATAAGATCAGTTACATGTATGCATATGGCTGGCTTCTTGGACTTGACAGTCGCGCCATAATATTGATCTAAACGGCATAGTTGGACAAACTTTCGTTTATTGCGCGAAAAATCAATTAGGACCTGAAATCGTGAGCAGCATGCTGCTGCTTCCAGTGAGATGGTGTGTGTTTTGCTCTAACACCCAGTACAGGGCTCACAGTAGTCAAGGCGTGAGCTGCTGAGTCGCTGAGGATTAGAACAGTAGCATTTCAGGCACCAATCTTAAGATCCGGGATCAAAGATTGCTTGATGCCATGCCTGCGTGGAGAGTCGGGAGCTTTCTTGCATGTTCTGCTATTTTTTAGACATATCGTCCTACACGAGAAGATCCCATAGCCATTCAAAATTCCACGTCTAGCCGACAGAAATCTGGCGAGCACTCATACTGAAAGCAACTACTAATGGTAATACATATAAAATATTAATCTTCTAACGAGGTTGGCACCGGCTTTGACAGCGAAAGCCTGTCACTTGTAAATCCAACGCGTTTTCGCGACTATAGAGATGGCAGGCATAAAAAAAGGAAGAAGAAAAAGAGATGTAATACCTGTCCTATCCGGTCACATATGCCCTTTCGCCATGCTGTACAAGGTCCAGACCGATCTCTTCTTCCTTTGGAGTGACTCTTATGCCGCCTGGCCACACTATATCCATTATCTTGATAATGAGTGCAGTGATGCCCATCGCCCATGCAAGTGCAGCAAATGCGCCTACCGCGTTTTCGTACAACTGCATAGGGTTGCCAAAGGCAAGGCCGTTGTCTCCCCATGATGTGAACCTCTGTTCTGCAAATATGCCTGTCAGCAGAGCGCCTGCAAGGCCACACATGCCATGCACAGCCCATGTATCAAGTGCATCATCCCACTTCCTCTTATTCTTGAACATTATTGTAGCATAGCCAACAATCCCTGCCAAAATGCCTATGATTAGCGCGGACATTGGTGACACAAATCCAGATGCTGGTGTGATAGCCACAAGCCCGGCTACTGCGCCAGTAGCTGCACCAACTGTCGAAGGCCTTCCAGTGTGCGCCCATGATACCAGAGCCCATGTTACTGCAGCCATGCCTGTAGCAATTTGCGTTGCAACAAATGCACTGCTGGCGTTGGTCGCTGCTGCACCAGCTGAACCTGCGTTGAAACCAAACCAACCGACCCACAGTAGCGCTGCACCTAAGACAACAAGTGATATGTTGTGTGGCTCCATTGGGATCTTGCCATATCCCAGCCTGCGTCCAAGCATGAGAGCGACTACAAGACCGGACCAACCAGAGGTGATATGGATGACTGTTCCGCCCGCAAAGTCAAGTGATCCCAGACAGCCTGTCCATCCAAACCCACAGTAGTCAGGGTTTTTTCCATAGTTGTCAGGTGCCGCAATTTGCCATGTCCAATGGGCGGCAAAGTCATAGACAAATGTTGCCCAGATGACTATGAATATAATAAACGCGCTGAACTTCATCCTCTCTGCTACTGATGCTACGATTAGAGCAGGTGTAATAATGGCAAACATCATTTGGAATACCATGAAGGTTGTATGCGGTATTGTGATAGCATACTGGTTTGAAGGCACATCATGGAGTACATACTGCAGTCCGGCCCAATCGAAGGTTCCTATGAATCCATATCCTCCCGCATCAGGTCCAAAGGCAAGACTGTATCCCCACAGCGCCCACTGCACTGCAATAACTCCAGTAGTAATGAATACCATATGAAGTGTGTTCACAGAGTTCTTTTGCCTTGACAGACCGCCATAGAACATCGCTAGCCCTGCAGGAGTCATCATAAGGACCAGTGCAGAGGCAGTCAACATCCATGCATGGTCACCAGTATCAATTGGTGCAGGTACTAGATTTCCTTCCTCGTCTACTATAGGGTTCCCGTCCTCATCTGTTTCCCATAAGGAGTATACCTCGGCGGGGTCGCCAGGTGTATAGGCAAAAGCAATGCCAGAGAAATTAATGGTCGCCAGCGTCGCTATTATAGCAGCGAGACCCAGAATGCAGATTTTTCTATCAAGAATACTCTTCGTTTTACCGTCTGTCATAGGATTGAAGGCTGGAAAGTTTGAATAAAAGCATTTATCTTAATTTTTGTTAACTAGAATATATTTTGGTTCATTATGAAATTGAAAATAATAACGTAAAAGGAAAATTTTATGATAAGGTCTTTTATTATCGGATTTACAATCCGAACTTCTATGATTGACATAAATATGTCCCAGCCACTTGAGAAGACAATTGGCCGCCGATATCAATTCCTTGATTCAAGATTGGAGAAGTAGCGTCGTCACGTACATCACATCGTCTGATGATACCGATAGGCTGGCCGAGTATGCTCTGCACCTTGCAAGGATACTTGCTTACCCTAGCCTCGATGTCTCTGCGCTCTTGTCCTCGATAGATGCAATGGGACAGGACGTAGCACGGATACTTAAAAAGGGCGGCAATATGCCCTCGCGGCCAACCCAGATAATAGAAAAGATAAACGATCATCTCTTTGACGTGCAAAAATTCAAGGCAAATACTGATGACTATTACAATCCACTCAATAGCTACCTCAACATAGTAGTCGAACGCAAAAGAGGGATCCCTATTACACTTTGCATACTTTACATCAGAGTTGCCCGCTCGGTGAACTTTAAGATGTACCCTGTGAACTTTCCCGGCCATTTTTTGATCAAGCATATCCTCGAGGACAACAGTGGTGAGATCATCGTCGATCCGTTTAATGGAGGTAGGATAATGGACGACTATTCACTTAAAGCATTGATTGATCAGGCGTATCCACAACAGAACATTCCTCTTACCCATGCTCTTGTAGAGAAAGCAACAGCAGCCCAAGTTGTGATAAGGATGCTGAACAATCTGAAAGGAAGCTACTACGAAACACAGGACATGGACAGGTACAATATTGCAAATGAAATGGTGCTTGCCATTGATCGGTACAACCCTGACGCAGTAAGGGACAAGGGGATCGTACTTCTTAAAAAGGGAGAAGCTTCAGAAGCCTTAAAAGTTCTGAACTCGTATCTAGAGATTAATCCAGAGGCGGAGGATGCTGACGATGTACTTGACATAATCCGCCAGATCAGATCTGGAAGGAAATAGGCTTGCCGACGATTGCAAAGTACTTATAAAATATTACATGAGACGGCTATAAGCTTCTTATTCTTTCTTCTGCTCTCCGTCTTTGTGTTCCCTAAGCAGATTACAACCTCAAAAAGTCATCAGTCATGTTACTAAGTTTGGCTAGTGGGTGATATTAGGTAGCGTAATGCTGCTGCCATTCAAATATTTGGATGTGTCTCTTCTTGCCAGCAGCTCAAGCAATAGCCTCCGGTCACCTGAAAAATCCTGCCTTTTGTACAAGACAGCGCCAACAAAGTTTCACATGTATTATAGCTTGCAAGATCATCCGAATCCCTTGGATCTGTCATAGCGAATTGCCATTACTGCAAGCGATGCTACGGATATGGTTATCAGGATGGTTCCCAACATGATGTGAGCTGGATGGACAAGCCCGAACCCAGTGCCAGAAGCTATGTGAATCTCATGGGGTGCTGACTTGTAAAAGAGGCCTATACCAATTACTGCACCTACTATAAGCAAATACTTCATTGGGACGCCGGCTCTGGCCGCGACTGCAACGATAATGACAAGGCCAAGGCCGTACAGCAAGTCTGCAAAAGGCACTAGTACCGTGATGCCTGATTCTATGTCGATGACTCCTCCCAACACTAGCCCTATGCCGATGAATCCAAGCGCAAATCCGGCCAAGTGGATCGCTAGACCTGTTATCCCGTGCTTGCCCGTATGTACTGCAACACTACTATTGGACTGCCCTGCCAATTCTATCTAGAGCCTCCTCGGTTGCTTCTGCAATTCGTTCTCTTACTATACCTCTAAACAATAGAGGAATGTTATCAGACATCTTGACATCCCAGGATACATTGACTCTTGTTGTTGTTTTTTCGTTATCGCTAGATGGGATTAGTGTGATAATCCTCGTACCTACCATTGGCCCTTCAGTAATCACTAGTTCTATCGATTTCTTGGGATACAGTGCTACGGTCTGGCGGCCTTTTAAGTCTCTAAGGCTTACTGTTACCTCTCTTTCGATTACGTTGCCTTTCTTGCTGACGTTGTAGACAGCATTCAGACCTAGCCAATATCGTGGTTCACCATCCGTGTTGGAGATGATGTCCCATACTTGGTCAAGAGGTGCCGAGATCTCTCTGCTGGCGTTAATTTTAACCATTGTTGTATATCACCATCTAGCGGCTACCACTGCCGTACTTGCTGTTTTTATGCCCTTTGCAACCCCAAGCCTGAATATGATTAGCCCGAAGATGACTCCTAGGATAGGACCCAGAAACACAATCACTGCTAGGTACCCTGTAGCTATCAGGCCGGGCATCATGAGGATGATGCCGCTTGCAGCCAGCAATCCCGCTACCAGAAATGACTTCTGCTTCCATGACACAACAAATGCTGCTGTCGCTAGTACAATAGCGCTTATGATGAACACCATTGCAAGTCCTGCTCACTGCAGTACCGCTGGACCGCCTGCAACAACTGTCAGAACCAAAGCAAGTGTTGCCGCGGCCAGCCCCACTGCCAATCGTAATTTTGAATTTGTCATGGGGCTGACTTCGGAATGAATCATTTTAACTATTGTTCACTATTGACACTTAACATAGTTACCACACCCTTAATCTATGGCTCCATCCCTAAGCCATTTTAGAAAGGGTGCACCATGGTGCTAATGACTACAGGTATGCAGCAATGCGTCAGAGGCTTTCGCTATTCATCAATCTTAATCAAACATGCAATGTTCAAGCCCAAAAGACCTCCTGGTTAAAATGGTTCACGAATACCGCGACAGGGTCTACATCAGGAAGGATGTGATACTAAAGCTGTCAGAATATGGAGAGCTTAACCAGACCAAGCTAATGAGTTACTGCGGTCTAAATAATGTAAAGCATAGGACGATAATAAATGACATGGTCGATAAGGGCTTGATAGCAAGGTTTGAAGAGTCATGGGGCAACAAGACGATAATCAAGTACAAGGTTTCAGAAAAGGGAAGAGAAATTCTTCAAGAGATACTGGAGCCATATGAGGTATTGTTTCCAAGGGGGGTCGAGGGAGAAAACAAATCATGATGATGATGATGATGACTACAGGTAACATAGTTACTGCATTCCTTATAATGAGCAGGAGTGGAGTTTTTAGTTAGTGGCAGATCCAATCAAGGACAAGCCTGTAGAAAATATCTTTAGGATAATGGACGAGATAGTCCACCACCTGAACAAGACCAAAAAGATGGTTATCCTGATGATAATTTCTATCGTCATCGTATTGCCGGTAACGCATATCATCACCTTCGCATTGATTGGAGAGACGATATTTGAGAATGGTGAAGGTCCGCCGCAGCAGCAGTTCGACCGTTCTGGTGGTGGCCCTCCGGACAGCCCTGCATTTAGAATAGTTCAGGCTGTTGTAATTGGTACCATTCTCTTCGGGATAGGGATAGGCATTAGGCAGTGGTTCGTGCTTTCAAAATGGACTAAAAAGTACAAGCACTACAAACAGCTCCAGAAAAAGATCGACGAAAAGCTTGATTACGATAGTGATCCTGACGACAGAAATGAAGGACAACAAGATAGTAGTAAAGGCATATAATGCAACATACACATATTATTTGAAGAGCAAAGAGGCATCTGCTTCGAATGACGACAACGACGATGACCATCAGCATCATCACGAGCGTATGATGCTGATGATGATGATTTCAGTGAAGAATCTGACTATTCGCTTCGGCATGAACAAGAAGAACTTTTGATGTCGAGGATTTAGATTTGCAATTGGTTCAACCTGTCCATACGAAGTTAAGACTTTATCAGGCCTCGACTGGGGGTTCATGGCATATCTTATACTAGGGTAATTACATAGTCCAACCAAGTCGTATTCTACGTAATCGAAACTATTCCTGTTGCTGCTGCCGTTAGAAGAAGAAGAGCAAAGCTTGCCTATAGGCCTCTCAAAATGGGTGGAAGCTGTCGCTCTTTGCGCTTTAAGTCGGTTTGTGTACACCATTTGTAAAACATAGCAATGACACTTGCATGCAGATTATAGGTGTTCTTTCAACTTTTGTAAACGGTGTCATTGCTGCTGCTACTGCTACTGCGGCTATCATTCTTCAAACTGTTGAGATAGGAAAAGATGTCCTTGCCTTGTCATCTCTGCAAAGCGTTTGTCATGACCCAAATATAGAGGGGGAGATAAACCATAATCGTAAGATAAGACCGTCTTGTTTTTGGTGCTACATTATGTTGCTCATAACAATGTATGACAAGGTCTGCAAATGCACCTCCTTGTCCCAGGCTGGTGATGGCTCTAAAACCAATTGTTTCATGTTTGGCAGCAGTGGATCCTTGCAGCACGTTTTACCTTTTGTTAGTTACACATAGTACTAAGAAAAAGAATGATGATACAACTCCTGCCAGCCCTTCTCTATGGGTGGCTTTTTTCGTTGTTTTTAGAATTCTCTCTCAACCAGAGACATCAGGGTATAAGTAGTAGGTGCTGCCGTATGCTACTATACGCTCGCCCAAACAGTATAAAAAGTACATATACATTGGAACAATAACACTCGCTGCAAGTGGAGCAGCTGCTATTTACCTCAACTTTCAGGGCGTCAAGTGCCTGTCAGACCTTGTGCAAGTTGACAGGTCTGTTTTAACTTCAGAGCGCTTAGAACAAATGGAGAGGAACTGCTTTATCATAACCAATTCATATGTCTATTCTCTTTATGGCATTATTGTCGGAATTATACTTATAGTAATAGGATTAGTAAAAAAAAGGAAAAGTATGCATGCTTTTTAAGATATACACGTTCTTGGAGAAGATGATGATGATGACGTGCTATGGCGGCACAAAAGCATGATGACTCACTTGAAAAGATTGCTGCTGATGTAAGAGGTTGCCCTCTCTGCAAGCTGGCACGGACAAGGAAGAATGCTGTGCCAGGCGAAGGTCAGCTTTCTGCCAAGATAATGTTCATAGGAGAGGCGCCAGGTCATAGCGAAGACAAAGAGGGCAGGCCATTTGTAGGAGCCGCTGGTCGAATCCTTGACGACCTGCTGAAAAAAGCAGGTATCGAAAGGTCGCAGGTGTTCATTACAAACATGGTCAAGTGCCGGCCTCCAAACAATAGGGTGCCGAAAGAAGACGAGCTGACGGCTTGCAGACCGTATCTTGACAGGCAGATTGCATTGATCAAGCCCAAAGTAATCTGTATACTTGGCAAGACTGCATATTCTTCGCTCTTGGGTGGTAGTTCGATAACTGCAAGTAGAGGTAAGATAATGGAGAGGGCAGGCCAAAAGTACTTTTTGACTTTCCACCCAGCAGCTGTTATTTACAACAAAGGCCTTCTTTCTGTACTGGAAGCCGATCTGAAAAAGCTGGCTGCAGAAATCAATAAGGAAGAAGAAGAGAGTGAAGCGTCATTGGAGGATTATTTATGAGCTGCCAGAACAGCCAGTTTTACCAGCGGCCTACTGAAGTCGTGGCAAAAGATCTTATTGGTATGAAGCTTGTCCGCACGATAAGAAACAATAACAATAAACAGTTTCGGCTCGCTGGCATAATCGTGGAGACAGAGGCATACGGCTATAGTGATGACCTTGCAAGCCATGCATATGTTGGTCCAACAGGCAGAAATAAAATCATGTTTGGCGACGTTGGAAGGGCCTACGTGTATTTCACCTACGGCAACCACTTTTGTTTAAATGTCTCTGCAAGAAGAAGCAAGGTAGAGGCAGGCGCAGTCCTGATTCGGGGGATTGAGCCGGTAGAAGGCGTCGAATTGATGAGGCAGTTCCGGCCAGTCGATGACATTTTTTCACTCACCTCTGGCCCTGGCAAGCTCACACAGGCTCTCAATATCACATCATCGCTCAATGGAACTGATATGACCAATTCTGAATCAGAGATTTATATCGAGTTTGGTGAGAGGCCCAAGCGTATTGTCACTACGCCAAGGATCGGCATTACTCGAGCAGTGGACAAGGAGTGGCGTTTTGTCGACCCATCGAGTCCTTTTATATCACGCAAATTCCAGATCAAAGCGTCATACTAATAATCATCATCAATCAATATGACTAGCGACTATAAGCTAAGCTCTCTATCAATAGTGTTTTTTATTATCAAATAAAGAATGTCACATCGGATGCAAACCCAAAGAATATTTTCTATCTTATATCTTGCAAAGAATATGACTACATCAAGCTTAGAGTCAAATTCTAGATTCTGATGTGTCAAAAAAGATATGGTAAGGTTAGGTTGGGTTATACTATAATAGCGTAAGTTAATAAATAAGAATATAGCAAAGCCCCCGCTGAGTCTACTATTCAGCGGGAGCAGCAGAGAGACTCATTGTTAACCAATCATCAACCACCATCTCCAGAGGTAGTAGTGGTAGATGTTAAATTCGACCCTGGAGATGATGTCGAATTCGGGCTGGGTGCGGCGTTGGTGGAGGTCGTATTAGCTTGGGGCGATACCTGCAAGGCCATGATTTGACCAGTGTTTAGAAGATTGTAGATGAGGCCGCCGTAGCCAACAGGCACTGTAGCCGCTGGAGCAGTAGGGGAGAAGAAGTCAGAGGCAGCAAGTAACTCGCCCGTGGTTGCGTCTCGCCACTGGATCTGTTCAACGTAGTTGGCTCCTTCAGGTCCGGGACGCAATTCAATCCAATTCTGCGTCACATTGGATGCCATGTTTGTGTTGACAAAGACTCGCTTGTCAGCTGGACCTAAGAGCGTGATGTAGCTTTGGCTCCACTGATCCACCATCCATGCGACTGTCATGTTGCCAGTTTGTGGGTCAACGTTGATGGCTGCAGCCTTGTGTGGACCGGCTTCCATAACGTAGAATAGGTTGTTGTCTGGGTCAAATGCACCATGGGCAAAGTATGTACTCTGCTGTCCGGGCTCGAGGGGGAATGGGTCGAGTGAAACGACGTTGCTCGAGTTAGCATGTGAGATGGCCATGACAGTCATTGGCACATTAGTAGGGTTCCCGTTTGTACTCAGAAGGACGAAATTATCCGTGAGGACGAGCGCACCAGCAGTCGTCTGACCGGGCTTCACATATGGCACGGGGCCCCAACTCTCATCAGGGGTGATATTCATGCCATCCCACTCGTACCGGTATACATTCTCTGAACCTGCGAAGTAGGCATAGTTCTTGCCATTGAACTGCACGGCACTAACGCGTCTTATGGAGTTCTCTTCACCTTGAACCGAGTCAAGTACTTCCCACGTCCTTGAGTCGACTACTGATAAGACTGAAGGATTAGCGGAAGCAGGGGCGCCAGGGCACAGAAAAGCTGCAGCGGTATAACCGTTCAGTTCACATCCTACTGGTCGGTTAAGTGATTTCAAGACAAGAGTACCATCTGAGAACGCGGAGAAACCGTTGAACGCGCTATCTTCTGGGGGGTTGTCACCAGTTGGAATGTCGACAGCCGCCTCTACTGCTCCAGTAGTAGCATTAAGCTTGTACAAGGTGTGATCGGCCATTGCTGCGAGGCTGCCATCAGCCATTGCATAGACTCCGCCTGATACGTGCAGCTAGTTTGTAATGTTTGCGTTATTTAGGTACGTGCGCCAGACCTCTTTGAGGGTACCAGGTTCCACACGGGCAACATATGTTTGGAGTGAGGGTGGTGTCGCATCACCGGTTCCTCCTCCATAGATGTACAGCTCGTTGATACCGCGTGTTGCCAAGCTAAATGGAGTAGTGTACACATCTGAAGATTGGTAAGCATACACGTTGTTGGGTTCTGTCATTGACCCTGGGAACTGGGCACAGGGGAAGTAATCTTGACGTTCACCGTTAAAGTGCTCGGCAGGAGTAACCGTTGGGAAAAAGGGAGGGTTCTCTACTGTTGCCGCGCTTTCTGCCTCTTCTAATGCCATTGTCCAGTTAGGAGGAATGGGTCCACCGGCTGCAATTTGGTTAGGAGTAAGGGATGTCGCAGATGTAGTGTTGTTGTTATTATTATTGTTGGTCGCGGTGCTAGCATCCGCCTGTCCCATAGTTGGGATAATTGGCATAGCAATCAACGCACCCCCCCACCACTAGAAATACACACAGTGCAAGACTAGTGATTACTGTAGGGGATTTTGATGACGTTGTTATTATTTTCACCGCTTCAAAAAGCGATAAAACTAGTTTATATGAATTTGTTACTAATGTTCTATCACTGTCATATAAACTCTTAAATGCTCTGTGGTATTTTAAGGGAAAAACTAATCTTCACGAAAGAATTTGGAATTTGACCTGCCAGCCATCAGGCTCGCGCGTCATGTATTCAGAACCAAAGACCAAGACTAAGTTAATTTCTTCTTATTTATTTTATTTTTTATTTTTTATTTTATTTTGAGTGGTAAATAAGAAGAGAGAAGCAACAGAAGAACATGATATTATCACCAGCATCCACGAAATGGTGAGGTGCATATACTATGCTTGCCACATATGTAGACACAATTCTGATTTCATAGCTCCTAGACGCCTTATCCCAATCTGCGCAGATTGTAAAGCCCGCTATGTTGGAATCTTTGGGTATGAAGCATTTGAAATCATAAGAGAGAAGAGAGAGAAAATATAATATGAATTTCGCTAACTTTTTTACTTCACCTAGAGAGAACTTTAGAATTCTGATAGTCTCGACTGTTGTTGCAGCGACAAGTATTCTTCTTTGTCAATCCCTTCTTCCTAATGTTATTGACTTAGTCTCTATCTGCTCAACTTCTGAAATGCATTCTGTTAGCTGCTTGTAATGGTAAAGCAGTATAGACATCAGTATTGGGTGAAGTCTAACATACTGAACAGAATTAGAGCAGGCCGAAATGTAGAATCTAGGAATGTCAAATATTTCATCTCATCAAACTTCTTTCTATGTGATTTATCTAATGCGTTACGAAATGGTCTCCTATCCTCTTTTCAATTTAAAGGGCAATTCTGAATCAAGGTTTGTTCTACCCATTTCTATATTACTTCCATCATCCAAATCCTATCAAAAACCGAGGGCGTACAACAGATATCAGCTAGTATAAGATTTCCTCTAACTACGAACACAACATCATAACTTTTTCTGCTTCATTTCTTCCCAGACTACTTCGTTTAATCCAAGCATTTTTCTAAACGAGTTTACAGTGGCTGGACCAAAACCAGCATAGTGGTTGTTAGCTGCCACGATTGCAAACTTCGTCTTGTTTTTTAGTTTGTTGACGTTCTCTGACCATCTTTGCAGCTCTTTGAGCCGATTCTTCTGAATCCTGCCAAAGTTCTTTTCATCAATGCTTCTATCACCTATAAAGCGCAGATAAAGAAAGTCAGAAGTCAATTCTGGTGGAGTTTGAATGGTATCCAATTGACTCCAAGCTAGACAAATGTTATTGTCCGATAGCAGCTTGTAGACCTCATTATTATTATCATCAAACCATGAGGTGTTCCTTACCTCTATAGCATACCTAAAGTCAGGGTCTAGCGTAGGAATCAATGCCTTCAATTTCTTCAAGCCCTCCTTTGCAGTCAAAGAAGGTGGTAGTTGTAGCAAAAGAGCCAAGACCTTTTGGCGTAGAGGACGCATTACATTAATGAAATAGCGAAGTTCCTTTTCAGGGTCTGCAAGTCTCTTTTCATGTGTAATTGAACGGGGGAACTTGGCTGTAAACCTAAAATTGTCAGGGGTTATCGAAGCCCATCGTTTCGTCATGAAAAGATTGGGTGGCCTATAAAAGGAAGAGTCAATTTCGACAAAATCAAAGACTTGGCTATAATACTTGAGGAATTCCTTTCGCTCCAAGTTTGCCGGGTAAAAGTGTCCCAGCCATGCGTCGTATGACCAGCCTGAACAACCGACATATCGTTCCAACTATGTTCAGAAGAAAGATATGCCATCGCTACCCTATAAGGTATATATAGTTGATAATGAAAAAATGAAAAAAGGAAGTCAGCTCACGCTGACTGTTCCGACCATGTTTGGATGGAGTATACAGAAGTAGGGGACCTCGCCTGCTTCTGTAAAGGTATACTCAAATGTTGCTTGTGGCGCCATTATAGGAGAGTCAAACAGCCCACTAGGCGTTGCATTTTCGCCTGAATTGACTGTGTGTGGTTGTGCGTCATCATTTGTCCATGTTACTGTAGTGCCAACGCTAACTTGAATTGGATTTGGTGAGAACGCATCAGTAGTCAGGCTTGAAGAACCGGGGACTATGGAAACGCTGGTAGCTGTATTACCACCACCAGCAGCGCCTGTATTAGTGGCATTAGTTGCATTACCGGCTCCCATCATAGTGGCATTAGTTGCATTACCGGCTCCCATCATAGTGGCATTAGTTGCATTACCGGCTCCCATCATAGTGGCATTAGTTGCATTACCG
>DASUUX010000099.1:0-25904 GCA_036373855.1 Nitrososphaera sp.
TGACTCTCTCACAGTATTTGTTGATGGTAATTCGTATCTGATAATTCTAGTATGACCTGTCAGCATTTTGTGTGCTCTAATGTGTGAATCAAAGGCGAAAACTAACTGGCAATGTTTACATACCCACATAGATTCCCTATCTTTCATTTATCCTATTCTATCTTCACCCATTTAAAAACAGTGGCAAGTCACTTTGGAAGAACACAACGAGCTGCATAAAACAATCTTTAGCCCGAGTAAGATTTGCCATACTGCTAGATTTTCGAGTGCTCGCTAATGATCCTAATGAAGAAATTTGTCAATGGCCTGATTGTTCAACAGTCCAACATGCCTATATTTAGTAGATATTATCTGCAAATTCTGTGTTTTTTCTCTGCTAGCAGAGAAGACTACTACTAGAGCATGAACCTTCTACTCGCACTGATACATCGTTATCATTAAGGTTGTTGCTCCACTTGTCATAATTGTTGACAATGTTATTTTCTAACGCTGTACCCTTATCGTTTAAGTGTTATTCTGGCATTGACCGCTTTTACTGTCTCCACTGGTATTGCTGCTACTTGTTATCTTTGCATTGCCCTAGTGACTTGTCAGATATCAATGCTATAAGATTTCAGACATTACAAGGCTATCCATAAATCTTTTATTTAGTATTATTATCAAATAATATGTCATACCACAAAAGAAGAGCAACTATTGATTAATCATCAATGAAAGAGCAATACAAATTTGGAACTGCTATAAATTGCATTGATGGAAGAACTCAGCAGCCTGTGATTGATTATATCAAGCAAAACTATGCAGTTGACATAGTAGACATGATAACTTTCCCCGGTGCCAATGGCATTTTCTCAAATGAATTGCGCCATGTGGAAGCATCACTTGCAAAACATTCTGCATCTATATCTGTTGAGAAACATAACTCCCGGATCATAGCAGTAGTTGGACATTATGACTGTGTAGGCAACCCTGGAGACAAGAGATATCACTATGTTCAAATCAGAAAGGCTCTGCAGGAGATATCTTTATGGAAACTTCCTGCAAAAATCATTGGTCTCTATGTTGACGACAATTGGCAAGTTGAAGAAGTAGTAGAAGAAGAATTACCCTAGCTTCTGATTCGAAAATAATAACCTCACTTGATGCTCTGTGTTAGTATTATACTATCTGCCATATCTGCGCACTCTCTGCTGGTATGTCCTAATGGCTCGCATAAGATCAATCTTGCGAAACTCTGGCCAGAACACATCCATGAACATCAACTCGCTGTAGGCACTCTGCCATATCAAGAAGCCGCTCAGTCTTTTTTCACCAGACGTCCTCAGGATAAGATCAGGCGACGGCTGCGGTAGATGTGACGTATACAGACATGATTCGATGGTCTTTTCATCAATTTCGTCAACTTCAATCAGGCCTTTCTCGGCCATTCGAGCTATCTTTCTGATCGCCTCGATGAGCTCCTTTTGACCGCCATATGCTATTGCAATGTTGAGAAACATCGAGTCGTAATCGGCAGTCGACTCTTCAAGCTTTGTCAATATTTGCTGCAAGTTATAGGGGAGCAGTTTAGTGTCGCCTATCGCTTTTATCTTCATCCTGCGTTTGTGCACTCGCTCGTCATTGTAGAGCTTTTCCAGCTTCTTTTCAAGAAGCCTGTAGATATTTTCAAGCTCTTCGTCCTTACGCTCAAGATTTTCAGTTGATAGCACATACAACGTGGTGATCTTGATGCCCACGTCATGTATCCAATTCAATAGTTCTTCTGCCTTGTCAGCCCCGTGGTTGTGCCCCCAACTAGTATCAAGCAGATGCATGTTGGCCCACCTCCTGTTACCATCAAGCACAATTGCAATATGGTTTGGCAGCGGGTACTTGATAATTTCTAACTCTAAGTGTCTTTCATAAAACGAGTATATGCCACTGAGCTGGAGAAAGGTATCCATCAGTGCCCTGCCTCCTCTATCAATATCTGTTTGAAATCCCATTTTTGCTCTTAGCTGCCTGTCTTTTACTGTGTTGATCATTCCTCATTTGCATATATTTAGACTGTGTTACTAATTTGAATCAAAATGAAAGGAACACTTCTTCAATCGGCTCTCTCAACCCCAGTGCACGCGCGGATTTCTCG
The DNA here is from genome assembly GCA_036373855.1 of Nitrososphaera sp. Taxonomy (GTDB): domain Archaea; phylum Thermoproteota; class Nitrososphaeria; order Nitrososphaerales; family Nitrososphaeraceae; genus Nitrososphaera. Next base: position 2,129 of record DASUUX010000099.1, read on the forward strand.
AATTCTCGCTTACCGTCAGAGACTAGGATCCGAAGGTTACTCCTGCCGCTCTTTTTTGTCATTCGATAAAATGTAAGGAACTTCCTTACGTCCTTGGCTACTATCTGCGCCGGGTCAATGAACCTAACGGTAGGCAAGAGCGAATTGAGATATCGTTTTACAAATGGCAGGTGAGTGCTTGAGAGCGTAATGACATCAATCTTTTCATCAATGTTGTCGCCCAGAACGCGTGAGATCACATTAAACGTTCGTCGCTCATTCTCGAGGTGCATCCCCTGTTCTATCAACTCAATTATAGGTGAGGCATTGAATCTTGTTACCAAGATATGTTGGGGCACTTCCCTGCGAATTTGGTTCTCAAACTCCCTGCTCCTTATCATACCCTCAGTGGCCATGATTCCGATATGTTTTTTCTTTGTGAGTCTGGCGGCCTCTTTGAGGGGTGGCCTGACTCCTATTATCGAGATGTCAGTTATCGTCCTTCTTACCTCGTCGAGTACTTGCACAGAGGGGGTGTTTGAGGCAACTACCACTAGCTTTGGTTTGTAGCGCTTGAGGTAGTTTATTGTATTTACAATGATCTCGCGCAGCTCTGAATGTGATTTGGTACCGTATGGAAAGTGGACCCTGTCTGCAAAGTAGAGCAGGTCTTCGTATGGTATCTCGCGCCTTAGCTCCCGTATTATCGAGAGGGATCCAATGCCTGAGTCAAACACGGCTACAGGGTTGTTTGTCAATGCTATTTTTTGAGCATGATGCAAGATAAATGTAAAGCGTGGGGTATATTACGATATTATGATCTTCAAGTTAAGAGAACTTGCAATGTACTTAAACACACTCTACGAACGATTGCCTGATAACTTAAGTGTGAAATGTTTATTATCATCTTTTCTTGTTGGTGCAATTGAAGCCCTTTTTGCAGTTTGATCATGCCGTAAAGTTATGTTGTCATAGCTTATTCTTTGTCTTTTTCTAACTTCTCCCTGTCTTCTAAAAATGCCTGTGCTATATCGTTTGGATTATTCTTGACCCTTTTCTTTCGTATCGTCAGCCCAGCCACTTTGTCTTCATGTTTATGCAGTTTGTCGTAGAGGTATTTTGCTGCTAAACCACAGGCTGTAGGAAGTGCTACATTCTTGCCAATGAATAGCGTCACATCTATTATTTCAGCAATTCCGACCGAAGCCTGCAGTATACTAGAATTGTATTGCAGCTTAATACCATAGGCAATAGGATAAATAGTCTTTTCGTGAGATTTTTCGATCTTACCTTCAGGAAATAGATCAGTCACAAGCGATGTTGCTTTAGTTGAATATATAGAAAAACGAACTTCGATCATCTGTTGTCGCTGCTCAGATAGCACATGTCAAATAGCAGGCCTCCAATCAGTGACTTCTAGCACAGTAGGAAAAAATTCTAGCAAAATGTTGTCAGCAGCGCATGTGCAATCGATCAATGAACTATCTAAATGATGATAATCTATTTCAAATACCCTATAATTGGACTCTGGACAGAAGGAACAACAAATATTGTATAAATTCATTCTAGCTTTCCCTTATCTGGTCGACTAGCATCCCGGGTTTAATTTCGTCTGCCTTCTTGAACTCTATCGAGTCAACAGCAGCATAGTGTGGAAGCACATCAAATTTATGCGGCTTTGTTAGATCATGCCATCCAAACTTGATGTACGTCATTCCGCTGCCGTAATCACTCTTGAATTTGTTTAGGCTAGACAGGCTAGAAGATGAGCGGTAAAGCACATAATTGATCCTTTCAGAGCTCATTTCTATAGGGTAAGCGATGAACTCGTATCTTGTAGAGTGCTCAACAAATACTGTATGAAATATAGGGACCTCTTGCTTCTGACCTGTCATTACTTTTTCCCACCCGCGCTCTGCATTCGAGTGTAAATCAAAGATAGGAGCTATGACGCGCTGCTTTTTGTCGCCAAAGTATCCTATCCCAAGAAATTCTGAGAACCTACTGATGGGGGTAGGTGTCCTGTCGTTCTGCAATATGGTCTGCTGAACCCGTGATCGATATATATAATACTACATCGACTAGCATTTTCAACTTTATATTTATGAACGCAATATACTATTGCAATGTTTAGGCGGATAGGCGCGGTCATCTTGCTTGTTTCCAACATGAAAAGATCAATCAGATTCTATCGCGACACCCTTGGTATGGAGCTAAAACAAGAGTCAAAGGACTGGACAGAGTTTTCAACACGCGGCACCGTGCTTGCACTTCACCCTGCGAAAAGAAAGAGGATCAAAAAGAACAATGGCATGTTGGTGGGCTTTAGCATAAGCGACTTTGACGATGTTATTAACAGCCTGAAAAAGAAAAGGGTCAAATTCTACAAAAAGCCCAAACAGGAGCCGTTTGGTAAGCATGCAATAATCCAAGATCCTGATGGGCATTTGATATCAATAGTTCAGATGCCACAGGAGGAGCTTTCGCAAATTCCATATTATCACGGCTTTGCCCCTGCCTGATCCTTGAACCATACATACACTGGAATAAGGGGGTGCGCCAATCTTGTCTCTTGCGCACCTTTTCTATTGTAACAGACCATGATCATCCTATGAGCTAGCGCCGAGCGTATATCTGACGTAATCTGAGACTCCCTAAGTGGACCGTACAGCTCCAAAAAGTAGTCCTGCTTGAAGTAAGCAACATGATGAGCAAAGCAGTCAGATATTATTGCTGGATCCCCTGCTATTCGCTTCTTGACATCCTGTGGTTTTCTTTCAACAGCCAATTGCAGTTCTCTATTGATGTACTTGCTCCTGATGTATTCTGTTTCAAGCTTGCTTGTGGAGCTGTTAATGTAAATATCGATCTCTTGCCTCATCTGGGAGGCAGTGTACTGCGCAAGGCTGCTGACTTCATCAATCTCACCTTCTCCTATCTTGCTGTTTCTGCCGTATAGGTACATTATGCACATCATCTCATCGGGACCTACAAAGGGAAAGTTTCGTTTACCGGCAATAAATCCCGAGATGCGTTCTGCAATGTCATCGGGCAAGATCATGGCCATATAAGAGTCGATAACTATCATGTGAGAAAAACTATTTAACGAGCTTATAGTTGTATGCATCTTGCAACACTAAAGTATGTTTGAAATTGATAGCACAAGGAAGATTCACCTCATCGTGCACGGGCAGCATCAGCTCATAGAACATGTGAAGGACAAGCTTGCTGCTGCCAAATTCTTGCGAGAGAATATGCAACCTGCATCCCTTGACAAGGCCGGTGACCCTGGTGATTATGTGGCGATGCTGTGGCCGCCCATGGCCTCAAAGGAGATCGTGGTGAGCCAGATAACTGGAACAGGCAGTGACAGTGGGCAGGGCATGGGCGCATGGGCCCCAATAACCCAGAAGGAACTTTTTAGGGTACCATTATGACATTCAATAGAATTGTTCATCACAAACTGGACCTTCCTTATAGCTAGAGGACAATTAGTTTAGCTTATGGTTTATCGAATTACACACCTGCAATTAATAGCAAATCCCTGCTCGGATTTGCATGAATGCTTTCGATAAGAATTGGAGTAATCAAAATAGGGCAAGCGCAGGAGACAAGTTAAAAGAAGCACTTGCAGCTCAGGGTCCCCTCAAACCTAGAATAGAGACAGCAGCTAACAAGCTTCAGTTACAGATATCAAAGTTAGACGCCATAGTTACCAAACTAAACGAGAGAGATGCCTCTTTGTTTAGGCGAGTAGTCGATGCCGTGCAGAGGCACGACACAGATACTACAAAGGTGCTCTCAAATGAGCTTGCCGAGGTGCGCAAGGTCTCGCGTACGCTTGGGCAGGCCAAGATGGCATTTGAGCAGGTCTCAATGAGACTATCGACTATACATGATATGGGAGACGTAATGGTCGCGCTGGGGCCAGCAATCGCCTCAATAAAGAGCCTAAAGCCCGGTCTTGGAAAGTTCGTGCCAGGTGCCGATAGCGAGATCAACACTATGCAGACTTTGCTCAACGGCATTATGATGGAGTCTTTGCAGAGCAGTGGCCCTGGAATCGAGGTCAATACCGGCTCTGGCAGCGACATCGATCAGATAATGATGGAAGCTTCGGCAGTCGCAGAGCAAAAGATGAACGACAAGTTCCCATCGATCCCGACTGGCAGGTTCAGGATCTCAGACACCGAAAGTCAGCAGTGATGTAAAATGGTATCAAGAACTGGAATACTTGCAATCTTTGGAGCGATAGGGTTTGCTATAGGGTTTCTAGCGTTCTTAGCATCTCCAACGGTTGCACACGCATTAGCAACCATCCTGCATGTGGATGCTAGCGTTGTCTTTGCCCTGATAAGTGGAGTGGCAGGAGCAGCCATTAGCACAAGCGTGATAACCTTGTGGGCAAGAAGACCGTAACACCCTTCACTCTTTCTTTTCTTTTACTGCCCCTTTTCTGTATCCATGTGTGAACCTTGCATCATACACTTTTGAATATTCATATTTTGCTGGGGCAATGGCCTCGCCGACAATTATCAGTGCGGTTTTGACTATCTTGGCTTCCTTTGTTCTCTTAACAATGTCTCCAAGCGTCCCCTTGATTATTCTTTCGTCTTCCCACGTCGCTCGATAGACTACAGCAGCTGGCGTCTTCTCTGTATATACTCCTCCTCCTCCCTTTAGTAGCTCGTTTACTACGTCGCCTATTAGGTGCACGCTCAGATAGAATGCCATTGTTGCGCCATGTTTGGCAAGCTCGGCTATTGATTCGCGCTCGGGAACTGGCGTGCGAAGCTCTGCTCTTGTTATTATCAAAGTCTGTGTTACTCCCGGGAGCGTCAGCTCTAGGTTCATGTCTGCAGCAGCTCCTAATAAAGCAGTTACGCCTGGCACAACCTTGCACTTTATGCCGTTTGCCTCAAGCTTGTCTATCTGCTCTCGAATTGCGCTGAAAAGCGCTGGGTCGCCATCGTGGAATCTTATAACAATCTTGCCTTCCTTGGCTGAGTCGTACAGGATCTGATAGATCTTTTCTCTGTCAATTATTGCAGCATCGTAGAGCTGCACACCTTTCTTGGCGTATTGCAGAATCCTCGGGTTAAGGAGCGAGCCGGAATAAATAATAGTGTCTGCTTCTTCTACCAGCTTTTTTGCTCTAAGTGTTATAAGCTCAGGATCGCCAGGGCCTGAGCCCACAAAATACACAGTCCTAGTCTCTGGCATTTTTCTTTGCCACCATGATAGAAAAGTACTTTTCAGTCGGGCCTTTTTTGCCACGAAGCTCTGAAATCTTTTTCATCTCAAGCAACTCGCCTTCGCCTGAAACATTCTGAGCTATTGCAACAGTCGCGCTGTCGGGAAAGCCTGCCTCCCACAGCATATCAATTACACTGTCAAAGTAGCGTCCGTCCTTTAGAAAAATGACGGTGTCACAGGCACTGGCTGTGCGCTTGACTTTTTCCAGATCATAACATGCTGGTACGATAGCTACGGTTTCGTCGCCTTCTGCCAAGCTTATCCCTGCTTTGGCGGCAATCGCAAACATGGACGTCACACCGGGCACGATTTCGATTTCGATGTCCTTATGTGTTCTTTTCAATTCGCGCTGGATATATATCCAGGTGCTGTAGAGCGCCGGGTCTCCGACTGTAAGATATATGACTTTTTTGCCGGTTCTTACTGCACTTGCAATTTCATTAGCATTTCTCTTCCAGTAGTCTCTGAGCGATTCCCTGTTCTTGACCATCGGAAAAACAAGGCTGACTGTCTTGGTAAACTTGCCAATATATTTTTCAACGACAGAAAGCGCAATGCTGGATTTGCCCTCTCTTGCAGTGGGTGCAAATATCATATCTGCGCTTTTTATAAGGTCTGCTGCCCGCACCGTGAGAAGGTCTGGGTCTCCTGGGCCGCATCCAATACAGAAAAGCTTCATGGGTTACAGCACAATCACAGAGCAATTTAAATTTACTATGGATAGAGCTGATCGCCAGTGTAGCGATCGATGATCCTTATGGCCTTAGTCGGGCAGGTGGCTGCAGCAGCATGTATACTTTCATAGTCGGCGCATGTTTCGCACTCGACCTTTGCCTTCGGATTGACCATTTTGTTTTTTTCCACTACAAAGACTTTTGGCGCAAGAACTTCGCAGCTGCCAAACGCCATACATAGCGAAGGCTCGACAATTATGTGGAATCTACCCCTTGGGGTGTCAAGCAAGTATGGCCCATTGAAAACATCTGCAATCACACTTTCGTTTGCCCTTTTCCCTGGCTTGGGATTTATATGCGCTGGCTCTTGTTTCGGCTCCCTCTCCCGCGAGCTATCAAATTCCATCTTGTCGTATTGTGCCCTCTTTATCCCATCTGACAAAACTTCAAACGCAGTGTTTATACTTTTTATCATTTCTTCAGCATAGACTGAGTTGTTCCTATCCGGATGATATTTTCGGGCAAGCCGCCTATAGGCGTATTTGATCTGCTTGTAGCTGGCCTTCTCCGAAACGCCAAGAACTGTATAGTAGCCTTTGCTGTCTGTCAAGAATGAACAATTGTGAGTTAACTCAATTATTATATCTTCTTCTATGTCACTAGCGATATTCGTTGTATTTTTTACAAATTCATTTCTACTTGCCTAAAAAGAACAAGCTTAAGAACAAGTGAGTAGATAATGCTAACCGTTATGGCAAAAGCCAAAAGCAAGCAAAAGAAGGGGAAGCAAGCAAATCTCTCAAAGGCAAGGAAGAAGGGCAACATAAAGAAAAAAGCTACGGCCAAGGTTCGTAAGGGCGGCAAGAAAAAGGCGGCCAGTAGAAAAGCAGCGCCTCGGCCAAAGGCCACACGTGTTAAAACGAAGCCTGGTCCTGCGGCATTCACCGAGATTGCATCTGAAGAAGTGACATCGTCTGCGCCAGCTCTAGGGGAACAGGAGACGATAGAATCAACAACAGAATCAATTGGAGTCGGCAAAAGCGGGTTCACATCAACTGACGGCAATAGCAACACAAACTCCATATGACGAAATATGCATAAAATGTGCCTATATCCAGGGCGGGCTTTTTGGGTTGACACTCAATATGGAATCTCTTTACTTTTTAAGTGTCCTTGTTTAATATTTTCCTTTTCCTTTAGGGAAAGGAGTTGGAACAACATTCTATCAAAATTATAGAAGTTTATCCTGCTGTTGCTAGTAATCGTGACCGGCATTCCCGCGATCAATGTTGTGAAGGCAACTACTGCATACTGTTCCATAGACATGTGGAAAACCTATAGGACATAGTAACAGAAATAAACAATATGCATCAATCCAACGTGTCAATCGTGGCCATTGTCTACCTGGCCAGCGGACCCCTATGGTTCTGTTATTCCAATCATGTACAAGGTTGCCAATTTAAGGTTGGTCAGCTGATCGTATTTAGCTACACATTTGTACAGCTACTTGCCGGGAAGACGCCTTAATGCAAACAAAGGTTGTATTGACAAGTGAGTCAGCAGATGTGACATTGATCGTATATTCTTGACGAGCAGATAAATTGGACTGGCTGGGAAAGGTGCTACAGCAAGATATTAACACGTAAGTAGTTCAGTATGCATTGCCAGGGATACGGATGCACTGACCTTCTCTCAGAACAGAGATGTTTTCCTAACCAGGCGGATACACCATAGGCGCGCTCTACTCCGCAGTAGATGTTTTTGATACAACTGTGCATTCTAAAAGTCCGGTGTGTATATGCCGAATGCAATATCTATTCTGAAGCCGGGAAGCAGAGAAACTGATCAACTTCGCAGATCAATCTGATAATTACATCCAATGCAGTTTGCCTAGATGTAACACCCTCAATACAACAACCGCAGACAAGAACCTATGATAGTCTGCCCTTGTATTTAATTTTCTATAGATGAATTGTAATAGATAAAACTGGTGTGCTATACATACAATCTTTATAAGCTTTATTCGTTTATGCCCACTATGATTCCAACTATTTATGTTGTCATTGCATTACTTGCCGCTGGTACCTGCGTTATTGTTGGTTATGGAATTAACAATGGCATGGCGGCAGCCTCAATAATCACACAGCAGCAGTCGTCATCCCTGGCGAGCGAGCAGCATTCAAGCGACAGTGACAGCACAGTAATCCGGCAGTCATCAGGCCAGTCCCAGTCGAGCTCTACCAGTAGCTCAGTCATAACTAGCGAAAGCAGTAGCGATGAGGGTGTCTCTTCAAGCAGGATAGTAAGCAGGACAGGCACTGATAATCTTCAAATAGATGGGCAATCATCAGGCAAGATTGCAAGCTCTCGTTTCAACCTCACAAGTGGTGAAGTGGAAGCCGTCCTCTTTGGCGACTGGTCTTTAAATGGTACGTCAGGATTTGTCACCAATTTTATCTATAGACCCTCAAACGGTACTGACCCTGTAGAATATGAAATAAGCGGGCTTGAGCTGCATTCTATTAATCAGATAAATGACAATCTAGTGTTGACAGGTACAATAGATGTTGCCTCAAACAGCACAGCTGTACTGCAAGATGCTCCTGTCACGATAATGATCCAAAACGGCATAATGGTTGTAGGATTTGGAAGAGCAACTGAGGCTGCTGATCTTTTCGGAGGGATTCCGATACTTGGATTTGAACAATAGAGGACAGGCAAAGTTACATTTAGGGTTTAAGTCAAGGCCTAACATCTATGAATTCAGATCTTATAGCTGGGTTCACTAGGCTGCTCAGGTCGTTTGATGATAACCCTGAGGACGTTGTCCCGATAACAAGAGCATTTGGGCTTGCAACCAAGGCCCATAAGGGACAACATTCTGTGAATAGATATGAACACTATATTGGTCATTCACTAAGAGTTGCGCTCATTCTGGCTGAAGAGCTCAAAATACATGATACTGATCTTGTATGCGCTGCGCTATTGCATGATGCACGGATACCTGATGAGGATCTGAAAGAGTTTGGAGAGCGCGTATATTCTACATTGAGCGCTATTGATTCGTGGGCCAAAGAAAAGGCCTCAGAAGAATACTTTGCCAGCATGACAAAAGCACCCAAAGACGCCCGGTACATCAAGCTGGCAGAGCGGCTAGATGATATCCGAAGCATGAAGGGACAGGGTTTCAAGGATAAGGTGACAAAATACAAAGAAGAGACTCAAAAATATGTAATCCCGATTGCGACTGCAACTGACGATAAGCTGGCATTCAAACTCTCAGTCGCGCTTTATGAACTAAAATGATGAGCGGGGCACGCATCTGCCACCTGGCCCTTCTTTATGTTTCCCCCAGTGCTTGCCGCACCCAATGAGCCTGTGCTCAGTGCATCCACAGATAGGGCAGTACCTTACCTCTTCCTTTCCTTCTTTCATACCTCAACATATAGCTGCAGGTATTATTTGAGGTTAAGGTCAGAGAGGTACTTCCATGTTTCTGTGAATCAGCTAACGAGGTAATCAAAAGATTTGGTAAATAGAAGCTTTGCTGCTGATTGTGTATGTGATATCCCTGTTGTTATGCAAGCAATATTTTGCTACCACTGCCATATGGTAGCGAGATGGAATCAAAGAAGCAGCGGAGTGGTAGTAGCAATGATGCTTATTATTGAAAGTTTGCAAGAGTTAGATGAGAAAAAGCATTGATAAGACTTATGGTTAATTGATTAATTAATTGCTTAGTTGAGCGCTATTATATTATCAACCGTCTCGGTCCTATCTTGTCATTCCTATTCATCTTTTATTACTCCTTCTACTTTGACCGTTATATCTGTTCGACTTGCGAAATACAAACATCTTTGGTACGATGATCTGTTACTTTCTGATGGTCATACATCAATAATTGAAGACTAGGATAAATGCAAATTTATTTCTCATAATTAGCTATCATAATTCGTAGTTAATTTAAAAGAAATTTTAGATTACTACGAAATTAAGAATATATATAATATGCAGTTACCTATTGCTTTCTCTGATCTCTGGAATACCTATAGCAGGTACATTATGCCACCTGAAACAAGCGTCACAAATTCCACGCCGGCAAGCTCTTTTGCCCTTGCTACTACTGCATTGAGCCACAGGCTGTCTATGCCCTGACTCCAGATCGTGACCTTATTGTAGTGTTTCTGCATCCCGTGAAAAAAACCAATGCACTCCTCCACTGTGCTGTTAGGATATTTCTGACCTACTTCTTCAACCACCGTTTTGGCCTCTGCTGGTAAATACAGGATTGTAAGTGTTGGAAAAGGGATTGCAGCCGAGGATGACAAAGAGGAATCATCGTCCAACATTTTATCTCAACTACCGATTGCGCTTATATCATGATTTCGAAAACATGTTTGTATATTTGCAAACTATGTAATCTTACACAATCTTATATGATATTATCCCTGATAAACTTTTATGAAAAGAACTAGACGAAGTCCATCGTAACAATTTTACACAATCTTATATGTATTTTCTGTCTCTTATACATTTGTTGCCTGCAGAATTCACTCTTGTAACTACTCTTCGATAAGTATGTGGTAATACCTAATGGTGCAATTCCTCGCGTTTAGCGTACTGCAATACCTTCCACTCTCTTCCTGGGAAGCGCTGATCAACAGGCCAGTATAATACTCATCAGATCGGAAAAAATAGGTTTTCTTCGAAAAACTACCCCGGATCACGCAGTGGTATAGAAGGGGTTAGTGAGCGTCTCAAGCTATCATCTATTACCAACGCCACTTGCCGGGTCTGTTGAAAAGAGAGGAATCTGGCTCATGATCACGGGCTATGAAGCACGACGAAACTACTCTGTGCAAAGATGACGAGGCTTGCAATTAGTTGTCGTGTACCTAAGTCTGCCGTCCGAGAGGGATCATCCATAATCGGCTGCAGACTCTTCGCTATAGCACCACAAGGAACAGGCTTGCTACCTGAATTGCATTGTTTTCTGTATATGTTGTTCATATTATCTGGCTACAAGGCAAAGATTGAGATCTGCGACTTGGTTCGAGATCAGCTAGCGATAAACACCTTCAGGAAATTTTGAGTTTATGTCGTAATGTCCGTACGCTTTCTCGCGCTTCTCGTCCAGCCAGGCGGGATGATCGTGTTGATGGCGGCCGGCCTCTTTTTCTGCAAACGTAAAACATGGAAAAATTTCTGGTGATGATTGGGACCGGGCATGGACTGTTTACCGTTATGTTCTGTATTGCGCACGAGTTTTGGACAGGAAGGATTGTCACTTGACAATAATTACATAACATCACTTACATCCACCACTGCCACTGGGGCTTGGGATAATATTTGCAGTGATGTTTCTTACCTGACGAAAGGAAAAGGTGAGATTATCTCTTTTAGAGGCGCAAGATTCATTATGCAAAAAAGAGGCTATATGTCAGCATACATTGAAAACTCATGGGGATGAGGTCTCACTGCCAGCTCTACGTGTTCCTTCTCTTCGTGCTCTATTATTCTATCTATAATCTCACTGTCAAATATCGGCTTTAAGAACCCGTTATCACTTCTAAGCTCCTCGTAGGCATCTCTCAAGCTTGCTGGCAGCTGCTTTATCCCAAGCTGGCGCCTCCTCTCTGAGGTCATCCTAAATATATCCTCATTCACTGGGTCACTTATGTCCTTCTTCTTCTTGATGCCATCGAGGCCGCTCGCAAGAATGGCAGAAAACGCAAGATAGGGGTTACATGAAGGATCAGGGGCTCTAAACTCGATTCGCTTTAGGTGAGCAAACTTGGTTCCTTTGTAATGAGCTGGGATCCTGATTATTGCAGATCGATTGCCGGTACTCCATGCCACGTACACTGGAGCCTCGTAGCCGGGCACAAGCCTCCTGTAAGAGTTAGTAGTAGGCGCTACGATTCCGGCAAGTGCTCGAGCATGTTCTATTATGCCTCCACAAAAATAGCGTGCAGTCTGCGACATTTCTGCATATTCATCAGCAGAGTCATAGAATAGGTTCTTGCCTTTGTTCCAAAGGCTGATATTGACATGCATGCCAGAGCCATTGTCAAGCGCTATCGGCTTTGGCATCATCGTCGCAATCATGTTCTGTTTTTTGGCAATGTTCTTGACAATATACTTGTAACTTTGAACGGCATCGGCAGCATTAACCAAGGAATCAAATCGAATGTCGATCTCGCACTGACCTGCAGTCGCTACTTCGTGGTGATGAGCATCACACACTATGCCGAAATTATTCGTAAGTACATCAACGCATTCGTTTCGGTATTCCATGAGGGTGTCGCCCGGCGCGCTTGGAAGATATCCCTCCTTGAGCCTAAGTGCATAGCCCACACTGTCGGTAGACCAAGGTGCTTCTCTTGATGTGATATGGTAGCTCTGACCCTGGTATGGAGTCATGGTGTTAACCTCAAGCTTATCGAAGACAAAGAATTCAACTTCTGGGCCCCAGTAAGAAGTGTCAAAGCCTTGATCTATGAGATATCTTTCTGCTTTTCTTGCAATGCCGCGGGGATCTCGTGGAAATATCTCACGCTTGCTCCCTCCACTCAAAATATCGCATATCAGCCTTGCAGTAGGCGTCCCAATCCAAGGCACGGTGGCATATGTAGCCGAATCAGGTCTTAAGATAAGATCAGATTCATGTATTTCTGTAAAGCCGCGTATTGAAGATCCGTCAAGCTTTGGAAGACCATCAGTGAAATCCTGGATCCGGAACATCTTGGAGTCTATCGTAGTGTGGTGGAACCGGCCAAAAAACCCGGTGAACTGCAAATCGAGGAACTTGATATTGTCTTCTTTGAGCCGCCGCATGACTTGTTCAGCACTAAATGTTAATGGCTCGATCCTGCCGTCAATCAATTTATAAGGCAACTGAGATATCCCACCAGTAGGCACTAGAATCCTATAATTTAAGGCTTAGTGAGCAAAATGTCAACAACAGCTGGGCAACAAAACAGCAATGAGATGGACGCCGAGAATAGCGGCAGCCTTGCACTCAAAGACGTTTACAGAATGTTAGAAAAAGAAGTTGAAACGCCAACACTTCAGTCAATAGAACCAGACACTTTCCAGAAAATAGCAGAGGCACTAGGCAGCCTGAAGGGTCAGGCCTACGAAGGTGTCGAAGCAAAGGTAAGGGATAGAATGGTCGATATGCTTGCGACTTCGTCATGTCTTATGATAGAGACAAGACAGGCCAAGATCAGCTCGGGCGACGAGCCTCTGGACTATTCAAAGCTAACTGATGAGGAAAAATATATCCTTGATGGCAAACGGGAATCAAACAAAAGAATAGACGAAGTTATGGCTGCCTTGGTCAAAGGTAGGTCAAAGGTGCTCGAGTCGATATCTGCAAAGATGCGCTCAAAACAAATAGTGGTCCGATTCCTCAAACCAATAGAAGCATTTGTTGGAATAGATATGAACAAGTACGGGCCATACGCGCAGGAAGATGTGGCATCCCTTCCATTCGAAAATGCTCGCTCGATAATTGATGGCGGTGGAGCCATCGAGGCATGTGTCGAATAATCCAGAAAAATAAATTATGTAGGGCCTATTATTAGCAATGCGAGCATGCTTTTATAAAACAAGGATTGTTCAACTAGTAGCCTAATTGGAAAAAAATCCTCCCTGCGCGGGTCAGAACAATCATGATGATAGTTTCAAAGCGCCTTCTAAGAAAATTTTGGGATCCGGCAGAGTAGAGGAGATGCAAAGTAGCAGATCTTCTATATATATATTCGCAAGAAATCAGCAATGGAAACAGTGCAAAGAAGAGCGTAAGCTGGCATCGATGGCAATAGAAAGTTATAGAATCCGCAAGGAAAGTGTCAAGCTGCTTACTGGAAAATACAGGCGAAAAGAAAGCCTGTTTGATGACTGAGTGAAGATTCAAGTAATAGTCATGATATGTCCAATGGACTATGATCAATTGCCATGCCTGCTATCGATAAAGACTAAAAATTCTTATTTAGCATTGACTGACAGTGATTGTCGATGGTTCACCTTGGCATTGACATTGATCAGTTTATTCTTCTCACTATATATCCTGCAGCCGCGTTTTTCGTGATAGGATATGTCGCAAAGAAGACGAAGATGCACGCTGTCAAATCATATCTTCTGCAGGCAGTAACTTGCATCACTTTTGCAATCGTGTATGTTATTGCAGTTCCAAATGGCGGCGCGCAGGGGCTGGCAATAGTGCTTGGAATGTTTGGTGCACTATTGCTGTTCATGGCAAGGAAGCAAAAGATCGAGCAGCCACAGCAGAACGTCTAACGCGAATTTAGCATTTTGTTTGCGCGCTCGATCCTGCTATCCATTAGTCCTTCAATCCAAATGTGAAACTCGCGCTCGGCGACTTCATAGCTGCAATTGTGTTTGCTCATGTATTTTTGGATAAACTTTACCTTAGTCCATAGATAGGCCAGCTCGTCGTTGTCGTCGAGGCTCATAAATACACTAATTCTAAAAATGTAAGCATTGTACTTAAACTTGACGCCTATTGGCAAAAGCATATTACAACATATAAAAAACTGAATGAATGATGATAGCAGATGATAAAAGATAAAGTTGCAATAGTTACAGGAGCAAGCAGCGGCATCGGCTATGCTACTGCTCTGGCATTATCTAGGGCTGGTGCAAAAGTCGCAGCAGGCGCAAGGCGCATGGACAGACTGGAATCGTTGCAAAGTGCGATCATCAAAAATGGAGGAGAAGTTTTCATTCAAAAACTGGACGTCACGATAAAATCAGAATGTGACGTATTCGCTGATGCTGTTATGAAAAAGTGGGATACCATTGATATCCTTGTAAACAATGCTGGTCTTCAGCCACTGAGCTTTTTCAAGAATCTCAAGGTTGAGGAGTGGGACAAAATGATCGATGTCAACATAAGGGGAGTGCTTTACTGCACTGCAGCAGTAATTACACCTATGTTGAACAAAAAGTCAGGACACATAGTCAACATTTCTTCTATAGCTGGAAGGATTGTTTATCCCGCAGGGAGCGTCTACTGTGCGACAAAGCACGCCATTACAGCGTTCAGCGAAGGTCTTAGACAGGAGTTCAGCCAGAGGTCTAACATACGGATTACGTGCATTGAGCCAGGAGTCGTGACGACAGAACTTATAAACACTATAACCGACAAGGCATTGGAAAAATATGTTGAAAGGACAAAGCAGATGGAGGCGCTGCAGGCAGAAGATATCGCAAATGCAATTGTATTTGCAGTACAGGCTCCAAATCACGTAAATGTAAATGAGATATTGATAAGACCTACAACTCAAGAACGGTAGATACACTTCTTTGGAAGTCACTTTTTGGATTCGCCTAAAGCGAGGAACGATAGATGATTGTCGCTGCCATAGATTAAGTACAATATATTACTGAGAAGATTTTTCAGCACGAAGCAGATTTTTCAAACCCTGCTGACCCCTCGATCAGGTTAAGTACTGTCTAAGCATAACTTCAAGAAAAATCAAGACTTGAGTCAGATCAAAAGAATGGCTATTCTGACTTTTTTTCAGGCTTGGAAATTGTATAAAAGCAGTGGGCTGAGATCAAGAATGCAGCAAGTGACATCTTGGTCGCAAATACCAAGTTCCAAGGAGTTTCGGGGTTTGGATATTCTACACTAAGATCATCAAATCTCATTACTCCTCTTATTGCATCTGCCGTCATCAGTGAGTTCCATACGATAAAGTTGTAGACAAATTCATAGAGAGCCACGACTGCAAATACAAGTACCATCAACTGCAGGATAGATTTGAGCCATCGGGGAATGCCTTTTACCTTTTCGCCACCCAACCTGACCACGCAGTACCATCCAACCACAGACACTATCATCAAATAGGTGGTGAGCTTGGCCAGACCTTTGAACGGGAACTCCGTCTCTACCAACACCTCGCCTATTACGACCCTGCCTGTCTGCAGGTACTCGCCAAGGCTTAAATAGATGGCATAGAACGTTACCGATGCCATAACAAAGGCACAAAAGTAAAAGACCCACAGAAATATTTTCCTTGCTTTCAAGTCATCCTGTTCAAATGTCGTGCGCACAGGGATAAAGTATCTCTACATGCATGATATATGATTTACTTTAATGCATTGAGCAACTTGTCTGCCGGCAGTGTGTTAAGGATATCTGATTGTATCGCCCAGCCGCGCCTTGCCTGCGCTACGCCGAATGTAAGAAAGGAGTAATGAATAGGATGATGCGCATCAGAGTCGATGACCAACTTGACCCCCTTTCTTACTGCCATTCTGACGTATTCATCTTTTAGGTCGAGTCTGTCATAGTGCGCATCAATTTCAAGAACTGTGTTGGTGTCCTTTGAAACCTCAATCACTTTTTCAATGTCGACAGGGTAGCCGGCACGCTTGTTTATGAGCCTGCCAGTAGGATGGAACAGTATGTCGACGCTTGGGTTTCTTGCAGCTTTTATAAGCCGCTCTGTTTGTGTTTCAATTGGCAGGTTAAAATGCGAGTGTATTGCAGCGCCTACGATATCAAGTTTGTCAAGGACAGTATTTGGGATGTCAAGCGAGCCATCCTTCATAATGTTGACCTCAGCTGAGGAGAGGATGTGGAATTCTTCTCTTAGCCTGTCATTGAGTTGCGATATCTTGCCTGCCTGCTCCAAAAGTTCCTGTTCTTCAAGGCCACCAGCGAGCTTCAGGCTCTTTGTGTGGTCAGTGATTGCAATATAATCAAGACCAAATGCCTTAGCACCGCGGGCCATCTCTTCTATAGTTGCAGTCCCGTCACTGTTTTCGCTATGTACCTGCAGATCTCCTTTCAGGCTCCCGTACTCGACCAGCTTAGGTACCTTGCCTTGCCTTCCAAGCTCTATCTCGCCGGCGTTCTCTCGCATCTCTGGCGGGATCCACTGTAGGCCTAGTATTTTGTATACTTCCTCTTCTGTCGCTCCTGCAACGCGCTTGTCACCTTTGAAAACACCCCACTCATTCAGACGAAGGCCTTTTGATGTCGCTATCTTGCGTAATTGAACAGAATGCTCTTTGCTTCCCGTGAAATACTGAAGAGCGGATCCCCAGCTTTCTTCAGGCACTACTAGCAGGTCAGCATCGATCCCGCTCGCAAGCTTCACAAATGCCTTGGCCTGGCCCATGCCAAGAATTTCTTGTACCTCTGGCATTTTGACAAAAAAATCTATCACCTGCTTCGGGTCGCTGGCTGCCACTAGATAGTCAATATCGCCAATAGTCTCTTTCATGCGGCGGATCGAACCAGCTGCAGCCGCATTCTTGACTCCTGCAATATGTTGAAGACGCTTCTCGATCTGCTTCACAAGCGGGTAGACCTCGCCTATTATAAGGCGGCCCTTGCCTCTCTTAAAAAACTCAATCTGCTTAAAGATATCTTGCACTTTTTTCTCCGTAAAGCCCGGCAAGATCTTCAGTTTGCCTTCGGTGGCGGCTTTTTCTAGATCAGCTAGGTTCTTTATCTGCAGCTTGTCGTAGAGCATCTTTATTGTCTTTGGGCCCATGCCTTCTATTCCATACAGCTCGTCTATATTGATAGGCACTTTTGCCTTTAGTTCTTCAAGATGGTGCATCTTGCCTCTCTTGAGGTATTCTTCTATCTTCGACGCGATTGCCTTACCTACCGACGGGATCTCTAGTAGTCCGTTCACTCCATGTTTGTCGTATATGTCGGTAACATTTTCTGAGAGGCTTGCGATCGTGTCTGCAGCCCTATAGTAGGCGCGAGCTCGAAATTGCACATTAGGATCCTCTTCCGTCATCTCTGTAAGAAATCCGAGGTCGCGCATAGCCTTAGCAACATCAGAATTCTTTATCAACTGATAAGAGTAAACCTGCCAGCCGGGTTCTTAACATTTATCTGCTAGGTTGATATAATAAAAGACGCGCTGTTATTATGGAGATGGTAATGATGACTGCTTTCTAGCTCTGAGCCGTTTCCAAATTTTGAAAATGTAACAGAGAATAGACTGAAAATGCCGATTTATTTTGTCTATTTCTGTGTACAACCATGCGTCTACTTGCAAGATATAACTTCCTACCTCTGGTAACACGCGGTTATGGGCTATAATATTGATGTTTGACTGCTCATAAGCATTCATGATGTTGTTCGCACGTTTTGATTATTATGATCTGTAGCTGATAATTATAAAATACGTCTGAGCAGAGTTAATCATTCTATTCGCTATTAATGTACTCAGAATGATAAAAAAGCATAGATCGATCCGCTGGGATGTGCTGAGATCTGTTCCTACTCTGAATGTAATGGACTCTGTATGGAGGATTAGCAGTAGGTGGCTGGCTTCGACGGAGGTTCGAGTCCCATAATGGAATGGTACGCTGTGGCAGGGATGACGACTATGACTGTGCTTATGGGTTTGATAGGGCTCCGTCTGGCAAAGGATGAGTTGCTGCTGAGACGCAAAAGACTACTGATTGGCAATAACTAGAATTTTTTACAACAGCACTCAATTAAGTGCGGCATTTTATCTAGCATCTTGCTCAATATCGCTATTTTATCCGAACCATGAACAAATGAGATCCTCTAAGGATCTGCCGCCTTGCGCATTCTTGATTTTCTCCAGCGTTAGTCCAATTTGGACTATAAAAGACCTAGTCCAAACTTTTCTTGATCACAAGAGAATCTACCTTTTATTGCATGTCAATATCTTGTAGGGCAGGTCATAAAACTATAAGTACAATCATAACCGTTCCTATATGTTGTGTGTCTCTCTAACTAACAAAACATTCTAAAATTATGTCAAGATCACATTGAAAAGGTGAACGACATATACTCCCGACAAAAAATGAAGGCAGAAGGGATCTGCTACGTGTTTGCACTAAGCATTGTCGACAGCTTGAGCAATAAGATAGGCAAATGCGCAGACAACAAGAAGACAACAAGAAGACAACAAGCATGTTATTAAAGATACGGTCTTCGTCCCATGAAATAATATAATAATTTTTATAGTAATTGTTACTACTGCTAGAGAATGCAGAGGCCAGATTGGGATACATATTTCATGTTGCAAGCAGAAATAGCCAAGCTTCGTTCAAACTGCCTTACCCGCCACATTGGGGCAGTAATTGTCAAGGACAACCGGCAGATAGCTACCGGCTATAATGGAACTCCGCCAGGGATAAAGAACTGCTATGAGGGCGGATGTCTTCGCTGTCTTGCCAGAATGAAGGGCGAGGTCAAGTCCGGCGAGGGCCTTGATCGCTGCTTGTGCACCCACGCTGAGGCGAATGCAATAATGCAGTGCGCCCTCTTTGGCAACGCTGGGAGCACAAAAGGCGCCATGCTCTACTCTACTTTTGCCCCCTGCTTAGAATGCAGCAAGATGGCTATAAGTGTCGGAATAAAGAGGATAGTGGTGCTTGCCGACTACCCTGAAGATGGCACGCAATTGCTGGGAGATGCAAATGTAGAGCTGGTCAGGCTGAACCCCGACCTGTTGAAACCTTGGCTTTCAGTAATTACTGCAGACCCAGAATCATCAGCAAAGGCAGTGAGCAAGTAAGAGAGTACACGTCCCTATCGCCCAATTTAACGGGCAGCTTTTTTGCTTTAAAGTACCCTACTTGATGACATTGACAAGCTGAACACCTGCTGCATTTAACAAATCAGAGGGCTTTGTCGTAAGCCAGCATATACAAGACTATCCTGTAGCGACCGATGCAGGGCAGGATGTCCATTTTTTAACAGGGTTTTAGGATAGCACCATCCATCCAGCTAAATGCCTTGACATTTAGAATGTTGCATGTTATGATCTATCTGCCAAATTGGGCTGCAACCCAGAAGAGAGACGATATAATTTCTCCACTATAGTCGAACCCTGCTCAAACTAGAGTTGAATGTCGACATTGAAACTGATATTTACAAGCAATAGTAATGGTGTCCCATTCTATTGTAATTAGCCCCAGTAGAATCGGCGCAGCGGCAGCAACATATACTGGCTGCAGACTATACTAGACTACATATAGAATAACATCCTCTCGTAAGCCTGCATGCAAAATATGTCGGCTATGAAAACTCGATGAATGCCATATAATTTACGAGAGACAGGAAAATGAGCTGACGCGCATGTTCTGGAATGACATGTGGGGATATGCCAGTTTGACATATCATCATTCCTATGTTGTCATAATATTCAAGAGATTAACTTGCTTGAATAGGTCCATGAATTTATTAAGAGAGTCAAGTAGCTAATAGTAACTCTTATGCGCAAGATGGAATCAGCTGCTATAAGAAAACTTGATGATAAAGATCAGGCCTGCCAGAAGATCAGACAAGGATGAGATTCTCAGTTTTTGCGTAAATACCTTCAGCTGGGGAGACTACATCAATAGAGTGTGGGATTATTGGTACACAGAAAAGAACGGCCAGCTATTTGTAGCCGAGTCTGGCGGCGAGAAGATTGCAATGTCACATGTTGCCATCTGTCCCGAAGGCAAAGGCATCTGGCTTGAAGGCATAAGAGTACACTCTGATTATCGCCGGTCTCACATTGCAACAATGCTCATCGCAAAAATGGTAGAATATGGTAGGTGGAAAGGCGCTCGACAGGCGTCTGCAATAGTGAATGCAACCAATTTTGCGTCGCAGAGCATGATGGAAAAGAACGGTTTTAAGGTAGTATCAAAATGGATGTACTACAGTACAGCAGGCACACCACTGCGCCAAGAGTCAAATGCAAGAATTGCAAATGCTGATGATATAGGTGATATCTGGCAGTATCTTCAGCAATCCAAGATCTATCGCCTGTCAGCAAAGAGATACGTCAAGTCCTGGCACTGGTACACGTTTGACCGTAGGACACTTCAAAATTTCGTCAAAGAAGAACGTGTAATCGTGACTGGCCGGCCCATTGATGGCGTTGCAATAATCAACAAGTACGGTTACTGGGACAGGGCCAACGTGCTGCAAATAGTCTACCTTGACATTGCGCCTGCAAGCTCACCCAGTCAACTTGTTTCCTTTATAACGAACCTTTACTTAGATGGCAAATTTGACAGTATGCAGCTAGTATGTTACGACAGCAAACGAGTAACATCCTTTATCAATAAATTAGTGATAAAAGAACAAGAGAAGTTCATCCTTTACAACAAGCAATTTAAGCCATAGTTCTTTTCTCACACTTATGATTGGACTACGGAGACACTTGGAAGTTGAAGGCCTGCGCATACGCCATGCCGATGTCCATAATGATCCTGCTAAAATTCATTGACTCCTTTGTAAAATATTGAAAAACTATTGAATAGGCATATTCGAAGAATGGGACTGCAGATCATGTATGAAGCGGCCAGCGCTTCTTCAGCAGGATAGTTGCAGAATTTGTTATCAAAAGTTAGTGAAGCTCCCGCTCCAACCTATCCACCTTTTGCAGTAGTTCCAGATTCTTTGACTTGAGGTTTTCAAGCTCCTCTCTCATCTGCGCGACTTCTTTTGGCTTCCTTGTTGCTCCTCTTATGATGTTTATACATTCTTCAGCTACCCTCCTTACCCTGTAGTCCAAGTCGTTCTCCATTACCCATGTCAGGTCAGGGATCGCCGTTATCAGTTCGGCATCAGCAAGTGCTCTGCATGTATTTATGCGGACTCGGAACCACTTGTCAGTCAGCAGGGTCTTCAGATGATCAAAGACGGCAGGGTTGTCTGCAAACCTGCCAAGGGCAAAAGTAGCAGCTTCTCTTATCCTATGGTAATTTCCGTATTTGCTTTTTTCAATCATAAATTCTGCAACCTCTTTGTCGCCGGTAAACTCCTTAAGGCCTGCTATTGCCCCTTGCGCCACGACATTCTGAAATGTGGTACTTTCGGTAGCCTTTTTCAAGATGGCAATGGCGCTCTTGCTCTTGCTCTTGGTCTTGCCTATTGCCGTCGCGGCTTCAGACCTGACAAAATAGCTCTCATCATCGTTCTGCAGCAATGGCCTAATTAGCTCCAGTGACTCTTCATTCTTGAATTCTCCTATCGCCTTTACAACTGCACGTCTTATCTTTGCATGCTTGACTGCAAGGCAATCTTTCAGCGCTTCATAAGCATAGCTTGTCTTGATTGCTCCTAGTGACTTTGCAGCTTCAACTGATACTCCCCAGAATTCATCGTGCAGGACAGTGTTCGCCAACGCATCAATGACTGCATCCGACGATTTGTCCTTTAGTGCTCTGGCAGCTTCCACACGCTTGATCACATTATCTCCTTCTTGGAGCTGCTTGAGAAGCATCTCCTTTGGTGCTTTCATAGATATCGTCTTTAAAATCTTGAACTCTGGATCAACAGAGAACCATTCCACCTCATCGTCAACAGGGATCTGGAAGATACTCTCTCTATCCCGGACCTTGAACGTATATATTTTCTTATTGCTACTTGGAAAAGCCATCTCTACTTCAAGCGGGAATTCAAAATGCTCGCCTGCCTGTGACTGTTTGACTCTGATCTCTACAATGTGGTTATCATGATAAAAGTTGACCTTGAGCTCAGGATGGCCCTCTCTAAAAATCCATTGGTCGAAGAACTGCTGCAGGCTCTGACCTGTTTCAAGTTCAAACACTTTTCGCAGATCGTCCGTCTCGGTATTGCCGTTGGCAAAGCGCTGCAAATATGTTCTAAGTGACCTTCTGAAGTACTTGTCTCCGACAAGGTGGCGCATCATGTGGAGCACGCACCCACCCTTTTCATAGGTGTGTCTGTCAAAGAGGTCATCAGGGTGCTTGTATACTTTTGTTACAATGGGCCTAGTATACCTGGTTCTGGCCTCTTCAAAATAGTCGTCAGCTGTCTGCATCATATAATACTGGAACTCGTCCTTGCCTCTGCTTGCCTCCCAGTAGAGAGCCTCGCAGTAGGTGGCAAATCCTTCATTGAGCCAGATATGCTGCCAATCACTGCATGTGACAAGGTCGCCAAACCATTGGTGTGCCAGCTCATGAGATATGAGATGATCGCTTGTAAAGTCAAGGTGGGCTTTTTCGTCATGAAGTGTGTCCAGCGTTAGCGTAGTGCAACTGGAATTTTCCATACCACCATAAAGGAAATCCTGGACTGTAACCTGTGAATATTTATCATAAGGATAGTTTGTGCCAAGGTATTCTTCAAAGAACCTGATAATTTCAGGCGTATGTTCAAATGATCTGGGCGCGTCTTGCTTTTTTTCCGGCGGGACATAGTAGCACAAGTTCTTGCCGTCCTTCATCTCGATGTAATCGCCGACAACTACCGATGTAAGATAGGCCGGGTGTGGGTTTGCTTCAGACCAGCGATAGATCTGTTTTTTATTCTGCTTCTCCACCTTTAGCAATATGCCGTTTGAAATTGCCGTAAATCCTATCGGAACTATAACCGAAATTTCGCTTGAAAACTTGACCCGGGGGTGATCGATGCAAGGGAACCAATGCCTTGCTTCAGTGGTTTCGCCTTGTGTCCATGCCTCCAGATGCTTCTCGGGGTAATGACTATCAGGTCCGACAAAGTAGAAACCTTTGCGCGGCTTGGCAGTATAGGAAATGTAGATCTCGATCTTACTCCCCTCCTTTAGAATTCTGCCTAGTTTAACTACAAGCTTGTCATCAAGACTACGAAAATCAAGCCTGCCTGCTGCAGAGACCAGCTTTATCTCGAGTTCAGCTGCATCGAGCTCTATGGTGTCCGTGTCCTGCCGAGTTACAATCGACAGCCTTTGCTCGCAACTAATCGTATGCCTCTGGAAGTGAGGCTCTATCTCAAGCCGCATGTGATTAATCGTAAATGAAAGCGACGGAGCATAGTGAGCTCTGCTGCCTGGAAGTTCGAAACTCTTTTTCTTTGTGTCATTCTCATCCTGAGTATGCAT
>DASUUX010000100.1:0-6701 GCA_036373855.1 Nitrososphaera sp.
TCTTCAAACGGCGGTCCTAGGCATGAACTTCATGTCCGACAGACTAGAATCAGGAGATACATTTAGTCATACGTTCACAAAGCCTGGCGGCTTCCACTACGAGGCAAGTTATGGGATGAGAGGGACAGTGATAGTTGAAGAATAGGAAGATGACGACAACAATACCAGCAGCAGCTGCTGCTGCTGCTCAAATAATATCATCGCCCATAAAGCCGTCTTCACCTAATTCTGAGGGCGTTGTCGGTCCAAGGGTGTTTACAGATTTAGAAAACTATCAATATGCTAGAGGTTTTGTCCGACAACCGCTAGAAAACAAGCTCAAACTAATACCGTAGTTACCTCGTAGTAAGAAATGGACTGGGTGGGAGATGAACCCACGACTTTAGCCATTTTTTCTTAAACCACGACTATCTATCGTTCAAATCCTACCCGGTCCAATCTTTTTCTTTTTGTGTGCTCTATAGCCTGTACAGTCGAGCGAAGTTTGAGAAAAAGCTAGCCAAGACAGTAAAAAGAAAAAGGTATTGGCAGGTTCCGGTCTAGGTCGTTTGACAGAGGGCTCAGGGTCTTGCTTCAAAGACCAAGTTGAATGGCGTCTGGGTTGCCCGACGGAACTTTGAAAACCCTGCCGATGTAACTATTTCTCTTATTTTTTCTTCACCTGCTTGTGCTCCTAGTGCAAGTCCATTTTCGTTTAAAGACGCGGGGACGCAGATCACAGTTGATGCACCGTAGAACGCCCTTCCAAGCGGATTAAAATTGTCCTCTACTTTATCATTAGCAAAAGGCTCTACGAGCATCCATGTGCCATTCTTATTCTTCAATGTTTGGAGCACATGCTTGGCTGCTCCAGCTGGGTTTCCCATGTCGTGGAAGCAATCAAAGAATGCAACCAAGTCATAATCGTCGCCAGGATAATCTGTTGACCCCGCCACTTCAAATGTTATGTTCTTCAAGCCTTCCTTTTCTGCATTCTTCCTAGCCCATTCAATTGAGGATTTATGGTAATCGAAACCCACAATGGTTGAATTAGGATATGCTTTTGCCATCAGAATTGTTGAGACACCATGACCACATCCAACATCTGCAACTTTAGCTCCTCCGTTCTTGAGCTTGTCTTCAATGCCCTCTAGCGCAGGTATCCAGCTTGTTGTCAGGTTAGAAACATAGGTCGGTTTGTAGAATCTCTCTGTGCCTTCAAATAAGTGAGGATGATGGTCTCCCCATCCAAGACCTTTTCCAGTTCTAAATGCTTCAATGATTTTTTCCTCGTCTTTGAAAAGTCCTGCTAGGACTTGGTATTCGCCTGCTATATACGCTGGGCTATTCTCATCTGTTAGCGCAAAAGCCTGCTCTTCTGGGAGCGTATATGTACCTGCAGCAGGGTTGTATGTAACAAAGCCTCCAGCAGCTTCAGCAACAAGCCATTCCTTTATTATTCGTGGATGTGTGCCTGTCTTTTTTGCTAGTTCTTCTGATGTCAGTGCACCTCCTGCTCCCGCCATCGCTTTAAACAATCCAAGCCTATCACCTACAAAAGTGAGCAATACGCCATACGCTGCTCCCCATTCACCCACAGCCTTTCCAATAAATTCATTCAACTTTGCCTCATCTACTACCATTGTTATCCGAACCTCCTTTAGAGTTCATGTCAAGAAAAAATGTCCTTGACTATTTAGATGCTTCTCCAAACTCCAATGTAAGAACAGTACTAGTTCGTTGAAAGAAGTTAGAGGACTAATCTTTCCTAGTCTCCTATTAATCTCATCAACGAGACGTAAATGGGTAAACTATTCACCCATCCATACGTAGTGAATGCAGATTCTATCATCGCTAATCGAATCTTGAAGATACCAACTTTATTTGTTTAGCATACTATTAGGCGCTAGTTGCAGTAGAGCAGTCTGACATCATTGTAGATGTAGCCATATAGGCGGTACAGGAAATAAAAGCAAGCTAGAGATGAAGTCTGGAAATGTCAAATAACATATCATCAAGAACATCCATCAGACTTATCCAAGGCATTGCTGCTGGATTTGTCCGACAATAACCGAAAACAAGCTCAATTTAATGCCGTAGTTCTATAACAGGAAAAGATGGACCGGTGGGAGTTGAACCCACGACCTCAGCAGCTCATCAGAGCTTTCTAAAGCAGCTCACTCTACCTCCTATCTAAAGGGGCGGCAGCTGTGGAAAGAGATCTATAACGTTCAAATCCTCCTCAGCTCCATTACTGAAATAGCAGCTTCTACTGCGGCGGCTTGCCATTCTGGTAGTTTTGAGCCGTCAAAAGTATTGCTAGGATTGGGTCTTAGCAAAGAAGAGGCACTAGAGGCTCTCTGGCTAAGCCTAGGTCGAGGCACTACTAAAGAAGAGGTGGATACTACCTCAAGACTTATTGTAGAGCATGCAAATGAAATCTTGAAAGTGGAGAGTGCTTAGGGCTCTGCTAAAAACGTTCTAAATACCCTAGCATCCAAACTGCTCAATTGCAATTCTTCTCTATAGTATTTTTCACTTATTCCTGATCTCTGCCACTATGCTCTGGTACTTCTGCAGCTGTTCAAGCAACACTTCTCTTATCAGACTGCATGCCTTGACAATCTTTGGATTTGATATGCCATAGTAGATGTTTGAACCATCCCTTCGGGTCTTGACTACTCCCCTCTGTCTCAGCACAGCCAAATGCTGCGAAACGTGTGCTTGCCTTATGCCAAGCTTCTTTGTCAGAGCCCCGACGGTCATCTCACCATCCTGTAGCTCGTTTATGATTCTAAGCCTCACAGGATTGGATAAGGTCTTACACACTTCTGCATGAAGTTCAAAAAGCCTTCCTTGTTTCATAGGATATTATATCCCTTATCATATTCAAATATTCGAATATAAACAACAATTTGCAGAGCTTCTCCCCTTGTTTCAGAAATACGGTCAAAAAGTCAGCACCTTGTCCGACTCTTTAACAATCTTGAGCATGTCCTTCATTGTAGAGATTGGACAAACATCAAATTGCATCTGACGTGATTTGATGCATGTGCCGCAAGCAAGCATAGTGCCACTCAGTTCATTAAACTTCTGAAGCTGTTCCTGCACGTGGAACTTTTCGCTTTTGATGCTTTCTATTTCAACTCCGGCTCCAAGCAGAAAGATTCTCACATAATGCCCTTCCAAAATCGCAGTATTTGCAAACCTAAGAGCGTTCCATACCAGCTCAGGGTCAATATTGCTGATAATAATTCCTATCTTCATTTATACCACCAACCTCTTTGTCCAGTATTTGCCCCAAACATCTTTTCTTTCTCTCAATTCTTTACTAGGTATTTGCAAGTTTATCACAGGTTTGGGCGAGGAGTAGAAGCTGCCTGAACCATATTCCGCATTTCCAGCGCCTGTTTCAATGAAACACTCTCCAAATCCGTCCCAGTTTCTAGTTTCTATTCCAAGGACTGAGGAGGCTATATTGCTGGCGACTATTTCAGCCTGACCGAATGCAAATGTGGCAGCCTTTGGAAGCATCATTCCTGATGGCAGTTTTACCGCCGCAACATCTCCAATAGCGTAGACTTTGTCGTGCTTTGTCTGCATGTTCTTTGGATCTATTGAAATCCATCCAGATGCATCGGCAAGACTGCCACTCTCCCCGATAACTTTGGGAGATGTATGCGGAGGTATTGCGATTAGCAGGTCATATTTTTCTCTAGTACCGTTCTCAAATACTATCTGTTTTGAGCTGTCATCTATTGAGGACACCTTTGCGTTATTGTGAAAACCTATTCCTTTTTCATTCAGCATGGAAACAACCGTATTGCCGACCTCAGGACCCGCTATGGGCATCGGTTGTGGCTCAGGTGTGAATATCTGTATGTCGGATTTATCGCGCAAGCCCTTGCTTCTGAGATAGTCGTCTATAAGCATGGCAGCCTCGTATGGTGCTGGCGGGCACTTGAAAGGAGTGCTCGAAACTACCAATCTTATTGAGCCACCTCTAAAAGAGGATAAGGCATCTCGGAGCTTCTTTGCATCCTCAAGTGTATACATATGGAAAGCAGACTCAAAACCCGGAACCTTTTCTGGAGCAAGCTCTGCGCCAAGTGCAATAACTAGATAATCGTATGCAAACTCGCCTTGAGTAGTCCTGACGATACGATTATTGATATCTATCATATTTACTTCTGTGTTGATAAATTTGATACCTTTTTGGCTAACCTTCTCTTTAGGGACTGTCACCTCTTGCTCGGTCTTTTCACCTGTCATCACTCGAAGCAATGAAAATCCCATAACAAAAGACCTTTGCTTGTCTATGATGGTGATGCTGATTTTGTCTCCCAAAAGCTCTTTTAAACGACCCGCAGTGGCGAGCCCACCACTCCCGCCTCCAAGGATAAGAACCTTGTTGCTATTCATATTCAAATATATGAATATTTTAATATATATCTGTAATACTAAAAAGTGTAAACTAGGATAGATCTTGTTCCTTTTCAGAAGATGCGTTATTTCTATCTAGTCTGTCGCATAACCGGGATAACAAAGCTTGGAGATGCAAGAGTGATCAATTGTACAGAATGTATTGCTATCTTGATAGAATGGACATACTGTCAGACAACTGCCTAAAAGGAACTCAAAAATAATACCGTAGTTACCTAGAATAGAAGAAATGGACTGGGCGGGAGTTGAACCCACGACCTCAGCCAGCTTGGATGTTTTTCTACCTGTTATCTAAATAGGCGCTATGGATGAAGAACTGTACTGTTCAAATCCCACCCGCTCCACTCTTTTTTCTTCTTGCCGGCTCTCCAACCCTGTACTGTCAAGCGAAGTCTTAGGAAAGCTGATACTTTGTGACAACATTAGAGAATGTCATAGCTAACTCTTATATCTCATCAGCAATGGGCATGAATTATTATGACTTGGGAGAAACCTTTGCAGAAGAATGACAAAAAAAAGACTAGCAGAGTTGTAGCATCTGATGGCGTTGGCTTAGTTGGCTTGTTTCTGATTTTTATTCTTATTCTTCTAATTGCACCTATAGCTTCTATGGCAGCTCTGCAACCGCCTGGAAGACTCGTCGATGTGGGTGATGGCATTAACATGCATATTTACTGTACTGGCGAGGGGAGCCCAACTGTAGTACTAGATGCAGGTCTTAATGGAGGAACCATGTCTTGGGCTGGAGTCCAAGAGCAAGTTTCAAATCATACACGGGTTTGCAGTTATGACAGAGCAGGCATGAGCTGGAGCGAGCCAGGTACAAAGCCCCGCACTTATATGAGAATAGCAGATGAGCTTCATGCGTTACTAGACGCAGCAGGCGAACAAGGACCTTATGTACTTGTTGGACATTCTGTAGGTGCTCATACTGTCAGATTCTTTGTGCAAAAATATCCACCTGATGTTGCAGGTATTGTCCTAGTGGATCCAGCGCATGAAAAAATACTAACGACAGAATTAATCCCTGCAATCCAGCAGATTCAAAGGACTTATGTCGGCTATGCTCATGGTGGTTTTTGGCGGTATATTCTCAATCCAGGCTTTATTATGGGTGTTGAAGGACCAAATGTACCTTTAGAAATAATCAAGAACCTGGAAGTAGTTTATTCTCCAAAAAGTCTCTACACAGCAGCTGATGAGCTGGCTGCTATGTATGAAACGGTGCGTGCTTTGAATTCAACTTATGTCATGGGTGCATTGGATGACAAACCTGCCATCGTGCTATCTGCAGACAATGAAATTGCTCATCTAACAGGAGCACTGGAGCCTCATAAGGAGCTGGCATCTTTATCTACAAGAGGTGAACAGATTCTTGTTCCGAGTGGGCATAACATTCACTACGAGCATCCCGACGTAGTAGCTGAGGCAATTCTGAAGGTAGTAGACAGTGTTAGACAAGGGATTTAGTCATATAGATGATTTTAGAGCAGGAATAACGCTGCAAATGAAATAGAGAACCCTGCCAACCTAATCCACCCCTCCTATACGCACGATCTTTACAATTGGCGTAGTGCTAGCAATCTTTGAGCTACACAAGACTGAAAGTTGGCGAGTTTTGTCCGATAACTGCCTAAACTAAGCTTAGTCTGATGCCGTAGTTCTATAATAAGAAAAAAATGGACCGGGTGGGGGTTGAACCCACGACCTCAGCTCTTTGTAAAGGCAGTTCTCTATGACCTTATATCCAAATGGCAGGTATGGAATGATAACTCAATTGTTCAAATCCCACTCGCTCCACTCGCTTTCTATATGTTTCGCAGCCTGTACTTCAAACGAAGTTTATTCTGAAATGAGATAGATAACTTGCTAGATGATCTCTTAAAAGCAAATCACTTCTTCAAAGCCTCAATGAAGACCACACTTTATTCAGGATCTGTTGCCATAACCGCTATGATGGTGATGATCCTCCTTATGGCATCTATAATCTCAGTAGCCCCTGAATTATTCAAGCAAACAGCAATTGCGACAGTTGATCAAAGCAATACTACAACTGCTACTCCAACAGGACCCGACAATGCAACACAGCGAGTCTCAGTTGGGGGAGGGAACATAACCTTCTCAGTCAACCAATTCTCACCACAGATAACAGAAATTCAACCAGGCGAAAGTGTTACATTTTTTGCCCCTGATGGATCTATCGAACTCCACAACGTCATATTTGATTTAACCAATGGTACAACAATATCGGACCTTTGGCTGCCTTTTACATTGCCCTC
>DASUUX010000101.1:0-12122 GCA_036373855.1 Nitrososphaera sp.
AGCAAATGGCGGCGGTATTACAAAGACCAAGTTAATGTACAAGGTATTTCTTAGCCATGACCAACTGAAAGAGTATCTGACGGTTCTAACTGAAAGCGACCTGCTTCACTATGACTTTGTAAGTCGGACATTCAAGACTACTGAAAAAGGTCTTAGGTTTCTAAACCTTTACAATCAGATTGACCAGCTAATGAAGGAACAACAACAGTAAATCTAGGCTTTGGTATAGTACAGACAAACGGCTA
Organism: Nitrososphaera sp.; assembly: GCA_036373855.1. GTDB lineage: Archaea > Thermoproteota > Nitrososphaeria > Nitrososphaerales > Nitrososphaeraceae > Nitrososphaera. Next base: position 246 of record DASUUX010000101.1, read on the forward strand.
TAATCATACTGGATGAATGATAATAATAATATAATAATTATGGTACACGCGCAATCGTACATCAGGTAAGCGTCAGGACCTCCTAATACTACTACACAGAAGGGCTTCCAGTCACGTTCTTCTAGGTCAAGTGTAATTCTAAACGAAGGTATTGTCCTACCCATTCTGTCCTATCGCCACCATCCCAATCATATCATGATAATGATAATGGCTAAAGGGTACCATAAGCACTACACAATCGTGGCTCTTCTTTCTTGATCTTCAAGAACCACCGTCACAATCTTTCCTGCTTCAACTCTTCCCAGACTACTTCCTTTAACCCAGCCGTCTTTCTAAAAGAGTTTGCAGTTGCAGGACCAAAGCCGGCATAGTGGTTGTTAGCTGCTACGACTGCAAACTTTGCTTTGTCTTTCAGTCGATTAACTTCCTCTGACCATTTTTTCAGCTATTTAAGCCGATCCTACTGTATCCTGCCTAAGTCTTTTTCCTCGATGCTCCTGTCACCTATAAAGCGCAAGTACACGAAATCCGAGGTCAGTTCAGGCGGAGTCTGTATAGCGTCTAGTTGACTCCAAGATAGACAGATACGTTGTTGTCGGAGAAAACTTGTAGACATCCCTGTAAGACTATGAGGTATTTCTTACTTCACTCGCATACGTAAAGTCAGGGTCAAGCATCTGAATCAATGCTTCCAGCTTCTTCAAGCCCTCCTTTGCAGTCAGCGATGGCGGTAATTGTAGCAAGAGTGCAAGGACCTTGCGGCGGAGGGCGCATAACATCAAAGAAATAGTGAAGTTCCTTCTCAGGCTCTGTCAGTCGCTTTTCATGTGTAACAGCTCGGGGGAACTTGGCTGTAAACCTAAAATTGTCAGGGGTCATTGAAGCCCATCTTTTTGTCATCAACAGATTGGGTGGATGATAAAAGGAGGAATCAATCTCAACGAAACCAGAAAACCTGACTGTAGTACTTCAGGAATTTCTTACGGTCTAGGTTTGCTGAGTAAAATTGTTCAAGCCATGCATTATAGGACCAGCCAGAGCAGCCTATGTGGAGTTGCAATCACATCAAGTTCTTAGTGACCCTGACCTATAAGCTCGTTGCAAAGAATGGAGAAAAAAGAGGTAAGTCGGCAGGGGAGAGATATAGCAGAGATCTTAGGTTAGGCCAAGATCAGATGATGCCACAGGCTAAAGGACGTTCGTCGATGGTGAAAACTCACGTTATTGTTGTATCCATTGGAGACTCACCCTGCACAGAAGCAATGTCCAAATTCCTAATTCCGGTTTCCCACTCCCAAAATGTTGTAAGACTCTCACCATTTGGCTGGATGTCGTCTATTCCTGCTACTATCATGCCATTCAATGGTGCAAGGCTGCCTGTTGGGTTTGTATGAAGCAGTGCTATTACAATGCCCTCAGCTTCGGGCGTCGCAGGATTGAATTCAACAATCTCATAAAATGTGGCAGCTGCAGTCTCACCGTCTTCAGTCATAATGGTCTCCGTTCCTTGAGCAGATTGTGTTGTAAATGAGATAAGTGCACTACCGTTGCTAGTGGTGTTGATAGTCTCTGAGGTGTTGTTTGGCAAAGTCAGCGTGCCATTTCCGGAAAATGTTATGCTCATGTATATCTGGTTTATTGGGGTCTCGCTTACAGTTCTTGCCCGTTCTTGGTAGATAGGCTGCGGCGACAACTCTATTCCTGATACTGATGTTGCAGTTGTGGTGTTGTTGTCGCTAGTTGTCGCGGTTACTGTGGTATTATTATGCTCTTGTTGAGCAAGGGCAGCTGTCATTGATGTTGGGCTAATCAGTACAAAGCCGCCTGCTAGCAGCGTTAAAGCAAGGATAGACGCGGTAGGACCATTGCTTCTACTCCATACAAAAAAGGAACTTCTTCTTTCTCTTTTGCTAATTGACATTGTAACACCATTGGATAATTACCATTTAAGAGATCACAGATTCTTCATGATGGCGTACTCCTAATAAAAGAGATGATAATCTTTCATAACTTTGATCAATAAAACCTTTCTGACTGACGATCTACTCTTCCACCCCCTTATTGCTAGCAGGTATTTATTGCACCCTTTATAGATCATCAGCGGATTGGGATGACGGCAATAGTAGTTTGCTCTTGTTGGTGATTTCAAAGTCGAGATGGATAGAACAATATACCATCATCATTCACGTTTGCGCTTGCGATGGAAGAATGAATGGAAGCCATTTAGGAACGCTTTAGATGAATCCGACAGAAAGAAGTTTGGCGCTATAGCAGCAACAAGAATAAAAGTGACGCCAGAACATCATGCTTATCCGCATAGATTATACATTGTTGATAATAATGCTCGAACAGCTATAGGTCTTGTAACATTTAATAAAAAATCCAGATTTGACAAATCACTGACGGTTCTATCTTGCATAGAGCCTTTCTTGCTTTTATGATACTACTATGAGCATTGCTTATGTAAACAGGCTACTGTAAGTTAGATTGGTTATGGGATTAAAAGTGACGTCAACAGCAACAACGGAAAAGCTCTCCCCCCTCTCGTCTTCCTTCCTCACTTGTAATTGCAGCAATAGTATTGTTGCTTATTGCAGCAATTGTGGGTTTGCTTATGCTTACACTGAGCGTGATTCCAAATGAACCTTCGCTCGTGTCGGAGACTAGTACTCTGGTTGCCATTGACGTTTCGCCTAGCCTCTTAAAAGCAATCACTGACCCAAATGAGGTTGTTCTAAGATGATAGGATGTAGAGAGAGTCTCCCATAACCAAACGAAAGCGTCAAAAAAATGCAACCATGACATTTTCTACTCTTTGGAACTGCAAGAATGAGCACAACTCAGAAGAAGGCATTAGGTAGTCCAATAAAGATAATGAGTATTGACATTGGCGTAGAGGTAGTAAGGACGTAATTATGCATTATTTTTGGTTGACTGAATAATAACTCTATAGTTATTGATCGCGCGTTTAGTGGATCAGGAAACGACAAAATTTTCCAATCACCATTCGCAAAAGGTGGTTCTAGGAATGATGTTATCCAATTCTACGATTGCGGTGGCATAGCTTACGGTGATAGAGGGAATGATGAAAATGGAGAAGCAGTTGACCTTGGTATCGAAGCTCACGGGGGTAGTGAAGATGACATACAGTTGGAAACGAGGGCGAGGATGACCAACTTTTCGGTGGAGAGGGTAATGACATGTTAACTGGTGGAGGAGGTGCAGATTCCTTTTCTTGTGGTCCTGGCACAGATACTATAACTGATTTTAACGAAGCTGAAGGAGACACTAGAACATCAGATTGTGAGAACTCCTAAAGAAAAGAACAAGTAGTAGTAACGTACTAGCCTCTTGATTATTTCTCATTTTTCTACTTATTTCGTCCATGTGTCCTCAGCAGCTATTATTACTATTACTATTATTATTATCGTGATTTTTACGAATGAAAAGCCGCCACAATAGAGCCTCTATCGCTCACTTATACGTTAGAAGGTATCGTACTGTTATTAACATCAGCCAATTTTCTCAATAACGACCTACCCTTTGGGACCCGTTTGTTAATTACAGGATAGTACTGTTGCCTTCTGGCCTGATTCCTCTAATTCGTTTGATGTAGCCCTCATTTTCCGTTGCTCCTTTTCTGATTATATCTTGTAGACCTTTTGGAAGAATATAAGGCAGCATGCTTGGTTGTTCTTGCTGCCATCCTTGAATTTGTTATTCTGTGATTCTTGTCTATGTGATTCTTTAGTTCTCTCTTTGAATTAAAGAATTTGCCACAAGCATTGCATTTTGAAATTTTGCCTGCCATTTCTTCTAGGATTTCCCCTTAATATGCTATCATTAGTATAATTTAACCTATTCTGGAGACAGTTCTTGTTATTCGAGCTATACCTTGTGTAATAGTACAATCTATGATTCTTGTACAGACAGTCAACAGGGCAAAGACAGGCATCAAAGCATACGAGTACTACAAGAGAAAAAGCAAATGAAAAAAGAGGCTGCTGCTAGTTTTTAGGTTATTTGCTGCAAAATCTATTACATCAGCCGCCCCCGCTGCCACTTAATGCACTGTAACGATCTTAAAGTCTTCCTCTCCTCCATCATGTTTCTGTTGTTATTTCATCTTCTTCCTTTTTCTTCTCTTTCCTCGGACTGTCTCTGTGCGGGGGTTGTGATGACCTCTGCGTAGGGATCTTTTGTTTGCAGGCTCATTTCTCCCTTCTATAAGTCACATACAACACTGGCCCATTTCTTGTTGATTCGTCGATCTTGAAGGAAGGATACTTGTTGCTGTCGCTCAAGGCTATTACCTCATAAATTAAGGGCCAGATGACTTTGTTGTCTCGTTCTACGTCTTCAGGCCTGTTCCAATCATCTACCTGATAGATGCTGCGAACATTCTCATTTCCCCGAGAAGCGGCCTTGAGCACATCAACTAACGGAACAAAGGTTTCACCAAATGAGGTCAGGTTAATGGTCGCGTTTTCAAGCGCGGCCCAGATCTCGTCGCGGTTTTCAGGTGTTATGATTTTGCCTGCCATTGAATCTGCTACTGGAGTAAACTCATCCATGCTTGTGTTTAAACCTGACGACTTGGCGCACTCTTTGCATTTGGCCTTCCATGTCTTCACTCGACCGCGCCGGCTATACACTTCGCTAGGGTAGGACATCTGCGCGTTAGTCGAATAGGTCATGTTGCAGTAGCTGCATGTTAGACTAGCTACGGTTTGATCAAACTTTTCTTGGTCTTTTATGTCTACTATGACCATTATTACTCCTTGTTCTCCACGCGCTCCTGTTTCTTTGTTGCTGTTATCTTCATATTGATAATGCCATGCTCTTGGGTAAAGGTGTTTTCAGATACAAGTCGGCAATCTAATGTCTTTAACCCTCTATCATCAGTGGCCTTATTGCCTTTGGCTAAGTATTTTTTAAGAGAACAATCCCTCCATGATCTTAGCTTTCCCGGACGACTTGCGTCAATTTTCCTACAAGTCTTAGGAGGCATACTCATCAAGCTATTCACAATTTTCAGCTATTGACATTAAGGTAGAAGATTTATTTCTTAATATTTCCATTCTTCTTTACTTATATCATTCCACCATGAACGATATGGCCTTGCCTCTTTGCCAATCTCTTCTTTTATTCTAAACTCTATTGGATAGAAGATATTCTCCATAGCATCAACTCCGCCATCTGCGTATAACTCCTTGCCAATTTCTTGTACTCTGTGCTTCTTTAATTCAAAATCTGAAGCAACGGGATTTTGTATGCAATAGGTAATTAGGTCATAAAGTTCTTCTTCCAGATAAGCATCCAATTTTAATTTATAATCTCCTTTTTGGTTAGCCTGCTCTCTTAATTATATGATAGCCGAATTCTGTCTTGACTGGGTCATGTGTCATTTCGCCTTTCTTAAGCTTAAATGCTGCTTCTTCAAACGGTTTTACCATCATACCTCTTCCAAAAACCCCCAGATCACCACCGCGTTTGCCACTTCCCTTGTCAATAGATAATTCTCTTGCAAGGTTCGCAAAAGATTCGCCCTTCTTTAATCTTTCTATTATTGCTATTGCTTCACTTTGTTTTTTGACAAGTATGTGAGAGCACTTAATTCTATCTGTCATGAGTACTATCACCTACATGATCAACAGAAATCTCCATGGATAAATATTGCTATACATATATACATATATTGTCCGATGGTTGTGTCCCGGCTAATCATATATTGTAGGATTAAATTTCGCCCTATGAACATATTTCATGCCTGCTCTACTCAGTTTAAACAGTAAGACAGTATACATTGACAATAACATGCAAGCAATTGGTTCGAAGATCAGTCGATGAGGGCTGTAAGCAGAAATTGTTTATAAGAGCGGAAGCTTACGGTGAGAGTTAAAAAGAAAAATGCTAAAATTTTATATCAATCAGAATAGGAAGCTCGTATGCTATGGATAGAGTTCAGAAAGCAGTTATTATATCGCTGGTTGCTACTTCTGCTCTAGCGTGGATTGCTTCCATTAATCAACCTGACATGATGGTTGCCATGACTACCTATAACCCATTGTTAATTTCCCTCTTTACAGCTAGCTGGACAGCAGGGATGGCTGCGATGATGTTTCCAGCCATTACTCCAATGGTCTTGATGTATAACAGGCTTGTAATAAACACGAAGAAGACTACTGATAGTCAAAGCTCGGTCACGATTCAAGAAGAAGAACATCAACAACGCGACAAGGCGACTTCATCGTTTCCCTCATTAAGGGTAATTATCTTTCTAGGCTCCTACCTTTTAGTTTGGGCTGTCACGGGTATTTCTCTGCTTCTTGGATGGTCCGTAGTAATGAACAGTACTATAATGACAACAGGAAATTCTGTCGTTATACAATACCTTTATGGTGCTCTTCTCGTGATAGCAGGTGCTTACCAATTTACTCCATTGAAGAGAATATGCATTGGGTATTGCGAATCTCCCATGAGCTTTTTCATGCGTAGATGGAGAAATGGGACATCTGGTGCTGTGAATATGGGGGTTTATCATGGCATATATTGCCTTGGCTGCTGCTGGGCGTACTTTCTTCTTATGGTAGCTCTTGGATGGATGAACCTACTTTGGATGGGTCTATTTGCTGGAATAATCTTCGGAGAAAAGATCTGGTCTAGAGGCATTTGGGTAGCAAGAGCTGCGGGCATTGGACTGGCAACTACTGGGGTTTTAGTTGCAGCAGGAATGTTTCCATCAATAGTATCATCAGCAACATCTATGACTGGTAGTGAAAATGATACAGGTGATGATATGACAATGATGATGATGATGAAGCAGAGTGATAATGCAAATAATAACAATAATGACATGGTTATGAGGGACTATATTCCCGAAACTTCCATGAACATGCCAGATGATAGTGTAGCTTCGAGGGGAGCAGGCGATGATGAATCTGACCGGATGGCTTCAGATCCTAATGGTCAGACCACGGAGTCTATCAATAGTGACAATACTAATGAACAGAGTCTGATGGATATGGACTAGTTCAGTATCTGATATAATAATGATATTTTCAAGATAAAATCCTGCAACTCTCAAAGTAAGGCTTTACTACAGAAAAGAGCTATGAATGATATCATAACAAACATAAAATCAAGGCAGGGAGACAAACGCAAAAAGATTGCTGCAATTTTAAATAGCAGCTGTTGCGCCAAGAGTTATGGCATCCACTACTACTATCCCACAGTGGAAGGTTTCTGGAGATTGGTTTGACGTTTGCAAGTGTACTATACCCTGCCCTTGTGAGTTTGCTCAGACTCCAACTTATGGAGACTGCGAAGGTGTACTGGCGTATCATATCAAAAAAGGGAATTATGGCAATACATCACTTGACGGCTTGAATGTGTTGGGAATGGGATACTTCAAAGGTAATATCTGGGCCGGGGAGACGAAATTCACTGGGGCCTTCTTCTTTGATGAACGAGCTGATCAACAACAAAGAGATGCTCTGCAGATGATCTTCACTGGTAAAGCAGGAGGGTTTATGGCTGAATTTGCAAAACTGATGGGAGATATGCGAGGAATTGAATACGCTCCAATTAGGTTTGAAGTGGCAGATGACCTTTCTTATTGGAGTGCAGAGATTCCAGGAAAGGTAGTTGCAAAGGCTGAAGCATTAACTGGACCTATGACTCCACCTGGAAAACGAGTACAAACACTTAACCCGCCCGGTAGTGAAGTAGGACCATCCGGCACAGTTGCGACATGGGGCAGAGCTGTAGCTGATGAAGTGGATGCAATGGGCTTTAAATGGGAGTGGAATGGTAGATCTAGCAAGCATATTCCATTTGAATGGAATGGACCATAAACAAATCTAACATCAGACTCGTTAAAGATTTGAAATTCGAATTAAGCTAGTTCAATACTACCACTGTTGCCTCGAGATGTTATTTTGTTAATATATGATATGTATTTTATTTTACTTTGTATCATCACCAAATCCACATGACACAAATTATCTCAAAAAAAGCGAAGCAAATGTGGCTATAGTACAATGTATACTATCAAGCAGGTATCTCATATTCACAGGCCACTGCGAAGATCGCAAAGGCTGATAAATTGGACTTAGAGGAGATTTGCTATTCTTTAGCATTTACTAATAAAAGCGTCATTCTATTCATTTCGCAAGTTTAATTATGTCATTAGAAAATGACATTGGTATGGCAAATTCTTACAACATAGGAGACTATCTAATTCATAGTCTACACGGACGCGGAATCACACACATTTTTGGCGTTCCTGGAGATTACATCCTGAGCTTTTATGATAGACTAACCAAAAGTAAAATCTCTGTTGTAAATACGTGCGACGAACAGGGAGCAGGATTTGCGGCAGACGCCTATGCACGAATTCGAGGATTGGGAGTTGTTTGCATCACATATGGTGTTGGCGCATTGAAGGTCATTAATACAACAGCACAAGCCTATGCTGAAAAATCTCCTGTTGTTATTATAAGTGGAGCTCCGGGGTTAAAGGAGCAAGTAAAGAATCCCCTGCTTCATCATAAAGTACGTGATTTTGATACACAGAAGAAGATTTTTGATCAAATAACTGTTGCTTCTACAATACTAGGTGATCCTCAAACAGCCGCATACGAGATTCATAGAGTACTCTCTGCCGCCTTGCGTTTCAAACGTCCTATATACATTGAACTGCCACGAGATGTAGTGTCTACATCAATTACCGGTCAGTATCGGCATCCTCTTGATATTAGGGAATCTGAGCAGAGTGATCCAAATGCGCTTAGAGAAGCAACTACAGAAGCAAGCAATATGATAAGCGCAGCCAAAAGACCTGTTATCATTGCAGGAGAGGAGATTCATAGATTTGAGTTGCAGGACAAGCTTTTGGCTCTCATAGACAAGATACAGATACCCGTTGCGGCCACAATTTTGAGCAAATCTGTAATTAGCGAGCTTCATCCCTTATTTGTTGGAATCTATGAAGGAGCAGTTGGCCAGGAAAAAGCACGTCAATATGTTGAATCTAGTGATTGCCTGATTATACTAGGGGCAACATTGAGTGACATGACACTTGGCATGTTTACAGCACAAATTGATCAGAAGAGGATCATATATGTTAGTGCAGAAAAGCTTTCTGTGATGTATCATCATTACGACAATATAGATATTCGAGATTTTTTTGATGCATTAATTGATGCACAGATAGCAACTAAGGAGTACAATACGAATAATTCTTCTTCTCCTTCCTCTATTAGAACTCATGCTAATGTGCCCTTGACAATAACATCAACCATTCCGAAATGTACCCAGGGAAAGAAGATTACAGTCAAATATGTATTTGAATATCTAAATTCATGCCTGACTGATGATATGATAGTACTTGCAGATGTTGGTGATGCTTTGTTTGCAAGTGCAGATCTGATTATACATGGGAATACAAAATTTCTTTCACCAGCTTATTATGCGTCATTAGGCTTTGCTGTGCCAGCTAGCATCGGTGCTCAGCTTGCAGATCGAACTTTACGCCCTTTAGTGATAGTTGGAGACGGTGCATTTCAAATGACAGGTATGGAGCTGTCGACTGCCATTAGACATAATCTAAATCCAATTGTTGTTGTCTTAAATAATGGAGTGTATCTTACAGAACAACTGATGCTAGAGGGTGCCTTTAATAATTTGCAGCATTGGCAATATTCCAACATCCCGCAAGTTATTGGGGGCGGGCTAGGTTTTCATATAGAGACTGAAGATCAATTCAATAGTGCAATTTCTCAAGCGCTCAATTTTAGCAATACCTTTAGCATTCTAGATGTGCATTTGGAGCGAAATGACAGATCACCTGCTTTGGATAGGTTCACTAAAAATATAGCAAAACGATTTCACAATCAACAGCCTAACTCAAACTAGTATGTGAGCTATATATCGTGTGGTGTGTCTATGCATATCTGATTCCTATTATGGAATACAGTCATTCTGATAAATTGACGGAACAAGGGCGCTTTGGAATATCCTCCGGGAAATCTCACAACCTTTAGAAGATACATTAGAGGCGAAATCTTATTGATACTCATTGTACTAACCAGCTACTACGATTGAAAGCTCATAAAGTTCAGGCTGGCTGTTATTTCGTTATAGCCTGGTTTCCACCCCATACCATGGTCTCATTAATGTATGCCACTGTCTAATGAGTATATAGTGATTTGAATAATCCTTACACGCATGAGTCTCATTTGAGAGACATAAAACTGGGAGAGTTAGCTATTTTTTCCAAGTTTAAAGCATATGAAGAAGATGTTGTTGCAACTTCTTCTAATTATGAATAGTCGATACGAAGATATAGTTTGTTTTAGTTTCTGATCTTAGAAGAGAATATACAGTAAGAATAATGCTTTCGCTGTAAATCATATTACGTTTAACATAGTGTATGGAACAGTCTTTGAATTTCTTGCTCCAAACGCTTCGAGACATTGACTTAAGAGCTAAACGAGAAACCATGGAGCACCACCGGGCGATGATTCTCCATGTAGAGCGTGCAGTTGAATTTGTGACCTCTGCAACATTAGTCGATTTTGTTATACAGCACCGACGTCATGAAGCAGACCTAAAGAATGCACTTGGACCTCGAGGTTGATGATTATTATTATATGATTACCTGGTCGTTAACTTCACTACAAAGAGATGCCGCAACCAAGATATTGAATGACGATTCAATGACGTTTGCCGAGAAAGCAATAAGCATAAAAAGCAAACAATCATCATCTCAGAACACCAACCATAACCAGTCTTCTGCTAGATTATCAATGGCGGGAGACATTGCAGTTGTCAGTGTTGATCTCGCTATGGCGCAAGATAGCACTGGCCCGCTTGCAATTCGCTCCCTCAATGAAATGAGGATTGACAAACTATATGATCCATCAAAAGTGCTCCTTGTTATCGACCACACATTTCCTGCAGCAGACGAAAAAGTTGCGAATCTTCATGCCATGATGAGGGACTTTGCTTCAAAACACAGTTGTATGCTAGTCGAAGGATCAATATCGCACCAGCATATTCTGGAAAGCCTTGCATATCCGGGAATGATGATACTTGGTGGAGATTCTCACACATGTCAGGCTGGGTGTTTGGGAGCCTTTGCAACCGGAATAGGAAGTACTGAAATCGCCTCTATATGGGCTAGTGGTCAAATATGGCTGAAGGTCCCAGAAACTGTAAAGGTTGTCCTATCAGGAAATTTCAACAAAGGTGTCTTTGCACGTGACCTGATATTGGACTTCATAGGAAAATTGGGCGAAGACGGTGCAAATTATAGAGCTCTGGAATGGACATTTTCTGATGATACGCTCAGAAAAGAGCTAACAATGGATTCTAGGGCTTGTATAAGCAATGCTTCAATGGAGTGCGGTGCTAAACTCTCGGTATTTCCCTATGACAATTTGGCTGAAAGGTATATAGCTGATAACCCAAGAAAAGACAAAGAGAATTCGACAATAGAAATTCATCCAGGCAAGTCAGCCAAATATGCTGATGAAATTAATGTAGAGTGTAACAGCATAGAGTCAATGGTATCAGGTCCTGATCATCCGGATGCTGTCCGGTCTGCAAGTGAAATGGCTGGCGTAGAAATAGACCAAGCATTCATTGGCTCGGCCACAAATGGAAGAATTGAAGACTTGGAAATAGCGGCTCGGATCCTCAAGGGTAGAAAAATCCATAAGAATACTAGATGCATAGTTACCCCGGCTTCAGTCAGAGTATATGAGGAAGCAATTCGACGGGGATACGTAGAGATATTCTTGGAATCTGGCGCAGTATTTACAAATGCAACATGTGGAGCCTGTGTAGGAACGCACCTTGGAGCTCTTGGGG
>DASUUX010000102.1:0-7728 GCA_036373855.1 Nitrososphaera sp.
GGTGATTAGCAAGGATTGGCAGCGATTTGATTTCATGCTTCTACCCACTACTCCGACAATTTACAGGATGGACGAAGTAAGAGCTGGCTATGACCAAGATCTTGGACCAAACCCAACCGATGCGCAACTTGCTGAAAAAGCCGCTGCAAACACTCAACTGAACTCGAATCTAGGAACCTACACGAATTTTGCCAACCTGTTACAAACGACAGCGGTCGCTCTTCCTGCGGGATTTCGCAGTATAAACGATGGGGACATCTTACCGTTTGGGGTGACGTTGTTTGCAAACACGTTGCAGGACTGTGAAGCGTTAGCACTTGCTGAACGTTATGAAGCAGAGCTAGCAAGGGAGCAGAGCTAAGAAGGAAGTCATCTGCACCGAGGGGGTAAAAAAAGACTACCAATTCTTGACTGTTTGATCTTCTGGTAGAGCTTCATCCAACCTAGAATTCCGATCTTATGTGGCATATTAGAGGGCTCGCCGGGATTTGCACAAAAATTCTTTTGAATCCTAGGACCACAATTGTAGTGGTACTATGATGGCAGTGAATAGAATAATAGTGATAGCTCACCCTCACCATTCTTACCTGCCAAATTCTATCCTAAACCTTCTTTGGTAATTGTTGTGTTCATGCGGTGATATTATTTTGAATATGCTTTATAGACTGAAGCCATGTGCCCTACTCTACCCCTTCCCCTAGCTCCTCTTTCACATTTGTCTCGGTAGGAAGCTGATAATTTTCGCCCGTTGCTTGTTGTTCCTTTTTATCGGTAGGAGCACGCAGTTTATACAGTATCTTTTCATCTGCACTTGTTGGCGCCACTTTGTAATCTTCATCTGATACTTGCTCAGGAGTTTTGTCCTTTTGCTCACTCATATGTGCTTTAGTCTTTACACATCATCATTCTTTAGCCTATCAGTTTTTTCCCGCTGCCGTGTTCGATAAACAAATGCCTAAAGTTGAATAGGCTCTCGATTTGTTTGCCTCTTATCCTTGTGGAACTACCACAAATTATTATTGTTCAGCTTTTTCTTTGGCTCTAATTATTCCCCGTTTTAAAGCCTTTTTAGGGCCCAAAGGGTTCCAAGAGAAAAACCTTCAAAATTAAGATACAATGCAATTAAGAGACGGGTTCGGTGGGATGCTAGATGGATTTGACTTAATATTTCCACCCGATAAAATAGCCAATATATCAACAGGTTAGATTGAATTAGTATCCAATTTGATATTAAGAGTAGGTTGGGCCATATGCGAATGTTATTGTTGGAAAGTGAGGATAGAGAGAAATTGGAGATAAATACATTCAAAATTAGACTTGATTAGTCTGTAATATGAAATCAAAATAAAAAGTGTGCTCTGGTTACCTCAGACCTGTCAATATTAGTTATAGATTACTATTTGTTTGATCATGATTGAATTTATTGATACACTATATACATTTCATTACCATCAGACAGGGTTAAATCAAAAAGGCTCTGAGATTTAATAGCTAAGCGTCTCCAGAACAAAGAAGTAAGAGCAATTGTAGAAAAAGAAGTCCCGAAGCTGCCGCCGGTATTGATCGGGAGCCCATCGATCATACCAGCGCAGCGAGAATTATTGCGTGTGATTCTCTAAATTACATGCAACTTCCCACTTTTATTTGAGGTTCGTAGGATTTTTCTAGAGGCTGATGATTAAACTACCATTATTATTCTTCCTTGCTCGCATTCTAAATTACAATTAGCCAGGTAGAAGTATATCATAGAGGGCCTGTCAGGCCGTGAAGTGATATATCACTTCAAAAAGCGGATTCTTTACTAGTCTTTTTGAATGCAACGGATAGCTAAAAAGGTTTCTGCTGTATAGGACCAAAGGAATTTGAGATATAAACTTTCAAAACCTCTACTACTTCCTGCGAGGTAATCATAAGGCTTTCAAGTATTTTCGATGGATGAGCAAAAGATTTTGCTACAACGTGAACTCCTCTTCCTCAGTACTCAGGCATTCATTCTCTGTTTCTTTCCAAAGCCAAAATAGCAAGAATAACAGTATTCTTTTCCGTATATCACGCCCTGTGCACCACAGGTTAAGCATTGTTTTTCATGCTCTATAGTAGAGTCAAGCGATTTGATCTTCTGCAGACATTTGCCGCAGATAGGAGCTTCCAACTGGTTACTGGACAAAAAGCCCTCGCTACATTGGTTGCACTTCAAGCTGTACATCCTGCCTCTTGGTTTCCAACTTCTAAATAGTCTCATAGTATTGCCTATAGCTCATCTTAATTTACACAATTCACGCTTAAAAATAAAGGGTAACATTGTTACGTGATCTTTGATCAAGATGGTAGAGATGAGCTAGCGCTGTATTTCCCCCTAGTCATTGGAGCTTGCACTTCATAACGAACATTGACCGAGAATTCATTGATGCTTCTTCTTGCATCTCTACTATTTCACTCCTTTTTTCAAAAAAATCCAATTTTAGCAGCGGTTAAAGGAGGCGTCGGAATTTGGATAAAAATTCATTTGAATCCTAGACCACACTAGACATAATTTAGCATTTCCAAGCTTTAGAACTGAAGCGGTGCTAATACCGATAATTTACAGATGTTTATTGGTAGAAGATAACCGACCTTTATGATATTGTGTGTTTCTGTTTCTCACCTATAATTAAAAAAATTTATTTGTCCTGGACTAAGAGACCCTATGTTTATTATTCCGATGCAAATGAAGGTAGGAAGTCAAGTTGAGTAGCAGTAAAAATGTTCCCGCAAAAGAAAGAGCCTTAGTACTGCAAGGGGGAGGAGCGTTGGGCGCCTATGAAGCAGGTGCTTACAAGGCGTTATACGAATGGCTATCAAAGAAAGATAAGACAGAGGGCAAGGAAACAAGCATAACATTTGACATTATTGCAGGTACATCGATAGGTGCTATGAATGCTGCAGTACTGACAAGCTATGTTATCGAAAATGGCACTTATGAAGGCTCTGCTGAGAGACTTTTGGATTTCTGGGACTACTTATCCAAAGAATCAATAGCAGATACTAATCCTTTGTTTAAGCCATGGTGGGATCATTTACATAGTCTTGATAAGACTATTGCAACAGCAGAAGCCGCCAGAAGATACTATTCAGCGAAGGAGTTTGCCATAACCGGCGTACCAAACGTATTTTCTCCTCCCGTCCCTGCACATGACAAGAAATTTTTTGATTTTCTATGGAATACCTGGTATCGCTTCAGTAATGAACCACTGAGGAAAAGTTTAGAGAGATTTGCAAAGTTTCCTATAGCAACAGATTATGAAGAAAATCAACCTAGACTAATATTGGTCACAGTTGATGTTGCCGATGGCGTACCTGTAACATTTGATAGCTATGCTAAAGAAGACGGTTCTAGAAAAACAGAATATGGAAGATATGTCAAACAAGATGGAAAGGAAATAGGTTTTGAACATGTTATCAGATACAATGATGGGATAACTTTAGATCAAGTTATGGCATCTGGATGTTACCCTATTAATTTTGATTATGCATCACTAGAGGTTGAAAGTTATTATCCTCATGATCCTAATAGTAATAGCTTCTCCCATAGGAACGACAAACGAGGTGGGCGTAGAAGTAATGATAGCACTGGTACTGGTTCTCCTCCTCCTTATCGCGACTTTAGCAGGCAATACCGAAAAGAGATACGATACTTTTGGGATGGGGGAATGATGACCAATACTCCATTAACCCAGCTAGTCCTGTACCACCGGCAGTATTGGTATAGGATCAGAGGATTAAAAGACAAGGTTCCTACTCTTACTGTGGATGTAATAAATGTGCATCCCACAAGGCAAACAGAAATCCCTACCGATTATGACGGTGTATTAAACAGGAAAAACGATATCACTTTCTCTGATCGAACTCATAGAGACGAGGAGATATTATTGCTAATATCTGATTATATAGACTTGGTAAGAGATCTAATAAGGAAAGCAAAAGAAAATGGAGTCAAAGATAAAGTCATTACTGACTTGTTAAACCAAAGAACAAAGTATCATGGCATCAGCTGGAGGCCTAGACTAAATAGAGAAATTATAGAGGGGAGATTTGACATTGATCATATAATAAGAATAGAAAGAAAAAATGATGAACATAATATTTCAGATAAAACGTTTGATTTCTCATCTGGAACAATTACGCAATTAATAAAAGATGGTTATGCGGACACCATGAATTTTATTCATACTAAAACGAACTAAAGATTTGTACTCTGCAAATATAATGATATCAAAGCGTAAGATGATTTTGCATACATCTATTTCAAAATGGCTGATTGCCTTGGAAGGCACTAGCCCTGCTTTAACCTGCATATTTCAATTTACAGTTACGACGCTTCCCCCGTCGACGCGTAAATTGGCTCCATTTATGTAGGATGCAAGCGGGCTGGCAACAAACACTACAAGGTTTGCTACATCATCTATCCTGCCTAAACGTCCAACGGGATTATACAGGATCTCCTGAACAACATGCTTCTCTATCTCATTCCAGTCACTCCCCCAACCTCGCTTAGTAGCAGTTTCCCTGTAAAATTTTTCAAGACTGGAAGTAACAATTATTCCTGGACTTATAGTATTTGATGTTATTCCAGTGTCGGCTAATTCCTTGGAAAGACTTACTGTGAGGTTATTAAGAGCTGCTTTTGTAGCAGCGTAGTCAGGCATGAAAGCGAATGGCTGTGTAGCTTCACCACTTGAAATCTGAATTATTCGACCCCACCCATTCTTCTTCATCTGGGGCATTAGGGAGCGAATCATACGCACACAGGATAGAACATTCAAGTTGTAAAGCTCTGCCCAATCACTAGGTATACTCTCGGCCCAACTACGGTTCTTATAATCAGCCGCGTTATTCACCAGTATGTCTATACCGCCCATTAGAGATGTTGCAATTAAGGATACTTTGGTAGCACCTTCATCAGTTGAAAGATCTCCTAAGGCTACATAAGCAGTACCCCCATTGCCTTTAATCTCATTAGCGACTCGTTCAGCATTTGTTCTGTTGCGCCCGTGGATTACCACTGTTGCCGCTTCTTTTGCAAACGCTTTCGCAATACCTTCTCCTATGCCTGCGCTACTTCCTGTAATCAATACCCTCTTTCCACCTAGTTGTAGTTCCATTACATCATCTCAGGATTTGCTTCTCGCTAATTCGGTAGCTACTGCATCAGCGCTAAGAGATATTAGGAATGAAAGACGGTTTCCCTGGAGGAATTGTTCCATTGTTGTTGTCAATTGTTGTTTCTCACTGTCTGTAAGAGTCGTTGTGCCATTTGCGATTTTTCGGACAGCATCAGAGTACGCCTGCAGATACGCCTTCTGCGCGTCGAAAAGCTCCAATGACCCCGCATCGCCGTGTCCAGGGTATATTCTATCTCCGTCAGTGACAAGTTTCCTAGCTCTTTCAATGTTTACAAGCCAATCGGAAAGATGGTTATCCGCTATGTATGAGTGAATTCCATTAAAGATTAAGTCTCCTACGAATGCCGCCTTCGGCTGAGTGTTCAAGATCCATATTGAATTTGCGTCAGAATCACCTCCCGGACCTAAATCGATCAGCTTATATGAGATTCCATCAAAAGTCACAGTTTCACCATCATTTACTATCCTGTTAGGATAAGTCCACTTATCTATCCATTCCTCCTTGAATACTGGGCTCCATTGTCTCCTTTTCGGCTCCTCAGTAGCTCGGATAACTCTATCAACTGCCTCAGTTGCAAGTATCTGGACGTTTTCAGATACATTTCGAGAGTTGATCAAATTAGTAACGCCAGCAACATGATCAGGATGAGGATGAGTCAATAGAATGGCAAGGAGAGGTTTATCTATGCCTTCAATTTTGCTCTTAAGGGAACTACTTTCACTTACTGTCAAGGTAGAATCTATGGCAATGACTCCGTCATCAGTTTCTACAAGGTATGCATTTGAGTAAATTCCCCCCTCTCGAGATGAATGCGTATGAATTTTGGGCGTTTGTTGTTGCCTCATTACGATTTCCGGTACTCAACTGTGCAACATATTCTTTAACTGTAGCAAAGCGCACTATATTTATTTCATAATTAAAGTTAGCAGGAGGCCAGTAAAGAAAATATTTGGACTCATTTGGCGCTCGATCAAAAATTTTGATACCTTTTATGACTAGAGGGAGTTCTATAGAAAAATGTTCAAAATTTAGATATAATGTAGTTGGCAGTGGGCCCGTCGGGCCGTGAAGTGATATCGCTTCAAAAAGCGGATTCTTTGCTAGTCTTTTTAAATGTAAGGCCGAGCTAAAAAGGTTTCTGCAATATGGCACTAGCAGGATTTGGTGTTGTCATAGTGGTGGGTTCATACACACGTGGTGAGCTTTAAACTTTCTGCTATTTCTTTCGATTCTTTTCCAGCTTCCTTATTTCCTCTCTGATTAGGGAGTGTCTGAGGTCTGTAGACACCAGAACTTCCCGATTCAAGGTTATGGTAACATAATTGACTCCCTGAACCTTCTCCAGCACCCGGGTCTTACTTATCACATCCGCCAAAGAGCTTGCTCTGCAAAGCACATGTTTCATCGGTGGCTCGAGAGTATGGTGTGTTTGGGCCGACTCGCCCATTATTTTTCGTACGTCGTCCATGCTGACGCTTCCATCAACTACCAGTGGATATATCAGCTCGCCGGAATCTGTCAGTGCACCAAGAAGAGGGTCAATGGAAATCGTTTTTGTCTCTAAGAGTAGATTAAGGTTCTTGCGTACAGTCTTTGGACTTAGCCCAGTGGTTTTCAAGAGTTCATCAAATGGCACTTTGGGGTTATCTACTAGAGCGTCCATTATTGACAAGTCATTGATGGAAAGCGGTGCTCGCCTTTTGCGCAGCTTGAAAGCTCGCCTTGAGGGTCTGACACCTAAGATTTTGATAAGATTAGCTGTCGCTTCACGCTCATTCTTGGTCCATAGGCGCAGGTGGATTCGTCCATCCACTTTCCAGGCGACCCAAGTTACGTCTGCCGCTGCAAACGCCGCGAGTACAGTCTTGCGCGAATACTCACCATTGAAGAATAGCAGGACATCATCGCGATCAAACACGCTCGAATCTATCACTAACATGAATCCTTGGAGGATCCCTTTACTCTTCAAGCGATTCAGTCGGTCCCGAACCGCAGGAGCAGAGAGCGAGACTCGCCTGCCTAATGACTGGTAGCTTTGGCGTGCATTCCCATATAGCGCTACAAGTAGCTGAAAGTCTTTCGAGTCCAGTAATTGGTTAACGTCCGGCTTGAATATAAATTTCCCTAAATCGAAAGGTGGACTTTACGAGATCATAAATCCAACGCTACCGAAGAAATGGCATGCAAAAAAATGAATCTGCAAAGAGCGCGAAGGAAATTGTGATGGAGTTCATAGATGCTTTGGAGCGAAAAGACTTCAAAACTGTTAGAAGCTACATAAGCGATAACATATCGGTCTTGGCGCCTGGGCCTGTGGAAGTAACATCTTTTAACCAAGCTGAGCCATTCACGACCTATCTGGAACACGCGAACCTACCCAAATTAGAGATCAAGAAGGAGTTCGCGGATAGCAACGATGTCTGTCTTCTCTACGAAATGAATTATCGCGAGCCGCCTTTGACAACCTTTGTATGTGGATGGTTTCATGTCGATGATGATGGGAAAATAAGTTCATTAAGGTTCGTTCTAGATCCAAGACAATTGTTCCAACAGAAAAAATAGGTA